>NZ_JADGDZ010000001.1 GCF_016744625.1 Winogradskyella sp.
ATAAATTAACACTTAAAAAAATCAGAGTTTTTATAAATTCTTACTTTTTTAATTAATAGCAGTTAACCTTAAAGACAAGCCCTTAATTTGCCAAGTTTAATTTATCAAATATCCACAGAAAGCATCATACTTTTTGGTCGTAATGTATAACTGGTAAAGAAATATGTATAACTGGATAGTCTAAATTTAGTTTTATTTTTCAGAACACATTATACATAAAACCATGCATTGCACACATAATTATATGCAATACATTCATTATATACATATCTTTATGACTATATATATTTACCATGTTAAAAGCTGTAATTGTTGATGATGAGCCTAAGGCCATTCAAAGTTTAATTTGGGAGCTCAGTAATTTTAGTAAAGAGATTGAGGTTACTGCCTCATTTACAAACCCAGATGAAGCTTTAAAATATTTAGATTCAAATACACCAGACTGTTTGTTCTTAGATGTACAAATGCCAACTATTGGTGGGTTTCAATTTTTAGAACAACTCAAAGACATTAATTTTGCAGTTGTAATTACTACAGCCTATGATGAATATGCGATAAAAGCCTTAAAACATGAAGCTATTGACTACCTCTTAAAGCCTATTGATTCTGACGATTTAAGAGAGTCAATTAATAAGATTCAAAAATATAGTGATCGCACCATTAATTCAATGAAATTTGAGCGCATGCTATCTAACTTTAACTCAAAGTTTGATAAAAAACGAATTACAATTAACACAGATGGCAAGCTTCTCTTTTTAGATTTGGATGATATTATTTATGTAGAATCCGACGGAAATTATAGCACACTTTTTTTACAAAATCAGAAAAAGATAGTAGTAACCAAAAAGTTAAAGGAAGTGGATGCAATTTTACCTGAACATTACTTTTTTAGAATTCATAATTCTTACATTATCAACCTAAATAAAATAAAAGCATTTATAAAAAATGAAGGCTATGTGATTATGGATAGCGATCATAAGATTCCTGTTGCGAGACAACGAAAGTCAGATTTTCTAGAAAAACTTTAACCTATGATTAGTCTGAAAAAAACCTCACATATTTCAAATAGACTTATTCGTTTTCTTATAGTTATTTCTCTATATGCTTCCTATAGCCATGCTCAAGAATCAGATTTTGAAACTGCGCTTACTTTTATAAAAAACACTCAACCTCTTAATCATGTCAGTATTGACTCTGTATTAAAACCATTTGAAAGAGACAGTCTGAAAATGAAACGTGTATTGGATGCCACTAAAGCTATTACATATAACGAAGGCATCACTTATGCACTTAACGCACTTGGCGTTATAAATAGAAATATCTCAAATTACGATGCATCAATAAAGCTTCACCTCGAAGCAAAAAGCTATGCTGATAAGCTTGATAATGACGAATTAAGAATTATAAGTCTAAATATGCTTGGCGTTGTTTACAGACGAATGGATATTATTAAACCAGCACTAGACTATCATACCGAAGCATTAAAAATAGCATATGCTGTCAAAGATCCTTCAGAAATAGTTAGCTATAATATTGCCGTATCGCAAAATAGTATTGGCAATATATACTTGGCTCTAAAGCAATACGATTTAGCCATAACCCAATTTAATAAATCACTTAAAATCGAAGAAAAAGCGGATAATAAATTAGGCCTAGCTATTAATTATCATAACATTGGTTATGCACAAGAATCAAAAGGATATTTAGAAACTGCCTTAATAAATTATAAAAAGTCATTAGCCTATAATGATGCCATTGATTCTGAAATTGGTCGAATGATATGCTATAATAGTATTGGTGGAATTTACCTTAAAAAAGAAAACTATAAAGATGCAGAACCTATTATTAAGGATGCATTAGAAAAAGCTATAGAACTGAAAGATCAATTTTACATAGCCTCTTCTTACATTAATCTAGGTCAATTAGAAATTGAATTAAAAAAACTTCCTTCAGCTGAAAAAAACTTAAAAAAAGCACTCGAAATAGCGGAAACATACAATTTGAGATCTTCGGTTGCCGAATCTAACAAGTTACTTTCTGAAGTAAATCAAAAAAACAAGAATTTTGATATTGCGTTAGACTATTATCAAAAAGCTGTAGAGATAGAGAATACTATACTTACAGAACAAAACCTTCAGTATGTTAATGACATTGCTGTTGAGTACGAAAATGAAAACAAAAATAATCAGATTAAAATATTAGCATCAGAAAATGAAGATGTACGATTGCGTTTAGAAAGAAATCAAAAGATTTTTTGGTATTCTATTTTAGCTCTTTTAATTCTAGGTATTACACTTTTTATTATCAATAGAACTAGAACTCTAAGGCAAGAAAAACAAATCTTAACCTTAGAGCAAGATATGTTGCGGAGTCAAATGAATCCTCATTTCATCTTCAATTCTTTAAATTCTATTAAGCTTTACATTATAAATAACGAAAAAGAAAATGCCGTTTACTATCTCAATAAATTCTCTAAGTTGATTCGCAAATTCCTAATTGCTTCAAAAGAAAAGGAAACGTCTCTAAATGATGAATTAGAAACCATGAGATTGTATATGAATATTGAAAATATTCGTTTTTCTAACGAAATAGACTTTACAATTAATGTAGATGAATCCATAAACACCGAAGTGACCAAAGTACCTTCTTTAATTCTTCAACCGTTTATAGAAAATGCTTTATGGCATGGTTTATCTTCAAAACCTGAAAACAAAAAGATTGAATTAAATGTACTCAAAAATTCTCCAAACTTTATTACATTCGAAATTATTGATAATGGTATTGGCCGTATTGCTTCTAAAAAAATAAAAGACAATAAAAGGTTAAAACGTAAATCTTTAGGCATAGACATTACCAAAGCAAGACTAGCTAATTTCTCTAAAACATTTCCTAATTCTTACACTTTAAAAATTGAGGATTTATACAATCAAGAAACACCTTCTGGTACAAAGGTATTACTTCAAATTCCTACAAATTAAAAGACAATATCGCTTACTTAGTTTAACCACCAAAAGCTCCCATCATAGAACCATATTTTGTGGTATCGATTGAGAAATCTGTTTTTTCAATACTTGTACATTCCATCGTCATATTGTTTTTAGATTTCTTCTTGTCTTCAAAAATCATTTCCATCATCAATCCGTTTTCCTCATACTTTTTCATTATCGCAGGATTGAAACCTTTTGGTAAACTCTTCATGTTAGCACCAAAAATTTGGTTAAAACTTACTGGGACATCATCAGTAATATAGAAAGTGATTTTCATTTTATCATTTTCACTTACAAAGCCTTCACATTCAAATCCGTTTATGGTTTTAGACTCTATCTCGGTAAATTTATAGTCAGACATGTTTTCGTCATCAGAATTAAAATCAGAGGCTTTCAGTTTTGTTTTCTGCACTATTTTTTTACCCATCATTTCCATAAACATTGCAGTAATGTTAAGGTTGTTGTCCATAACCATAAAGATTTTTGTATCTGGACTTGATTTGCTCATTTCGGCAGAATTAAAACCAAAATACTCCGCATTTTCCTTTAGATAATAATCAAACGTCATATCTCCTTTTTTATGAGTCATTTTTAGTTTGTAGATGTAATCGAAATCGTAAGTTGCAGGAAGTTTAACCTTACTTGCTTTTCCTAATTGAGCAGATACACATTGCAGTGTGAAACAACATATTAAAACGAATATTAAATTCTTTGTGTTTAAAATTTTCATAGCTTAAAAGTTAATGGTTAATTATATATTATTATATGTAATACTCTACAAAGCATCAAGAATTTATGTGTGCTTAGAAAGTAAAAATGTGTAATTGGGAATGTCTCGATTTATTTAACAATATGTTTCTTACTTATAATCCCGTTTTTCGTTTTAACCTCAAATTACACGCTTTTTTATTTAAGATCTTTTAAATTGAGTTCTTTAAGAAGATTCCATAACTCATCTGGTGTTACATCTATTGCCTCAGCTTTAATTACAAACCTTTCATTTGCATTATAGTTTAGTGTCGTTTTTACTTCTTTTTCATTAAAATCTATCATTACGCGATTATCATCCATTTTTGTAGCAGTACTATAACCTGTTTCGGTTTCATCTTTCCAATCTCGACTTGCCATATCCTTCATAAGTGTATAAACACCTGCAGCATCTTTATTATCTGCACAATCAACAATGGTAAGTTCTATTTTTTTTGAGCCTTTTTCAAAAAGCAGATATACATTATTAATGGTTGGCATACGCTCTATTGTTTTACCAATTTCATAATCCGTTCTTTTTAATTTCCCTAACTTTTTTGGCAACCAATTTTCGTACTGTTGTTTTGTAATTGGTGTTTGTATTGCAAGCTGATACTCTATTTCTAATAACTCATCATTTGCCCAATATTTTAAATACCAATTAATATTTGGAGGTATTTTCCGAACAATTGCTTTGCTAATTGTTTTAGGTAAACTCCCTTGGTCATTATTATTTTTCCAATCTTCTTTTTCTAATAATGTGTTTTGCACAATGTTCCAGCCCTTATTTAGATGCAGATTGTAGGTTGTTGTTTCTTTAAAGCTATAACTATTCTCCCTCTCCTGGTTTACCGTACAATTTGCGTTAAAAACAACATCACTATCACTATAAATCCATGAAATTGTACTTCCTAAAACCAAACTAGAGCTTCTATTTAAACCACTGTTGTCTTCAATCTCTTTTTGCGTCGCGGGAAACAAGCTACCAACCACTTGTCCATATTTATAAACTGATAACATATCAATTTTTACTGCTTTAGCATTTTCATTGTCTTGCACTATTTCTTTTTGATTACAAAAAGACATTCCTGCAGATTTTTTAATTGAATACATATAATAATTATCTTCATTTATGGTAACAATTGCGTTTTGCCAATTAAAATGGATAGTGCCATCTACCGTAATTTTTCCGACTTCGACTCCATTTTCCGTAGTACCATCTAGAGATGCTTTAATAAGTAATTCACCTTTGGTATAATTTTCAATTTTAGGTAAAGTTGTTGCTTTTTGTTGGGCTTTACAAGATTGTATAGCCAAGCAAAAAAACAGTAAATAAATAGTTGATTTAAAGTGATGCATATTTATTTGGTTTAGAGAATAATACTATTGTAGTATAATCTTTTTGTTTGTAATTCGTCCTTCAATTATTATTTTCAAAAGGTAAATCCCCTGTTCTTGGTTAGATAAATCTATTTCGTTTGTGTTTTTAAATGTTCTAATTTTTTCACCTAAAATGGAAAACACATCAACGCTATCTATTTGTAAATTCGTCTTGATATTGATGATACCATTTGTTGGATTTGGATAAATGCTTAACCTAGAACCAACTTTATGATCTTCGATACTTAACACATCGGGATTTGGAATATATTCTGCAGCTACATCATTATCTATAAGTTTAAATGCGTTTTGAGAAGCGTGTGTCCAAATACTTCCCTCGCTATCAATTGCTATAGCACCAGGTCTGTAATGGTCTAATGATGGCATAATTGCGTTAGTATTCTCTAAGCTAATATTTGTTACTATTGGGTTGGCATCTGTTGGGTTTTCAATGGTAGTGATAGAAGCACTATCATTATTGAGTAAATACGCTTTACCATTTGTATTTACAGCAATATCATATAGGTTATATATCTCGGTATAGTCTGCTGCCATAAAATCATAAAACACATCATTCTCTTGATATACAGCTCCTAATCTACCAAGAAACCAAACACCTCCATTTGGTGCAGAAACTATTTTACGCAATGTACTTAAACTTACATCTTGAACTTCAACATCATAGGTCGTTGTTGTTAATGTAGTAATATCAAATTTTTTAATAATTAAACTACCACTACTATTTTGCATAAACCAAGCATTTCCATCATCATCTACTGCAAAATCAAACACGTATTGATACCAATCTTCATCTAAGTTGTAAGTATGTATTAATGCATCACCTTTGTAAGCATCTATTTTTTTATTTCCACGATCAAAAACCCAAACCTGATCTAAAACTCGCTTCATATCATTAGCTTGATTAACTCCGTTTTGAATAGAATTCGCGTTTGGAAAATCAATTTTCCGCAACTCATTAGGGCTTCCTCCTCTAACAATAGCCTTACTATCATCATCTACTACTCCAGAAAAACCAATATTATCAATCAATATAGATTGATGATTATCATCACTATCTCTATATACTACAATATCATCATGGCCATTAAACCACCAAACACCTCCATTAGAGTCAGGTACATTATCCGTAAATCGCGAATTCATTCTACTAGATAAATTTCCAAGAGCGTTATCATTTCGTCCAGTCCAAACATCATTATCGTTAATAATAACTTCAAAATTATTATTAGACCCACTAGAGAAGTCTGTTGTTGTAAAATAAAATCTGCTGTTTCTGAAGTAAATATTATTTGGGTTGTAGGTTATCGGAACTCCTAATGTTGCTAAATCGGTTAATGGAAGCAATGTCCAAGTAGGTGAAGAGTTATTAAACGTTAATTTAACTAAGCCAGAATAATTATTACCAACTGCCCAAATTAAACCTGTTTCATCTAAAGCAAGTTTATTAAATTTAATAGTGATTGCTGGGTTATCTGGTCTTGGTGTTTGGTAAGAGATATAAGTTTCATTAGTAATATTGAATTTAACAATAGCTCCATCATTAGATCCATTATTTGCAAGCCACAAATCGTTATTAGCATCAAACTGTAAATCACTAACGCTATTAAAAGGTAAACTTGGAGTTGTTGAAGAATCGTAGTGCGTTACTGGAACTGAATTTACATAATCTGTAATATCTATTTTATAAAGCCCTTGGCTGTTTCCTAAGTAAATAAAATCATCATTATAAACTAGATTTATTGAGTTACCACCTATACTAATATTCCCTACATCTGCAACTTCGGTAAGCGCATTGCCTGTATCATTATACTTAAAAAGATAGGTTGTATTTCCGCTAGTGGCAAAAGCCCAAGTTAAGTTTCTATCTTGATCGTAAACCATTTGCTGTGGATACTTGTTATTCGGAAAATTAATAGGTGTAAAGGTTTTTAAATTTCTGTCGTAAATATTAAAAAGGTAACCTGCATTTGTGGCTTGTATAATAACTTTCCCGTTCGGCAATACCAAGCCTGTTCTTATGGTTGGCAGATACTGGTTTCCCCAAAAAGGAATCGCAATATTTGGTATATTTCCCCAAGTACCATCTGTATTTCTAATAGATAAGCCTTTACCTGTTACATAATACTCATCTTCATTAAAATGATTTGGAAGCATACGTTCTGCACGTCTATCATTAAGTCCATAACTACGCTCTACAACGCCTAGATTATTATCCCTATCGCAAAACGCTAATTTTCCGGTCGCTTCCGGAATTACATTTCCACATTGGTCAGGGTAAAATGCCAATTTCGTTCCAATTGTAAAAGCTTCTGTTTTTGTTATCTGAGCTTCTGCTAATATTGAAACAAATAAAGCACATATGAGTAATTTTAATTTCATGATTTTCGTTTTTATGTCTTATAAGATTTTTATTTAAGGTCTTGCTTCCAGTATTAGATTAAATGGTGTTTCTGTAGCACGTTTAAATTTTGAAAAACCTCCATTAGAAATTACCTCTTTTAGTTGTTTTTCTCCAGCTTGAGCTCCTAAAGCCATTCCGACTTCTTGGTTTAAAGAACATGGTGTACAGAGCATTGTTGAGAAGGCATAAAATGCTCTACCAACAGGATTTAAGTTTTCTTCTAAAGTGTCTTTCGCAAATGGCTCAACAATCATACATGTCCCATCTGGTTTTAAGGCTGCTTTTGTATGCGCACAAGCACCAACTGGATCTCCCATATCATGTAAACAATCAAAAAACGTAATAAAATCGTAATCCGTCCCTGGGAAATCTTTTGCTGTGGAGACTTGAAAAGAGACATTAGTCACACCAGCTTCCTTGGCTCTCTCTTTAGCTTGGTCGATTGAGGGTTTATGATAATCAAAACCTATAAATGTAGACTTTGGGAAAGCTTTTGCCATTATAATTGTTGAAGCAGCATGACCACAACCAATATCAGCTACTTTAGCTCCTTTTTCTAATTTTTCAACAACATCATCCAAAGACGGAAGCCAACTAGAAATTAAATTCCCTTCATAAGATGGGCTGAAAAATTTCTCTGTACCACAGAATAAACAAGAATTATGATCGCCCCAAGACACGCCTTCACCTGTTTTAAAAGCATTTTCTATTTTTGGCTCATCGTGATATAATGAAGAAATGGCATAGAATGCACCTGTCATAAATACTGGACTTTTTCTATTTCCAAAAACCATGGATTGCTCTGGCGTCATAAAAAATTTTTGACTTGAAGCGTCATATTCTACATATCCAGATGCTGCTTGAGCAGATAGCCATTCTCTAACATATCGTTCAGCAGTATTCGTTTTTGCCGCCAACTCATGAGAGGTTAAATGTCCAGACTCAGATAAGGTTGTATATAGACCTAGTTTGTCTCCAATTGTTACCAAGGATCCATTCGCCGCTGCTCCCATTTCGGTTACCACTTTTCCTAATAAGTCGTGCAATTTGTCTTCGTTTAACTCCATGATTTTCTATTTTATCGGTTAGTAATCTACTTGTTAGTACTTAATATTTTAAAAGGTAAACATGAACACATTTAATTGTTGAAATAGTTCTTTCGGAGATCCAACACTTCTTGGGCTTTGCTTCTTATAGACTCCTCCTTATTATTGTAAATAAGATGCTTTAAATAATCTAAAACGTCTATACCTTCAATAAGTAATAATGCAGAAATGGCCTCAATCTTAATTTCTATAGATGTTGCTTTAGTATCAAGCAAAGTTTTGATGTGAGAAAAAATTAAAGGCGAACCTGTGTTTCCTAACACCAAAAGAGATTGTATAGTATTTTTTTCGAGTTTCATTTTTTTTATAAGAAAGTGTGTTAACTCATTAGATTTTAATGAGTCTGATTGTCTTAATCTATTTGCCATACCTCCTAAAGCCAATTGTGCTGTAGACTTCGTAAAATAATCTTGAGACGCTTCGTTACTAAACGCAATAGCTTTTAAAACATTAATAGCCTTATCAGTTGGATATTTTGTTGTTGTTAATACAGGAATTAAAGTGCCTACTAAATCTTCATTATTTTTATTCTTTTCAATAACCTTTGCTAAAGCATCCGTTGAACTTGGTGTTTCCGTAATGGATAAAGCTTTGGTTAATACAATAAAGACATTTGAAGTATTTAATTCTTTATCAAGAACAGAAACAGCTTGATTACAATACTCGGAATGCAGGTAAAAAAGTGCTCTAAATTTTAAAATTAAATCATCTATAGCATTTTTAGTTAAGTTATCTGTTTTAGATAAATACCCAATTAGCGACTCCCAATCGTCAGATCCTAAAGTTCCTGAATAGGACATTTGTTTAATTTTTTCTTTCGATAACGGTTCGCTTAGAGTTGTTTTTCGAGAATATCTATTAGATTTCTCTAAGCGCAAAAGGTCTTCAATATCATCATTCTTAATTCGTTTTTCGGAAGTCTTAAAAACCGAAACCTTAGACCCTAATACACTAAGAGTATCATTATTATGAAGCACGATTTGGGCTTCGGAAGTATTTATTTCTTTTACAGACCCATAATTATCTGTTTCAATTGTTGTGTTATTATCTATTTTTATATTCTGATTTTCTTTTCTTGATTTATATGTTAAATACCTTAGGATTTTCTTGTGATAAACTTTACTCTTTTTATTTGTTTTTTTTGTGTCATATTCGGCTATAAAAGATCCAGTTGTATTTTCTTCGGTAGACTGCCATTTTGTGATTTTTTTAATGGGCTCAACAAACTGCATTCTACTTATCATTTCTTTATATAATCCTTTAGCTGTTTCTGTTATTTCAGAATTAAATTTTATATGCTCTATTTCTCCTGAAGTTTTGACTTGAACAAAAACAGGCTTCATCAAATCTTTAATAACTATATCCGATTTAATTGAGTCTTCTCCTCGTTTTATATCGACCATTGGATTTTGTAATTGATAGCTAATTAAAATGCTACCTCTAGTTTGTTTAAGAACTGTTTTTTTTATTTCACTTTGAATTTCCATTTCTATATACTGTAATGTCTCACTTTTAAAAAAGGACTTATTTGCATTTACAGTATCCAGACTATACATTTTTTTAATGTCGCTATACCCAAAGTTTTCTGAACTAAATTTATAAGAAGATTGTTTTGAAACGATAGCCTTTTTACTTCCTACACATCCAATATTTATGGATCCTATAAGAAGTAAAAAGCATAAAGTTCTTATTAACGTTTTCATTAATTTTGACTTAAAACGGGCTGCTCATCATATCTAGCAATGTTTGCTAATGGAATAAGTATATCACCTTCTACTATTGTACCAGAATCCTTAAACCCATCCCATTTAAAAAATTGATGTTCTACAGGACGATAGCATCCAATATATTTTATGCAAGCTTCTAGATAAGCATACATTTCACCACTTAACATTTCTACGTCATATCCGAAATAATATTTAATTCCAAGAACAATTTCTTCCGAATTCTGACTCCAAATACCTGTGTGTGCATTTAAATCAAATTCACCTTTAATGAAGGTTAACTTTCCTCCAACACCGCCACCAAGAAGGTCTAAAAATTCAACACCTGCTTCTGCATAGCCTTTTAAGTCAACTATTGGTTTTGCATGAACTGATGCTACAGTTCTTTCAATTTTCGCTTCATATTCAAACCCAACTTCACCCTTAACTCCAATAAGTCCTTTAAAATCTATACCTGCTATAATTGGTATTTCTATTTCAAACGATTTATCAAAAGTTTTGCCATGTGTTTTAGAAAATGATTTTCTTTGTGGATACGATTTATTTAAGCTAAAAAGAGTTGTTTCCATTGCTTTTACCGAAACTGAAGCTACCATGTTTTTTGAGATATTCGATGGCGCATAAAACATACAACTCGCATTGAGTATATCCATTTCATTACCAAAAAGAGCTCCTTTTGCTTTTCCTTTTGCTGTTACTTTAAACTCAGATTTATTTCTATCAGGATTTTTAGAATCAAACGGATAAATTATTGCAAAGCGATTAATAGAACCTTCTATTTTGGCTTGAAAAGTACTTGGGTTACCAAAACCCCAATCTCTTTTATTAGTTATATCAACTTTATATAGTTTTGAAAGATTTCCTAATTTCTTGAGTTTAAAATCTTTATAATTACGAAGTTTTGTTGTTTTTTGTGCTAAAACGTTTCCAGATGTATTTAAAAAATTATACGTATTTACTAACTTTTTTTCTCTCTCACTATACATACTATATGGTTTTAAGGTAATAGTCTTTCTTCTACCTCTTGGAGATCGTCCTCCAACTTTCACCTTCTTTTCTAAGCTCATAAAGTTTTTTACTTGAGGTTCGTTTTTAAAAGCTCCTATAGATTTTGGAGCTAATGCTTTTCTGTCATCTAAAAACTGCTTCCCAGTTACTGTGGTTGAGATTATTTTTTTTGAATTATTCCTTAAGGAATAGCCTTGTTTATTGAGTTTTCTTTCGAGATCATTAGTTTTATCTATAAGCTCTTGAGCTGTAATAATTTTACCTGTTTTTAACGTTATTTTTTCGTTGGGTGAGATAGGTTTTCCGTTATCATCCTCAAGTTTAAATGGTACAAATTCAATTTCTGTCCTCGATCTTGTTTTCCAGTTTGGGTTATTCGTAGTTATTTTTACCGATTCCATTTTAGACTTTTTAAGGACAGTTTTTTGTGCTTCTTTTTTTAGTCTTGTAAAAGGGTCTGAAATTTTTGTAATACTAGAATTCGTTGATTTTTTGTTATTTATTCTAATATAACCTTCAATTCTAACCTTTCTGTAACCAGCTGCTTCAGCAGCTTTCATTCCTTTAGATGTAGCAATTGTAAAATTATCTTTACGAGAATTATTATAATATAACCAAAGGGGTTTGTACAAATGTTTAAATTTAGAATTAACTGTTTGCAAGACATAACCCTCTAAACCAATTTTCACATATCCTGCTGAATTTGCAGACTTAATACCAACGGTTGTGGCAGTTGTAAAATAATCTCTACGCGTTTTATTATAATACAAATACAACGGAACAGACTTGCCTTCAACATTTGAGGCTTTGCTTAGCACGTAACCATCTTGTCGTACAAATCGATATTTAGCCGCTTTTGCTGCCTTTTTCCCTTTTTCAGATGCCGTAGTTAGATTATCTTTTCTGTCATTACTCCAGTAATGCTCTAGAACTGTGTATTGTTTTTCTTTTCTGTGATCTACTGTTTGCCTTCTTGTTTGTGCATTCATCATTGGTGCTAGAGAAGCATAACTTAAAACCCCAATTACCAATAATGCAATGAATTTTTGTGACATGATTTTCTGATTTATTGGTTAATAATCTACTTGTTAGTACTTAATATTTTAAAAGGTAAACATGCTATGTAAGTTTTTTCTATTTTTACTATTCATGTTTACTTTAAAAAAAAGCCAACACTAATATGACAGACAAAGCTGTTATTGAAGCCTTAAAAAATAGAGATCAAAATGCTCTTAAACAGATCTATTCAAACAATAGATTGGCTTTTATCGGTTTTGCTAAAAAATATCCGATCGCAAGAGAAGATGTTATAGACATCTATCAAGATGCGATTATTGCATTAAGAGATAATGCTGTAAATGGAACTATTGATGACCTGAAAAGTGAATTAAAAACCTACTTGTTTAGCATAGGCAAGTATATGATTTACAACAAAGTAAAGCAACAAAATAAATTGCATTTAGTTGAAGATAGATCTCATTTTATTAATAAGGAAATTGAATTGTCTGTTAATACATATAACAATGAACTAACTGATAAACAAAAGCAATTACAAACCGCTTTTAAGACATTAGGCCAAAAATGCAAAGATGTTTTAACCTTATTTTATTATAGAGGTTTTGATCTTGAAGAGATTATGAAAGAATTAAATTACAACACTAAAGATGTTGTTAAAAGCCAAAAATCACGATGCTTAAAAACCCTAAGAGACCTGATTTTTAAATCCTAATTATGAATAAAGACGAATTAATCGCAAACTATATTTCTAAAACGCTTTCCCTTGAAGCTAAAAAAGAATTTGATCATTTATTGGCTACAGATTCTGAGTTTGCAAAAGAAGTTGCTTTTCAAAACAACTTAAAAGCTGTTATTAAAAAAGAAGAGCGTAAAACTGTAAAACAACAATTGCGAAATTTCGAAGCAGAGGGAAATTCAAGTTTTAATTATAGAAACTGGTTTGTAGCAGCCACTGTAATCGCCCTATTAGGATTAACTAGTTTTTGGTATTTTAATAGTTCTATTGATGCTGAAAAACTCTATGCAGAAAATTTTGAACCTTATAGAAATGTTGTACAACCTATTGTAAGAGGAGAAACAAAAACCGATTTAAAAACAAAAGCTTTTACTGCTTACGAAACAAAAAAATACACTGAAGCACTTCTGTATTTTAATGAATTGCTAAAAGAAAATTCTGATGAAACTATTGCATTTTATAAAGCTAATGTGCTATTAAAATTGAATAAAACAGAGGAAGCAATCACAATTTTAGAAAATAATTTAAAAACTACAGATAGTCTCGATGCTAAAAATAATTGGTATCTCGCTTTAGCACATTTACGTTTAAATGATATTGAAAATTCAAAAATGATTTTAAACGAATTAGATACCTCAACTTTGTTTAAGAATAAAGAAGTAAGACACTTACTTAAACAACTTGATTAATTGTTTTCCAGACATAAACAACGCAAGAACTCCAAATAAAATCAACCCAATTAACCAGGTTTTAGAGTTTGACTCTAACGCAGATACATCTCCAGAAATCACAAATCCAGACCAATAAAAAGGATGTTTTAAAACAGCATCATCTGTTGTTTTTAGATACTCTATTTTTGCTTTCTTAAGCGCTTCATCCTTAGAGTTTCCCTCTTTTAAATACCTATAAAACGACTCCATAAGTTTAGCGGTTTCTTGATCAGGCACTTTCCATAAACTCATTACTGTACTTCTTACTCCAGCATACTGAAATGCTCGAGACATACTCATTACACCTTCACTTTTCTCAAGTTTCCCAAATCCTGTTTCACAAGCACTTAAAACAGTTAATTCGGCATTAATTGGTAACGTGTAAATATCTGAAGCCGTTAATACCGAATCTTGAGCAAAAAACAATTTGCTATATAATGGATTAACCTTGTCTATTTCTGCATGTGTAGCCAAATGCAAAATGGAAGAATTTTGAGCATAATTTTTAAAATTCTCTATTGACGCTTGCTCTCCTAAAAACGTATCTCCGTTCATTAACTTAGCTACAGATTCTATTTCTATTTTACTCGAGGTCAATGCGTTATTTGTTTTAAACTCTGGCGCAAAACCAATCCAATTAGCAGCAAATTTAAAGTCGAAAAAATCTTCTTGCTGCGTTTTTAATAAACTTGCAGAACCCGAATAACATATTATATAATCCTCGACCAAAAAAACATCGTCTTTTATTAAAGCTTCAAATGGTAAATGGTTTAATTCTTTATCAGGAATTATAATCAATCGCTTAGTGACTAAATTTAATTCTTTTACTAATAAATTATATAAGATCTTTGATTGTTGGGTAACATCTTCTCGTATTGCTAATCGCTCCCTATATACTTGTAAAACAGATTGAATGTCTTTTGCTTTTGGAAGTTTTATGAAGTTAATTTTAGATTTAGATATCGTAAATACATATAAATATTTTTCAGTTAGAAAATATTCAATTACAGTTTCATCATCTTTTAGTATAGTGTTTTGAAGCTTCTTGATACCTATTCCTTTCTCACTATATTTTAATTGGTAATACTTTGGATACTCTCTTTCAATTTTTGCGAAAAGGCTGTCTAATTTTGTTCTACATACTATCTGCTTACTTAACAACTCGTCTAAATAATCGCTATCAGGTTCTTCTGCATTTTCCTCGTAATAGGTTTCCTTTTTTAAACTAGCTAACTCATAATTAAGTTTGTTTTCTTCTAGTAATAATAGCTCAGGAACATTTGCCATTTTTTTAAACCGAACGTCTTGTATCCCAGTAACTAAAGCATTACTTCTATTGAGTTCAGACAACTCAAAAGCTCTTTCAACGAAACTAAAGTTTTGAGTTAAATTATATAATATGTAGGATGCTTCTATGGCCTTAGCTACAAAATCATTCATGCTATTATTAACATAGATTCTAGATTTACTGGTTGGGTAATCTTTTTTGATTTTGAATATTAATTGTATAGCGTCATCAATATTCTGAATACTTTCTTCGAGGAGTTTCAAGTCTTCAGTCTCATTATAATAATTTAAAGCAATGTCTAGCTCTAATGTTAAAGCATCTAGACCATAAAACAAATTAGAGTTTGAAGCATTAGTTTTAATATCATCAATAACTTGCAATGCGGTTTCATAATTACCTTTTCTAAAATAATTTTCTGCTTCTATTACCAATACACTTAAATGTGTTTCATGATAATTTCCATAAGAATTTATAAACTTTAGTTTGGCAGCTTTTAATTCAGATTTTGCCAAATCATACTGATTAGTTTCCATGTAAATAGTTCCTAATCCCATCTCTGCATAAGCTTCGATTAAATTATTTTTAATTGACTTTGCAATAGTAATGGCTTCGTTATAATTTTTTTCAGCTTCAGAAAAACGTTTAATCTCTACTTGACTTTCAGAAATAGACAACAAACTTTCTGCAGTCCATCTGTGATTGTTTCCATAGGTTTTTCGTCTTATATCAAGAGCTTTTTTCACATATTCAATACTCTTTTTAAAATCACCTTTTAATTCAAAAATATTTGAATACGCTATATATACAAAACTCGTATTTGGGCTGTTTTCTCCATACCTATTAATAGCGAATTGCAATGCTTTTTCAGCATATTCCTCAGCTTTCTCTAGGTCATTTTTTTTAAAATAAGTATTTGTAAGTGCTACATAAATATCTGACAGAAAACCGACCTCTTCACCTCTATCTAATAAATCGTGCTGTGCTGCTTTATTATAAAATACAATAGCTTCATCATAGTTTCCTAAATCTTCTTGTACAATACCAATATTGTAAGTTGTTATCGCAAGTTGGTAGTTGTCTGCTTTTATAGCTTGCTTTATTTTATAGGATTTATTGTAATAGTAAGATGTACTATCTAACTGATCCTTAAAATAAAAACCAACTCCAATAATATTTAAAAGTGCTGCTTTTCGTTCTTGACTTTCGTCGTTATTGAGTACTAATGCTTTTTTGGCCGAATTAATTGAACTATCATAATTACCTAAATCAATTTCTACACGACTTTTGATTTGGTAAGCATTAGCCAAATATTTTTTTGCTTCTTTATTTATTTTTAAACGGTTGATTAATGAATCGGTAATAGTAAATGCCTTCTGAAACTCGCCTAGAAATTTTAAACTCAAAGTTTTGCCAGACATTAACTCCGCATAAATACTATCATTACTAATCTTGTTATTTCTTAAATAAGACAAAGCCTCATTACTATAACTTAAAGAGGATTTATAATCGCTTTGAAGGCTTTTAATCTTTGAAATATAGGACAGACAGTTAATGACCTTAGGGAAGTCTTTCTGATTTAGAAATTCCTGTTTGGCTAATTGAAAATCATCTAACGATTGTTGATAATTTTTAGCTTCAAATTGAGCTAATGCAGTACTATAATAAGCTATTTCACTTTGTGAGAAACAAGTAAATATTGGGCTTAAAACAAATAAAATTACAAACCTGATTCTCATTTAGTTATAATATTTAATAAATATACTAAATGGAAATCTTTTAGCTAAATAATAATTTAACGATTCATTTTTTCTGCAACTTTCTCTAACTCCATATACCAATCTTCACCAAATTTTCTAATAAGTGCTTCTTTTACAAATTTATAAACAGGGACTTGAAGTTCTTTTCCTAATGAGCATGCATCATCACAAATTTCCCATTTATCATAATTAACACCAGAGAATTCAGTATACTCTCTCACTCTAATTGGATATAAATGGCAAGAAACAGGTTTTTTCCATGAGATTTCCCCTTGATTGTATGCTTCTTCTATAGCGCAAAGTGCAGTTTTTTTATCATCAAAAATAACATAAGCACAATCTGCTCCGTTAATTAATGGCGTTTCTAAATCACCAAGGACTGTAGTTACGGATGTTCCTTGAGTTTCAATGACTTCAATACCTTCTTTTCTCAAAAAAGGTTTTACTTTTGGGTAGATATCCTCAAGAATTTTCACTTCATCTTTTTCTAGAGGAGCACCAGCATCTCCATCAATACAACATGCACCTTTGCAAGCCGAGAGATTGCAGACAAAATCCTTTTCAATAATATCTTCTGAGACTATAGTTTTTCCAAGTTGAAACATGCACCAAAAATAAAGAAACTTAACCGTAATTTAATATTGAAAATCTGCAATAATATCGCACCTTTGCAAAAAATTTGAAAAAACCCAGATTATGCAACTAGATTTTAAACAAATATTTACAGCTTTCATGGTCCTTTTTGCAGTAATAGATATTATTGGAAATATTCCTATTATCATTGATTTGCGTAAAAAAGTTGGCCACATACAAAGTGAAAAAGCATCATTAATTGCAGGTGTAATTATGATTGTATTTTTATTTCTAGGAAAAAGCCTCTTAAATCTCATTGGTATTGACGTCAATTCTTTTGCTGTTGCTGGTGCTTTTATCCTCTTCTTTATCGCATTAGAGATGATACTTGGAATAACACTATACAAACAAGATGATAGTAATTCGCTAACAGCCTCTGTTTTCCCTTTGGCATTTCCACTTATCGCAGGACCTGGCAGTTTAACCACTTTGTTATCCTTACGTGCAGAGTTCGCTATAGAAAACATAATCGTTGCCGTAATTTGTAACGTCATCTTTATTTATATTGTATTAAAAACCTCTGCAAAAATTGAGCGCATCATTGGAGCAAATGGCATTAACATAATAAGAAAAGTTTTTGGTGTAATTTTGTTAGCCATTGCAGTAAAATTATTCGCTCACAACATAAAAGAATTATTAGCTTAAAAATTTGAACTATGAAGATATTCACACTTGCATTAACCGCTATAGCTATTGGTCTTATCATATTTAATGCGACTAAATTAAATTTTGAAGCTCTTTTTGAAGGAGAAAGCTTTATAGCTGTTATTACTATAATTGCTGCCTTGTGTGCTGTCATCTTGTTACAAATTCTTAGAATTTCGAAGAAAATCGAAAAACTACATAAGAAACGTTAATGGCTATTGATGCTTTAATAATTGGAGGTGGAGCTGCAGGTTTATCTTGTGCATTAGTCTTAGGATCTGCAAAAGGCAAAGTCTTTGCAAAAAATAAGCGCATCGCTATTATAACACATCAAAAAACATCACATCTTCAAAACGCTTTATTTAATAATGTGCTTGGATTAAAACCAGGCACTTTAGGTAGTAATATTTTAATAGATGGAAAGCAACAACTTAAAGAACTGTATCCTTATATAACACAAATTGAAACCGAAAAGGTTATTGCTATAAAAAAACATTCTGAAGGATTTACAATTACCACCAATAAAAACACCTACCAATCTAAAATTGTTGTTATTACTGTTGGTTACACGAATCTATTAACCATAAAAGGACTTGAACATTATATAGAACCTCATCCTAGGGCTGTTGAAGAAAAAAATAGAATCTGGTTAAAAAATACAGATCACCTTATTGAAGATAATTTATATGTTGCTGGTACTTTAGCTGGTTGGAGAAGTCAGTTTGCTATCGCTTGTGGTAGTGGATCACATGTTGCCACAGATATTCTCACACTTTGGAATGGTGGTAAGCACACTAAGGTTCACGATAAAGATAATTAAAGGTTACTGCTTAAAATTTGGGTACTCAGCACTTAGAAGTATCACTTCTTGTACCATTACATCTTCTTTGTTAATGATTTCTTCAAAGGCATTATCATCAAACAATTGACGTGCAAGGGTTGCTTTTATTAAGCGTCTTATTTCATCATTATAAGCAACGAAAGTGATATTAGTACGCTCCCGTTTGTTAACATACTCTTGAAAACGAATAACAATATCATCACTAACTTCAAAATTATTGATAAAATCGTATTTAGACACATCTTTGTATACGCTTCTATCTTTATCTAATTCTTCAAAAACGAAATAACCGAAATGACCTCTTCTCCTTAAGTAATTAATAGTTTCGTTATCAAACAAACGATCAACTGGTACAAACACATCTGGTATTATTCCTCCACCTCCATAAACCACTTTCCCTTTTGGTGTTGTAAATTTTAAAGAATCATCAACTTTTATACTCTCTTCATCAGCTAATTCACCTGTTCTTAGGCGCTTATAATAATCATTATAATAACTTGTATTATCACCATTAGTATATGGTCTTTGAATTGAGCGACCTGTAGGTGTATAATATCGAGATACTGTTAAACGTACCGCACTACCATCGCCTAAAGCCATTTCGCGTTGCACTAAACCTTTACCATAAGAGCGTCGTCCAACAATAATACCTTTGTCATTATCTTGTAATGCTCCCGCAATGACTTCACTTGCTGATGCCGAGTTTTCATTAATCAGAATATAAATCTCACCTTCTTCAAAATCTCCTCTATTGGTTGCATAGGTACGTTCTTCTCTTCCTTTTTTATCTTTTGTAAACAAAATAAGTTTGTCGTCTTCTAAAAATTCATCAGCAATTTGTTCTGCTATGCCTAAAAACCCACCAGGATTATCACGTAAATCTAAAGCCAATTTTGTAGCTCCTTGATCTTGAAGCTCGTCTAAAGCCAACTTAAATTCTTTAAACGTAGATTCGGCAAAACGGTTCATTTTAATATAACCCAATTGATCTGTTAACATGTAAGCTGCCTCGACACTTTTAATTGGTATGTCTTTTCGTTTTATATCGAACTCCAATAACTCATCTTCACCTTTTCTATAAACCGTCAGTTTAACCTTAGTGTTTTTATCTCCTTTGAGTTTTTCTGTTATAAAGTCATTAGTGATATTCCCTCCATAAATAGTGTCCCCATCTGCCAATAAGATGCGATCACCACTCATAATACCTGCACGTTCACTTGGTCCACCTTCAGTTGGTTTAACCACAGCTATGCTATCCTTATAAGGATAAAAATTAATACCTATACCAACAAAATCACCTTTCATATTTTCAGTGATACGTTTTAAATCTTCTTTTGGAATATATGTAGAATGTGGATCGAGATTGTCTAAAATACCATTCACTGTAACATCGACGATACTATCTGTGTTAATGTCATCGACATATTCGTAATCGATATAATCGATGAGACGGTTAAGTTTGTCCTTTTTACTATTCGTGGAAAAAAGGTTATCTGAAGTATCTGTAAAATTCAACTTTCCTCCAATAACAACTCCAGCTGCAATAGCAACACCAATAATAAGTGGTATGTATTTGTTTTTTGTTGCCATTAAGCTTTTAAATCTTCAATATACTCCAATTCTATACCAGCTTTTTTCAAGAAATCGATTCCTGAGCAATCTTTGTAGCCTTCAGAATACACAACTCTGACAATACCTGCTTGATGTATTAACTTACTGCACTCTTTACAAGGTGATAATGTAATATACAAGGTTGCCCCTTTACAAGATTGTGTTGATGATGCCACTTTTAAAATCGCATTGGCTTCAGCATGTAAAACGTACCATTTAGTATAACCTTCGTCATCTTCACAATAATTTTCAAAACCAGTTGGAGTACCATTATAACCATCAGAAATTATCATTCGGTCTTTAACAATAAGTGCACCTACTTGTTTGCGTTTACAATGAGATAGTTTTCCCCATTCTTTAGCAATACGTAAATAAGCTTTATCGTAACGTAATTGTTTTGTCTTTGGCATTAAAAATTATTCTTGTACAAACGTACATTGTTAACAACGAATATAAAAGGATAGTATTTTATAACCAATTTACTATCAGTTAAAGTTTTACCAAACTTTAAACTCTAATTTAACAAATCGCTTTGAATTACCATAGGAATGACAAGACCTATAACGATAGCTGATAGCACCATGACCCAATCACGTCGCGAAAACCTGAAAATAGTTTGACATAAGAAGCCTAGAAATAAAACCACGAATACAATAATAACTTGAGCTATTTCTATACCAAGTGCAAATTCTAAAAGAAACACTAAAGAATTATCTGAAATCATATTAAACTCCCTTGCAAAACCAAGGCCATGGATAAGACCAAAGAAAAGGGTTGTAAAAAAAAGTAATCCTATCTTATTTCCTCTATCCTTTTTCCCAGCTGTAAATACATTGTAGATTGCTGCTATTAATATGGTTATTGGTATTAGAAACTCTACAAGTTTTCCATTTACAGTAACAACATCGTAAGCACCTAAAATCAATGATATGGAATGACCAATAGTAAAAATTGATACTAAAACTAGAACACGTTTCCAATCTTTAAAAACATAAGGAACAGCTAATACCATCAGAAAAAGCACATGATCATAGCCATTTATATCTAAAATATGATCAATACCTATCTTAACATTAAACCAGAAGTTTTCTAACATAATTAATTCGTTTGGGATAAATCAAAGTTACAATTAAAAGGCAATATGTTTCTGTTAAAATAAAGTGAATAAAATTTGCTTATTCCTATTTTCTTTCGGAATATTGTGCTTCACAAAGTTCAAATAACTTATTGAAATGTTATCAAGAAAGGTGGAGGGATTAGACCCTGTGAAGCCTTAGCAACCCTTAAACTTATTAAGAAGGTGCTAAATTCTACGTAATTACCGATTCATTTATCGGAAAATTGGATAGATAACCAAACGAAATTACACTATTGTAATTCTTTTTTCTTTTTAATATTTTTCTATTTATACGTCTATTTTGGCGCATTTGTCTTTTGGTTTAACTGAAACTAGTATAACTATGAGTACACCTAAAAGTAAAATTGAAGCCGAACTTCTAAAACGAATTTTAGTTTTAGATGGAGCCATGGGAACCATGCTTCAACAATATAATTTCTCAGAAGAAGATTTTAGAGGAGAACGTTTTAAAGATTATCCGTCACCATTACAGGGAAATAATGACTTACTCTCATTAACACAACCAAAGGCGATTGCAGAAGTACACGCTAAATATTTTGAAGCAGGAGCAGATATTGTAGAAACCAATACTTTTTCTGGTACAACAATAGCAATGGCAGACTATGACATGGAGGATTTGGTTTACGAACTCAATTTTGAATCTGCTAAAATCGCCAAAGAAGTTGCAGATAAATTCACAAAAGCTAATCCTGAACAGCCGCGTTTTGTAGCTGGTAGTATTGGTCCAACAAATAAAACAGCGAGTTTATCACCAGACGTCAACAGACCAGAATATAGAGCCATTACCTTTAACGAACTACGTATTGCATACAAGCTACAAGTTGAAGCACTTATTGATGGTGGAGTTGATGTACTTCTGGTAGAAACTATTTTTGATACTCTAAATGCAAAAGCGGCTTTATTTGCTATTGAAGAAGTAAAAGAAGAAAGAAACATCACAATACCAATTATGGTTTCTGGTACTATTACAGATGCTTCAGGCAGAACATTATCTGGTCAGACGGTTGAAGCTTTCTTAACTTCAATCTCACATATTCCTTTATTGAGCGTAGGTTTTAATTGTGCACTTGGTGCTCAACAACTAAAACCCTATTTACAACGCTTATCTAACGAAACTGAACTTTACACCTCAGCGCATCCTAATGCAGGTTTACCAAATGCTTTTGGAGAATATGACGAATCCCCAAAACAAATGCAACAATATATCGAAGATTATCTAAAAGATGGTCTTATAAATATTATCGGAGGCTGTTGTGGTACAAGTCCAGAGCATATAAATGCTATAGCTGAAGTTTCAGCAAATTACAAACCTAGATTAAATTAAGAATTCGCATAATGGCAGAATCTGACTGTAAGAAATATTTAACCCTATCTGGATTAGAACCTTTGATTGTTACACCAGAAAGTAATTTTATCAACGTTGGCGAACGCACAAACGTTACAGGATCACGAAAGTTTCTTCGACTAATAAAAGAAGATAAATACGATGAAGCATTAGAAGTTGCAAGAAATCAAGTAGATGGTGGTGCACAAATTCTAGACGTTAATATGGACGAAGGAATGTTAGATGGAGTGTATGCCATGACTACCTTTCTAAATTTAATTGCATCAGAACCAGATATTTCTAGAATCCCTTTAATGATTGATAGCTCTAAATGGGAAATCATTGAAGCTGGCTTACAAGTAGCACAAGGAAAATGTGTCGTTAATTCTATAAGTTTAAAAGAAGGTGAAACAGAGTTCAAACGACAAGCAAAACTAGTTAAACGTTATGGAGCTGCAGTTATAGTAATGGCTTCTGATGAAACAGGCCAAGCAGATAATTACGACAGACGAATTGAAATTTGCAAACGCTCGTATGACATTTTAATCAACGAGGTTAATTTTCCTCCACAAGATATTATTTTCGATCCTAATATTTTCCCTGTAGCAACAGGGATGGATGAGCATCGCAGAAATGCACTCGATTTTTTTGAAGCCACTAAATGGATTCGCGAAAATTTACCTTATGCTAATGTTTCTGGTGGAGTGAGTAATGTGTCTTTTTCGTTTAGAGGAAATAACATTGTTCGGGAAGCAATGCATTCATCCTTCTTATATCATGCCATTAAGAACGGAATGAATATGGGTATTGTCAACCCAACGATGCTAGAAGTTTATGACGAAATAGATGAGAATTTATTGGAGTGTGTTGAGGATGTATTGTTCGACAGACGAGATGATGCGACTGAGCGTTTATTAGATTATGCAGAAGCAGTAAAAGGACAGAAAAAGGAACAAGAAAATATCATTCAAGAATGGAGAAGTGATCCTTTACAAGATAGAATTACGTATGCTCTAGTTAAAGGCATCGATGCCTTTATTATTGAAGATGTTGAAGAAGCACGCTTGGCTTCAGATAGACCAATTCATGTTATTGAAAGTCATTTAATGATTGGAATGAATGTCGTTGGAGATTTATTTGGAAGTGGTAAAATGTTCCTGCCACAAGTCGTAAAATCAGCAAGAGTAATGAAAAAAGCTGTGGCACATCTTCAACCCTTTATCGAAGCTGAAAAAGACGGGAAACAAGAATTTGCAGGTCGAATTTTAATGGCAACTGTAAAAGGTGATGTTCATGATATTGGGAAGAATATCGTGAGTGTTGTTTTGGGTTGTAATAATTATGAAATCATTGACCTTGGCGTTATGGTTCCACCAGAAAAAATTATAGAAACAGCAAAGAAAGAAAATGTTGACATTATTGGCTTGAGTGGTTTAATTACACCATCGCTAGATGAAATGGTGTATGTCTCTAAAGCACTTGAAAAAGAACAATTAGACATTCCTCTCATCATCGGAGGAGCAACAACCTCTAGAGCGCATTCAGCAGTAAAAATTGCACCTCATTATAGCAATACGGTTGTTCATATTAATGATGCCTCTAGAGCTGTAACAGTAGTTGGTAATTTACTTAAAAACGATAATAGAATTTACAAGAATCAGATTCGTGAAGAGTATGATTTGTTTAGAGAGCAATTCATGAAACGTGGTAGGAAGAAAGAATATCTTACTATTGAAGATGCACGAAAAAACAAGTTTCAAATTGACTGGAAAACTTCTGAAATTATAAAACCAAAAACCTTAGGTATCCAGATACTAGAAGATTTCGATATCACCAAACTTGAAGATTATATAGATTGGTCGCCGTTTTTTAGGAGTTGGGACTTACATGGTAAATATCCAGATATTTTAAAAGATACTATTGTTGGCGAACAAGCTTCAGATTTATTTTCTGATGCACAAATCTTACTGAAACGTATTTTTGATGAAAAACTACTAAAAGCTAAAGCCATATTTGGCTTGTTTGAAGCGAACACTGTAAATGACGACGATATTGAAATTTCTTCTGTCAGTTCGAGCACAGTCGAGAACGAAGAAGAAACCTATAAATTTTTAACCCTTCGTCAACAATCAAAAAAATCAGAAGGAAAACCAAATATTGCATTAGCAGATTTTATATCACCCAAAGCATCAGGCAAACAAGATCATATGGGTTGTTTCTGTGTTTCAACAGGATTTGGAACCCAAGAATTAGCAGCTCAATTTGAAGCCAATCACGATGATTATAATTCTATAATGATAAAAGCATTGGCTGATCGATTAGCCGAAGCTTTTGCTGAATATTTACATAAAGAAGTAAGAACAAAACATTGGAATTATGCCAAAAACGAAAACCTATCTAACCAAGAGTTAATAAGAGAAAGTTATAAAGGTATTCGTCCAGCACCAGGTTATCCAGCTTGCCCAGATCACTTAGAGAAAAACACAATATGGAAGCTCTTAAATGTTGAAGAAAACATTGGAGTACAGCTTACAGATAGCTTGGCTATGTGGCCAGCTGCAAGTGTAAGTGGTTACTATTTTGGAAATCCGGAAGCTAGGTATTTTGGTTTAGGAAAAATTACTGATGACCAAATAAAGGATTATAGTACGCGTAGAGATATTTCAATTGAAGAAGCCGAAAAATGGCTAAACCCAAACATTGCCCATTAATATGAAAGTTACAGAACATATAAAAAATGCCAACGGAAAAACACAATTTTCGTTTGAAATATTACCACCCTTAAAAGGACAACATATCCAATCTATTTTTGATAATATAGACCCTTTAATGGAGTTTAAACCCCCTTTTATTGATGTTACTTATCACAGAGAAGAATATGTTTTTAAGGAAGTAGAAAATGGACTTCTAAAAAAGCAAGTCGTAAAAAAACGACCAGGAACTGTTGGTATTTGTGCTGCAATTCAAAACAAATATGGTGTTGATGCTATTCCTCATATTTTGTGTGGTGGATTCACCAAAGAGGATACTGAAAACTTCTTAATTGATTTAGACTTCTTAGGTATTGAAAATGTTATGGCTTTACGAGGTGACGCTGTTAAAAGTGAAACCTATTTTAAACCCGAAAAAGAAGGTCATGCTTATGCCAGTGAGTTGGTAGCCCAAATCGCAGAAATGAATAATGGAAAATACTTAGACGAAGAACTACAGAACAGTTCAGCTACAAATTTTTGTATTGGAGGAGCAGCTTATCCAGAAAAACATATGGAAGCACCAAGTTTAGATAGTGATATTCATTTCCTGAAGAAGAAAATAAAAAAAGGTGCCACTTATATTGTAACTCAAATGTTCTTTAATAATCAAAAGTATTTTGATTTTGTTGCTAAGTGCAGAAAAGAAGACATCACTGTCCCAATTATTCCAGGATTAAAACCTATCTCTACCAGAAAGCAACTGAATTTGATACCGCACCGCTTTCATGTAGATCTACCTGAAGAACTCATAATAGACATCGTAAAATGTAAAGACAACAAACAAGTAAGACAAGTTGGAATAGAATGGTGTATTCAACAATCTAAAGAACTTCAAAAAGCAGGAATTCCTGTCTTACATTACTATTCTATGGGAAAAAGTGATAATATAAAAGCTATTGCTTCGGCTTTATTTTAAGTGTTGACAAATTGAAGTAAAGAAGTTGCAAAAATTGGAGTAACTTATCTAACTCTAATTCATTTGATATCAATTCAAAATTATGTGAACTATGCAGTAAAATTCTTATTTTTCTGATGATAGTACTGTAAGAAAGTCATTGTTTCTAACAATTATTATAGCTTTATTTGATTCTTTCCCAAGTGAAATCCGTTTCATTTTTTTCACATCACCATCTAAATAAACACCACTTTCAATTGCTGGAATAGAACTAAGGGTTGAATTTTTATTCCCTTTTAACATTAAGCCAATACTCGCATCATTTCTGGTCGTTTCTATTTCTGATTGGTACAAATTCCCCGCACTAATTACATCTAAAAATCCATCATTATCATAGTCGTCAATGCAGAAATCATTTATTGAAGATACTTGTGCTTGGTTTGGTAACTCAATTATTTTAAACGTATCATTTCCTTGGTTTTCTATGTAGACTGAAGCAAATGTATTTACCTTTAAATACTTAGCATTAGCTAACTTTTCTGCACCATATACATCTGCTAAATTTGCAGAGCCGAATGCATTATAAGTTGGAAATTTTTCCTTTATAAAAGGCATTTGATTGGATGAACATTCGCGTCCGCGAAGTGGAAATAAATCTCCTTGATTATAGTATCCAAGCACAACATCATTTGTTCCGTTATCATCAAAATCAGCACCATATACAGCAAAAGGTTCTAAAATAGATGCCTTATATTTATAATTTAAACCTAGGTTGCCAACTATATAATCCTCATCACCATCATTATCAAAATCTGCAGCCTCAATAGTATTCCACCAACCTGAAGTATTTTCTAAGTTGGTTTCAACTTTATCAAATTTCCCATTAATATTTTGCAAAAATATTATCTCCATCCATTCTCCAACTACTATTAAATCTGTTTGACCATCTAAATCAAAATCTGTCCAGACCGCATCTGTTACCATTCCTAAATCAAAATCATTTTGAGTGCTAATTACGAATTTCCCATCAATATTAGTTAGAATAACACTAGGCTGTGAATGTGGGTATTTTTGAGGGTGTAATCTACTACCAACAAAAAGGTCTAAATCACCATCGTTATCATAGTCAAATTCTCGCACACAGCTTCCACTAATATTGAATTTAGGTAATGCTTGTTTCGATTTTTTGAATACACCATTCTCATTTAGATAAATTCGATCTTGATATATCGAATGATTTACTTCCCATTCATTACCTCCACTCACAACATATAAATCTAAATCGGAATCACCATCTGCATCAAAGAAAATAGCATCAACATCTTCATAACCGCTTTCTTTTTTCCAAAGTGCACTTTGATGTTTTTTGAATTTCATTTCTTCAGTTTGAAGATATAACATTCCTGAATTCCCATTAGATCCTCCGACAAAGAAATCGTCTAGACCATCATTATTAACGTCACCAACTGCTAATGCAGGACCAAATTGAGACATTTTATGAGGTAACAAGCTTTCTAAGGCATAATCGTTATAATCATTTTCTATATGTCTAACATTATGAAGATCTAACTTCTCAGTAACATCTTTAAATATAGTTTTTTGATTCTGTGAGTTGATTGAAACTATTGTTGCAACATTATAATCTAAAACTAATTTGGTGTTAGCCTTAACGCCTTTCAAGAGCTGTTGTTTCCCGTCAGACCAAATCACTTCAACCTGATCAATTTCATTTAATTTCCCAATTCCAAAATGCAATCTAGGATCAACAGAAGACTGATATCCTCTTGTAGGATAGTTTTCTTGAACCTGAATACCCTTTTCAGTTTTAATTTTCACAGTTGCACCTACACCAAATCGATTAAGATTGTTTCCTTTAAAACCTATAGATAAATAGTTGTTTTCAGAATTATTTTTAAGTAAAGTAGCTGGTTCGTCTATATTATTAATAACTAAATCTAGATCTCCATCATTATCAAAATCTGCATAAGCAGATCCATTAGAATATGTAGGAACCTCAATTCCCCAATCTCTATTCGATTTACTAAAACTTAAATCTCCGTTATTTTTATAAATATAATTTATTGTTTTTCTTTGAGGTGTTTTCTTTACTAGTTCTAAAATGACATCAGATATTTTTTCACCATTCTTTTGAGCCTCTTCTAATCGTTTGAGTTTATGCTTTCTGAAGTCATTGTTTCTAAAATCACGTTTTAGTCCATTTGTAATAAATAAATCTTTTAACCCATCATTATCAAAATCTGCGAACAAAGGACTCCAGCTCCAATCTGTATTAGAAATTCCAGACATATGTGCTATATCACTGAACATATTTAGTCCATTATTCATCTGAAGTGTATTGAACATATACTGATAATGAAAACCTCCATCAACAGCTAATTCAAAGACTTCAGGATTCATACCGCTCATACTCGTTTTAATTCCAAAGTTATCTTCAGCAACCATATCTAGAGTCATCACATCTAATAATCCATCATTATTAAAATCTGCAATATCTGTTCCCATTGAGAAATTGGAAACATGTTTAAAAGAATCCTTTAAACCTTCTGTAAAAGTACCATCGTGGTTATTATAATATAAATAATCATGCTCTACATAATCATTAGAAACATAGATATCTGGCCAACCATCTGCATTTAAATCTCCCAAGGACACTCCTAAACCAAAACCTAATGGATTACCAATTATTCCTGCTTGTTTAGAAATATCTACAAATTTTCCGTTATCATTTCGGTATAACTTATCACCAACAAATTCATTCTCTTTATTTTTAAAACTTTCAGGATTATTTGTGTTTACTGGAGTCACATTATGGTTAAGAAGATACATATCTAAATCACCATCTTTATCAAAATCAAAGAAAGAAGCTTGGGTACTATAGCCAGAAAAATTTAATCCATATTGAATTGCAGATTCGGTAAATGTTCCATCCGTATTATTTATAAACAATTCATTTTGTCTATTATCAGCCTTTCCTTTTCCTGATTTACAAACGTAAACATCTAACCAACCATCAGCATTTATATCTACCATTGTAACACCTGTTGTCCATCCAAATGAGCCATTGACTTTGGCGCTTTCTGTGATATCTTTAAATTGAAAGTCTCCTTTATTTAAATACAGTTTATTACTCTTTAGGTTTGAAGTAAAATAAACATCCGCTAATCCATCATTATTAATATCTCCAACGGCAACACCACCACCATTATAAAAATACTCATAAACCATGCTATTCATAGCGCTGCTTTCTGGGATTTCATTTATAAAATTTAAACCACTTTCGTTAGAATTAACTTCGCTGAATAATGTAATACTTGTAGTTTTTGTTTGAAGGTTTTCTTTTTCTACACCTTTATTGCATGAAAATATAATCATGCTCAATATGAAGATTAAAAAAAATTTAGATTGGCAATATTTAATCATTTAATTAATGTTTTAACAAATATAAAAAACACCTAGAAATATTAATCCCTAGGTGAATTCTGCTATTAATCAATTGTAAAACAAACTCAAAAACTTACATAATTACCAACCTGGATTTGGATCTAAATTGGTGTTTATATTTATCTCTTGTAATGGTATAGGGAACACTACATGCTTATCTTGAAAACTCTCTGCAAATGGCTTGCTGTGATTAATTAACGTTGTGCCTATTGCTTCTGTAGCAGTACTACCACGATGCCATCTATACAAATCAAACCAACGAATCCCAAACTCCATAGCTAACTCTACAGGACGCTCATGATGACGTATTTGTGTACGTAGTTCTTCTTTTGTCATAGATCCTAATAGTGCAGCACCACCACGTAATCTTACAATGTTAACTTGCTCTATGGCTAAAGGTGTACTGTTGTTTTCGTTTAAAGCTTCTGCATACATTAATAAAACATCAGCATAACGAATCACAGAAATATTAGAACCATTATAAAAGTTTTCATCTGCATTAAATGCATACTTTTTAAAGTATTTAGGATGATTTAAATTTTCTGCAACACTAGCATATGTTTCATTTTGTTCTGAATCTCTGCTATACATTTCAGAATTAGGATCATCAAAGAAAATACTTTCATAAACTCTATCACTAATTTCACCTCCCACAGCTAAATCTGTTTGCATTTCGTCAACTATCCATTGTGAAGGATAAAATAATTCCCAACCTCCAAAGGCATAAGGTGACACTTGAAAATTAAGAACCTGACGCTCATCATTTCCGTTAGAACGATCACCAGTAAATTGAATTTCAAAAACACTTTCATTTCCGTTTTCAGCTAATCCGTTAAAGTTATCTGCATAATTTGGTAATAAGGAATAACCCATACCTGTAACTTCTTGTAATTTAGTTTCTGCTTCACCCCATTTTTCTTGGAATAAATAGACTTTTCCTAATAATGATTTAGCAGCACCTTTTGTAGCTCTACCGCTCCACTCAGCAGAATAACTTGTTGGTAAATCTACCTCTGCTTCAGAAAGATCTGTTTCTATTTGTGCCCAAACCGCAGATGGTGCAGCTTGATTTGGAAATAAATTTTCTAAATCGCCACTAAACGTAGTTACAAGTGGTACATTTTCAAAACCAGTTACTAACCAAAAATAATAGTATGCTCTTAAGAATTTAGCTTCTGCAACAAGTCCTTTTTTAGTATCGTCAGAAAGTGCTTCCATATTAGGAACTTGTTGTAGCATCTGATTTGCTCTACCAATTCCTGCATAACTAGCTTTCCACACACTAAATGGCCCACTTTCTTCTGTAGTATTAGAAAAACTTGCTAAAGAACGTCCATAGGTTTCTGCTGTATTATTTTCTATATCGTCTGCTCTGTAAGCCATTGACGTATATATCTCTTCAAAAAACTCCCATTTACTGCCACTTGCACTTTGCATTGCAGCATATGTTGCCGTTAGAGCTTGCATCGCATGATCCTCAGTTTGCCAAAAACTTTCTTCGGTCAGCACCTCTTTATTTTCAACATTAATAAAATCATCGCTACATGAATTTAAAAATCCAATAAAGATTACTGTTATAATTAGATATTTAATTTTTTTCATTTTACTTTTTTTAAATTTAATTTACATTGAAATATTTACGCCTAATATAAACGACTTAGATAATGGATAAAATCCTCTATCTACTCCTCTTGTAAAAGTTCCACCGTTTGCAAGTCCTGGATCGAACCCTGAATAATCTGTAATTGTAAACAAATTATTAGCTGTAACATATACTCTAGCATTAGTCATTGATAGTTTAGAAGCTAGAGATTCTGGAAGCGTATAACCTATTTGAATATTTTTTAATCTAAAATAAGATCCATTTTCTAAAAAATAACTCGAAGGACGAATATTATTATTTGGATCTCCAAACACATTTCTTGGTATATTACTTCCTGTGTTTTGAGGTGTCCAAGCGTTTAATAAATCCGACGACATATTATTTCTATCTGTTCTATACAACCACATTTTTACACCATTGTAGATTTTGTTGCCTTGCGTACCTTGAAAGAACATACTCACATCAAAATTTTTGTATTTGGCATTAAAATTTAAGCCATATTCGAAATCTGGAAGACCGCTACCCATATATCTTTTATCTTCATCTCCTAAAGTTCCATTTCCACTTATATCTTTAAATCTAAGGTCTCCAGGTTGTGCATCTGGCTGAGCTCCATGAGCATCAATTTCTGCTTGATTTTGAAAAATCCCATCAGCTTCAAATAAATAAAAACGTCCAATCTCACCACCAACCTCTGTTCTCGTTGTTGGGAAGTTATTAAACTCAATAAAACCATCTGTGAAAGACTCATTTGCTATACCAAGTTTTGTTACCTTATTTTTTGAGCTACTTATATTTGCTGACACATCAAAAATAAAGTCTTTATCCGTATCACTATTATAAGTAAGAGATAAACCCCATCCTTTATTTTCTAAATCACCTCCATTTGTTAATGGAAATGATGTAATACCAGATGAAGCAGGTATTGGCACAGATACTAACATATCTGTTGTTTTAGATGTATAGTAATCAAACGTTGCTGTAATACTATTGTTTAAAAAACCTAAATCTACACCAAAATTAGTAGTTGCTGTTTCTTCCCATTGAATATCTGGAGTTGGCAAAGAGTTGGCAATTGCACCAACCAAAACGTTTTGGCTAACACCTTCTCCAAAAGGGTAATTTAACTGTTGTCCTCCCGAACCAATTCGAGCTAAAAATAAATGCTCACCAATAAGTTGATTACCTAAAGTACCATAACTAAATCTAGGCTTTATTTTACTAAACAAATCTGATTCGAAGAAACCTTCCTTGTGTAATGCCCAACCTAAAGACATAGAATAGAAAGTACCATATTTATTATCTGGTCCAAATCTAGATGACCCATCTCTTCTTATACTAGTTTGTAAATAATACTTTTTATCGAAATCGTAATTTATACGTCCAAAATAAGACTGCAATGTGCTTGTTGAATTAAATCCATAAGATGATTCATCACCAATACCAGCACCTAAAGCCTGTAATTGGTCTGATGCTAAAGTATTGTTTGATCCACCAACTGATCTAAATTGACTTTTTTCTCGTGATATACCTAATAACACATCTACATCATGGTCTCCAAACTGCTTACGATAATTTAAAGTGTTATTCAGAGTCCATTCGTTAGTTCTTGATCTTGACTCATCTAACAATGGATTATCATTTGTAGACTGTGGACCAAAATCATATGTTGGTAAGAAAAATGAAAAATGCGTGTTCTCTACATTTGCTCCAAATTGAAATTGATAGTTTAAACCTTCTATAATTTCTAATTTAGCAGCTACATTAAACTGCATGTAATCATTTTGGTCTGTTCTATCAGTAATTTCAGCTTCACCAATAGGATTCCCAGACCCTAAACCATCTGCTGGAGTAGCATATCCATTAATAGAATTTGAATCATAAATTGCCTTATGTGGTAATTGAGAATAAATATTCAAAAATGGAGAGAAACTCGCATTACCACCTCCAATAGGTTCAAAAATACCACGTGTATTTTCTCTAGTATAACTTAGACCTGGAGAAATTTTCAATCTATCGTTAAATAGTTTGAAATCCATATTAAGACGTGTATTAAGTCTATCAAAATTCGTATTCACTACAGTACCTGAATTATCAAAGTATCCTGCAGAAAAGATATAATTCATTTTTTCCGTACCTCCTGATATTCCAATATCATGTTTTTGCTCAAAAGCGTTGTCTATATATTCCCCAACCCAATCAGAATCAGAATACTGTTCTCCGCTAGTTAAATAAGGGGCTGGTGTAATACCAGCGTTGTTGTATGCATTTAGTTTAATTTGGTCGTGTTGACTTCTATTCGCCACACTTACATTATCACTAACAGACTGCGTACTCATATAAGATCCAATTGTTACTCTTGGCTCACCAGATTTCCCCCTTTTTGTGGTAACAATTACCACACCATTTGAAGCTCTAGAACCATAAATGGTTGCTGCTGAAGCATCTTTTAATACGCTTATATTTGCAATATCTGCTGGATTAACATATGAAAGGTCTCCAGGAATTCCGTCAATAACAAATAATGGGTTGTTATTCCCAATTGTTCCTAAACCTCTAATTCTTATCACAGGATCACTTCCTGGAGCACCAGACGCAGAAGACACATTAACACCTGCTGCCTGTCCTTGTAATGAAGTTGCAACACTAGATGTCGGAATTTTTTGAAGTTCAGCAACATCAACAGTTGAAATTGCAGATGTTACTTCTTCTCTTTTTTGAGTTCCAAAACCAACTAAAACCACTGCATCTAAACTCTCTGCACTTTCTACTAAAGAAACATTTATGGTTGTTTGGTCACCAACTGTAATCTCTTGAGTTAAAAAACCCAAATAACTATATACTAATATAGATTGATTGTTTGGTACTTCAATAGAATAATTTCCCTCAAAGTCAGTTTGCACTCCAACACTTTGATTACTTTTGAGTATGACTGTTGCTCCTGGAAGTGGAGCTCCAGTATTGTCAGTAATAGTTCCGTTTACTATAATACTCTGAGAAAAAGCATTATTAGTAAACCCAAACGTTACAAACATAAAAAGCAATAAAAACAGACCTCTAAAAGTGCCGTTTTGATTTTTTGATTGTTTTTTTTTCATATTGATTAGTTTATTGATTAGTCTTACCTCAACGTTAATTTGAGCATGTGGTTTGTAGTTGTCTCAAATATGAAGTTATTTTAGGGTATTACCTTAAAAACCACCTTTACTTAACCTTTACATTACTCTTAATCCACTCTTTATTAGTGGAATTAAGATTCAATGCAATCCTATATAAAATAATTTATGAATGTGCTAATAAGAACACTATTTAAGCACTTTAGTATAATTAACAACAATTAAAAGAAGATCAAACGTTATTAAAAACTTAGATGTTTTCTAAAAAACTAACTAGATTCACTTTTTTCTCTAAACTTAACTTTTTTCTTAACCTGTGTCTTCCTATTTCTACAGAATTTAAAGAAATATTATTAAGATTTGCAATTTCTTTTGAGCTTAGTTTTAGTTTAACCTGCACTGCTAATTGCACATCTTTATCTGTTAAATGAGGATACTTCTTCTTAATTCTAAATAAAAAATCGCTTTGCAAGGTTTCTACATTTGTATGAAATCTCTGAATATCTTCATTAAAATCAAACTTAAACGTAAACTCTTTTATAAGATCATTAATGTCTTTTTTAAGTTGATTTATATCTGTAAAATTTAAACTCTTAAATGATTTTGTTAGATCTTTATATATTGATGTTCTCTGTGATATAAATAAAGCTAAGTTTGTTAATTCCTTTTTGCGGAACTCTAGTTTGTGTTCAAGGTTTTCTCTTAGTAAAGATTGTGTTTTTAATTTTTCTTTAGACAACCTATTACGTTGTGCATAGAAAGCTTTACGTTTTATCATATTACTCCATAAATATAGGATTATCAAAATTGCTATTACAGCCAATAAAATTGAACCTATTAATATGTATTTTCTCTTTTGCGCCTCTAAATTACGTTGTTGCTCTAATATCTTTATTTCCGATTCTTGGCGTTCTGCTTCATAAAGAATTCTCATTTCGGCCAGCTTCTCACTTTTATTACTTGAGAAAATTTCAGCTTTCCCATCTTCATATTTTTTATAAGATTCAAACGCCTTTTTGTAATTACCTATAGCTAAAAAATATTCAGAATGAATTCTATCATTTTCAACAATCCACTCCTTATTACCTACAAGACTATCTGAAATAAGACGAGCTTCTTCAATAAGTTTAAAACATTTATCATATTCTCCTAGTTCTAAATTAACAATTGCTAGTTCGTTTAATATCACTGCTTTATTTTGAACATCATTGATTTTGTTAGAAATAACTAATGACGAATCTAAAAACTTCTTTGCTGACACCATATCACCAGTTTTCCGGTAACAAAGCCCCATATTTGTCATAGTTTCAGAGATTCTATCCTTATTATTAAACTCTTTTTTTAATTCTAAAGATTTTCTAAAGTAAGACAATGCTAGATGACAATTTTTCTTTTTATCATAGATTAAACCAATACTATTGTAACTGTATGCAATGCGTTGTTTGTCATTTATTTTTTCATGTATACTTAGAGTTTCCATATGATACTCTAAAGCTTTGTCGTAATAACCTATATCATAATACAACCATCCTAATGTCCTTAATGTAAAGGCTAAATCGTAGTCCTCTCCTCTTTCTTTTCGTATTTCAAGCGATTGTAATCCTAATTGCAGTGCTTTATCATAAACATCATTGAATAAATGACCTTGACACAGATTAATAAGCGCAAGTCCTTCCTGATTTTTATTCTTAAACTTTTGAGACAACTGCAAAGCCTCTGTTGCATATACAATAGTGCTGTCTGGATTTATAGACCAATAGATTTCTGCTATCCTATTTAATAAAGGCACTCTTTCTTCACCAAAAGATTTTGGTAAAACTATTAAAAGGCTATCTAATTCGACTTGAGAGTCACTTGGGTTTTCATCCCAAATGTTAGTTTGAGCATAAGTTGAAAAACTAAAAAGGAATATAATAATTAGTGCATTCTTCATAATGATAACAAAAATGATAATTGTTCAATTTTTTAACCTGTAAGGTAAAGTAAAGGTATTTTTTAGAGTAATTATAAATTATTTTCGGAATTTGTTTCTTGAATAATTTAAATCTAAACCTCATATATTTCAAACCATCAAAATGAAAAGAATTTTTCAATACTTAATTGGAGTAATCATACTAACTTGTATAGGGTGTAAACAGCAGGCCAATGGTGAAACTATTACTTCGTTGGCGTATCTAAAGAATAGTGAGAATACTTTAGATTTTGGTATTACACCAAGACACAAATACGACAGAGATGGATTAATGTATTCTGACCAAGGTGCATGGTTTGCCTTTGGCATACAAGATTCTACTCAAGATGTTATTGGGTTTTCAGGTCCATTTTTAATGACTCAACAAAATGGCACTTGGAGTAGTAAAAATTTAACAGGGTTAAAAATCACAAACCAAAAACTAGAATTAAACACCACTCGTTCCTTCAATAGTCATTTAGAACAATCTTTTCAAAACAAAGAAATCAGTGTTACACAATATCTTACTTATATCTCAGGTCATACAGCATTAGTAAAGTCTGAATTTACTAATACTTCCAACACTAATTTAGAATTGCAAATAAATTGGGAAAGTCAATCTATATTAGCTGATAGTCTATCAATGACAAGTAGCAAAAATGAGTTGATAATTACATCAAAATTAAGCACTGCGATAGGACATATTCTTTTTCCTAAAAACATAGTTATTCCTAGTATAGGTAGCACCTATTTTACAAATCAGTATTTAATAAATTTAAAACCGAATGAAACCAAATCAGTTGTAGTTTCTCAATCATTTATTTTCCCAGAATACTCATGGGAGGACGAACTAGAACTCATCAAAAAAACCAATTTCGATTCAATTTTAAAAATTCGAAAAACAGAAAAAAGCAATCAACTCAATGCTTTAATAAAAAAACGGAAAACTCGATTTAAAGACAGCATTTACGCTCAAGTACTAACGAAAGCACATTTAACACTTCAAAATAATTGGCGTATTCCGGCAGGTGAAATAAAACACGAAGGATTATTTCCAAGTTACCATTATGTTTGGTTTAACGGTTTCTGGTCATGGGACTCATGGAAGCATTCAGTAGGACTTTCGCACTTTGATACAAGATTAGCCAAAGAACAAATTAAATTAATGTTTGATTTTCAATTGGACGATGGATTTATCGTTGATTGCGTATATAGAGATACACTAATTGAAGCACATAACTGGCGAGACACAAAACCTCCTTTATCTGCCTGGGCTGTAGCAAAAATTTATGAAAAAGACAAAGATATCGAGTTCATAAAGTATATGTACCCTAAACTAAAAAAGTATCATAATTGGTGGTACAACAAACGTGATCACGATCAAGATGGTATTTGCGAATATGGATCAACTGATGGATCTGCAATTGCTTCAAAATGGGAAAGTGGAATGGACAATGCAATACGTTTTGATAATATTGAAATGCTAAAAAATTCTGAAGGTGCTTATTCTATGAATCAAGAAAGCGTTGATTTAAACGCTTATTTATATGCCGAAAAATTATTCTTGGCAGATTTAGCAGATGCTTTAGAGTTAGATGATTCAAATACATATCGAAAGGATGCTGATGCTTTAAAAATTAAGGTGCAAACCCAATTTTTCGACACAGAAGATGGATGGTTTTACGATACCAACATAGAAGGAAATACATTTATTAAAGGAGAAGGTAGCGAAGGCTGGACAGCACTTTGGGCAAACGCGGCAACACAAGAACAAGCCGAAGCTGTTAAAAACCGCATGATGAATCCAAAAAAATTCTATACACATGTACCTTTTCAAACTATGAGTGCTGACCATCCTAAATTTGACCCATTAAAAGGTTATTGGAGAGGACCTAATTGGTTTGATCAATCTTATTTTGGCACAAAAGGCTTGCGTAATTATGGATTTAAAGAAGAAGCAGATAAAGCTACTATTCAGATATTGAAAGGAGCAGAAGGTTTATTAGACAAAGGAATGTCTATTAGAGAGAATTATCACCCGCTAACAGGAAAAGGTGGCAATGCCAAAAATTTTAGTTGGAGTGCTGCACATATAATAATGATGCTATTAGATGAATAATTATTTAGATATAAAAATATCAAATACACAAGCTGAACAAATATTGTTTAAGCTTTTTGGTTTTTCTGGAAACGCTTCAGAATTACCAGGTGAAGTCGATTTTAATTTTAGGATTAAAGTCGAAAATGGCGATGGTTATATTTTAAAAATATCACGACCTGATGAAGATGATAATTATTTAGATTTCCAACAGAAACTACTTCAATATGTTGAAAATCAAGGAGCAAATTTAATTGCGCCACAAGTTGTAAAAAATCTTAACAATAATGTGATTTCTGAAATTACTGACGATAATGGAACAATAAGAAAAGTACGTTTACTTACTTGGGTTCCAGGTCGAATTTGGAGAAGCGTTAATCCGCAATTAGATAGTCTTCGTTTTAGTTTGGGTGAACAATGCGGACTACTAACAAAAGCTCTTCAAGGTTTTGATCATCAAGAAGCGCATCGCGATTTTGAATGGGATGTTGCACAATCTACATGGACAAAAGATTATTTACATCTTTTTGAAGCTGAAGAAAAAGAGATAATTTCCTATTTCTTAAATCGCTTTGAATCAAATAAAAGTAGTTACAACAAACTTCGAAAAGCTGTGGTTCACAACGATGCTAACGACAACAATGTGATTGTTTCATCAGAATTAATTAATCCAAATGTTAAGGCTGCAATAGATTATGGTGACGCCATAAACACACAGGTTATTAATGATGTTGCCATTGCTTGTGCTTATGCAATAATGAATCACAATGATGCTTTAGATGCAGCATTGCCACTTGTTTCTGGATACCACTCTACCTTCTCATTACAAGAAGAAGAGCTCGTTCATTTATATAATGCTATTGCAATGCGCTTGCTAATTACAGTCACAAAATCTGCAATTAATAAGATTAAAGAACCTGATAACGAATACTTACTAATAAGCGAAAAACCAGCTTGGGAAGTACTAAAAAAATGGTTTGAAGTAAGCACAGATCTTGCTCATTTTAGTTTTCGTTTTGCTTGCGGTTATACAGCACACCCAAATGAAGAAATCTTTAAATCTTGGGCTGCGACACAAAAATTTAAAATAACAGATTTATTACCTTCAGCTTCAAGTGATGATATCAAATCAATCGACTTAAGTGTTTCAAGTACTTGGATAGGGCACGAATTTGAATTCAATGATATTGACTATTTTCAATTTAAAATAGAAAAATTACAGCAACAACATCCTAATAAAGTTCTTTCTGGAGGTTATTCAGAACCACGTCCAATATATACTTCAACTGCTTATGATAAAATTGGTAATAAAGGTCGAGAAAGTAGATCTATCCATTTAGGAATAGATGTTTGGCTTCCTGCTCACACAGCAGTTCATGCCATGTTTGATGGTAAAGTTATAACCGCAGTTAATGATGCTGGTGATAAAGAATATGGAGGATTAGTTATTCTTAAACATAAGACTAATGACTTCACATTCTACACACTTTATGGTCACAATACAGTGGAAAGTGTTACAAAACATAAGATTGGTGACATTATAAATAAAGGTGAAAAAATTGCCGAATTAGGTGATCCAAAGGAAAATGGAAATTGGGCACCTCATCTACATTTTCAAATCATGTTATCTACACTTAATTATAAGATTGATTTCCCAGGAGTTGCATATTTTAATCAAGTTGATGTTTGGAAAAGCATTTGTCCAGATCCAAATTTATTATTTAAATCGGATGCACTTGAAAACAACAACATTACCTCAAATAAAGATTTAATTTCTTATCGTAAACAACATTTAGGAAAAAGCTTGAGTCTTCAATATAACACACCAATTAAAATGGTTCGTGGCGCTGGTCCTTATTTAATAGATCAGTATGCAAGAAAGTATTTAGACACTGTAAACAACGTTGCTCATGTAGGACACGAACATCCTAATGTCGTAAAAGCAGGTCAACAACAAATGGCTTTAATTAATACAAATTCTCGCTATTTACATGATAACATCAACAATTTAGCGAAAGAAATTCTTGAAACACTACCTTCAGAATTAAGCGTATTACATTTTGTGAATTCTGGTAGTGAAGCTAATGAACTGGCAATTAGAATGGTGAAAGCGGTAACAGGTGAGCGAGATATAATAGCATCAGAAGTTGGTTATCATGGTAATACCAATATGTGCGTAGATATTTCTTCCTATAAATTTGATGGCAAAGGCGGTTCTGGTGCACCAGAGCACACTCACATTTTTCCATTACCTGACGCATTTAGAGGAAAATATAAAGGTGAAAATTCAGGCGAAGAATATGCAAAGGAAGTACAGAAATGTATTGATAAAATTCATGAAAAAGGACGTAATGTTGGCGCCTTTATAATTGAACCAATTATTAGTTGCGGTGGACAAATTGAACTTCCTAAGGGATTTCTAACAAAAGCATACAACTATATTCGAAAAGCTGGAGGACTTTGTATTTCTGATGAAGTACAAGTTGGTTGTGGTCGTATGGGTAAAACATTTTGGGGCTTTCAATTGCATGATGTTGTTCCCGATATAATAACTATAGGAAAACCATTAGGAAATGGTCATCCATTAGCTGCGGTGGTTTGCACACAAGATGTAGCAAAGAAATTTGCGAATGGCATGGAGTATTTTAACACCTTTGGAGGCAATCCCGTTTCTTGTGCTATTGGAACAGCTGTTTTAAAAACCGTTAAGAATGAAAAACTTCAAGAAAACGCTCTTGAGGTTGGAAACTTTTTAAAAGAAGAACTACAAAAACTTGCTAAAGATTTTTCAATCATTGGAGATGTTCGAGGTCAAGGTCTCTTTTTAGGAATTGAACTTGTCGATTCTAAAATGAATCCTTTAGCTAAACAAACAGATTATCTTGCTAACAGAATGAAAGATTATGGTATTCTCATGAGTACTGATGGTCCAGATTATAATGTCCTTAAAATTAAACCGCCAATTGTGTTTAATAAGCAACACGCAAAAGATTTATTGCTCTATTTAAAACAGGTCTTGTCTGAAGACTTTATGACAACTTTTAATTAAAAACTACAGAATGAAGTTAAAATATATACTCATACTCACTACCTTGTTTATTGTTACAAGTTGCAATCAAGAGCCTTTACCAGAAGTCGCTGAACAAACTTTTCATTTTAATCATGAAATTTTCGAGGAAAACAAATTAGCACCTAGAGCTACATTTTTTGCTTTTGAAGATGCTAGTTTACAGAATAAAGAAAAATCTAAACGTTATTTAAGTTTAAATGGAGAATGGACTTTTAATTGGGTTAAAAACCCTAAAAAAAGACCTACGACCTTTCAAAATAAAAATTATGATGATAGTGATTGGACATCTATTAAGGTGCCTGCAAACTGGGAAGTTGAAGGGTTTGGAAATCCAATATATTTAGATGAACGTTATCCTTTTACTACAAAATGGCCAGATGTACCAACTGACTATAATCCAGTTGGCACCTATAGAAAAACAATTGAATTAGATGATTCTTTTTTAAATGAGGATATTATTTTACACTTCGCTGGTGCAAAATCAGCTATGTACCTATATATCAATGAACAATATATAGGTTATTCTCAAGGCAGTAAAACACCTGCTGAATTCAATATTTCTAAATTTTTAAATGCAGGTGAAAATCTAATTGCCATGCAAATGTATCGATGGAGTGATGCTAGCTATTTAGAAAGTCAAGACTTTTTACGTTTAAGTGGTATAGAACGCGACGTATATTTATATACAAGACCAAAAACTCACATTGAAGATTATTATACTTACACATCTCTCGATGATTCTTATTCTGACGGAATATTTAATGGAAAAGTAACTCTTCTAAACGAATCAGAACAAAATGCAAAACGACATATTGCTTTAGAAATATTCGACGGTGAAACCAGTATTTATAAAACAAATAGTGATATTGAAATTGAGGCCAATTCATCAATTGAGATTGATGCTAATTATGAGGTTGAAAATGTTAAACAATGGTCTGCAGAAGAGCCTAATCTTTATACAGTAAATATTGTATTAGAAGACACAGAAAATTCTATTAATAATCAATATATAACTAGACATTTAGGATTTAAACGTGTAGAAATTAAAGATAGTCAGGTTCTAATAAATGGTAAGCCTATTTATATTCGAGGAGTAGATCGTCACGAAACTGATCCTTTTACTGGACATGTAGTATCGAAAGAATCTATGGAAAAAGACATTCTATTAATGAAGCAGAACAACATAAATGCAGTACGTTCTTCTCATTATCCTAATGACCCATACTGGCTAGACCTTTGTGACAAATATGGGCTTTATGTTGTCGATGAAGCTAATATAGAAAGTCACCCATTAGCAATAAATAAAGATACACAAATTGGTAATGAAATGTCATGGTTTCCTGCACATATGATGCGTACTCAACGAATGTATTATAGAGACCGAAACCATCCTTCAATATATTCATGGTCTTTAGGAAATGAAGCTGGTGAAGGTGAAATTTTCAAAACAACTTATAAGTGGTTAAAGGAACAGGACAACAATCGAATTGTGCAGTACGAACCTGCACACAAAGACGACTATACAGATATTTATTGTCCAATGTATCCGAAGCCAAAATATCTAATCAATCATGGTAAATCAAAATCTGACAAGCCTTCTATAATGATTGAATATGCTCATGCAATGGGGAATTCTGTAGGTAATCTTCAAGATTATTGGGATATTATAGAAACTTACGACAATCTTCAAGGAGGCTATATTTGGGATTGGGTGGATCAAGCTTTAGAATATAAAGATGATAACGGTAATCCATATCTTGCTTATGGTCATGATTATCATCCAGATTTACCAACAGACGGCAACTTTTTAAATAATGGATTAGTAGATCCTTATCGTAATCCTCATCCGCATTTATCTGAAGTAAAAAAAGTATATGAACCTGTTCAAATAAACTATTTAGGAAATGGTACTATAGAAATTGAAAACAAAAATTTCTTCTCGAACCTTTCAGATAAAACTTTAGAATTAAAACTGCTAGTAGATGGAAAATCACAAAAGTTAAAATCGAATATTGAATTAAATATCAATCCGAGATCTAAATCGGAACTCAGTTTTACTGAAATTCCTGACATATTTATTCCAGAAAGTGAATATATCTTAGAAGTGAGTTTGAAACAAAAGACTGAAACAAAAGCAATTCCCGAAGGACATGAAATTGCATGGGATCAATTTGTTCTTAATAAAGGTAAAAGCTTCAATTATAAAAACATTGGTAATAAACTTGAAATTATTTCTGGAAATCAAATTCAGATAAAAAATAATATTATCGATATAAAATTAAACTCAAAAACTGGAGAAATTGCAAATTGGCAACATAACGGCGCAGAAATAACTTCAAACCCTATTCGTCCAAATTTTTGGAGACCACCAACTGATAATGATTTAGGAAACCGAATGGACAAATGGGCAATAGTATGGCAAAATGCAACCTATAATTATGTTGCAAGTTTGACTAAAGGATCAGTGAAAAACAATAATCACGTTGAATATATTGTTGAGTACAAACTTCCAAATGATGAAGCCAAAGTTGAAGCAAAATATAGCGTATTTCCTTCAGGTCGAATAAATGTTAAACTTAGTGTAAAACCAAATGGTAGCGATTTACCAAATATTCCTCGAATAGGAATGTATATGACGCTTCACAATAAGTTTTCTGAAGTCGCTTGGTATGGAAATGGTCCTGATGAATCTTATTGGGATAGAAAATCGGGTCAAAAAACAGGATTATATTCGGGAATGATTACAGGTCAATTTCATCGTTATCCAAGACCTCAAGAAACTGGAAACAAAACAGATGTTCGTTGGATTAAGCTTGAATCGGATGAAATAAATCTTACTGCAAGTGGTAATGGACTATTAAATTCGAGTGTTTGGCCATTTACAATGAAGGAAATTGATTTTGATAGTTCTGAAGCAGGAGAATCCGCTTCCGGACTTGTACCTGTAACGAAAAGACATGGTGCAGATATTAAAATAGGAAAGACCGTTCAATGGAATATTGATATGCTTCAAATGGGTGTTGGAGGAGACAATTCTTGGGGAAGCCATGTGCATCAAGAATATACGATTCCTGCTAATAAAACTTATGAATACTCGTTTAGTATTGAACCAAATTCAATTCCTAAACAAAACTAAGAGTGCCTTATATTTACTACTCCATAAAAACAAACAAAAAAGCCCAATCGATTAGATTGGGCTTTTTTTCGTACTCAAGGCGGGAATCGAACCCGCACGTCTTGCGACATTGGATTTTGAATCCAACGTGTCTACCAATTCCACCACTTGAGCAATTTTGGACTGCAAAAATAGAAAATAATTTCTGCCAAGCAATTAAATTTAGTGGGTTTTATGCTTTTGCAAGTAAAATAATTCCCTAAATTTGAACTTTGAAATAAATTAAACAATTAGACACTAAACCATTGAAAACAAATGTCATACGAAACTACTGAAGCCAAAATTTTTACATGTAATCAAAGTCGAGATTTAGCAGAACAAATTGCTAAAGCTTATGGAGTTAAATTAGGCAACGTTATTACATCTACTTACAGTGATGGAGAATTTCAACCTTCTTATGAAGAATCTATTCGTGGTACACGTGTTTTCATTATAGGATCTACACATCCTGGCCCTGAGAATTTAATGGAAATGTTATTGATGATTGATGCAGCTAAACGAGCATCTGCAAGACATATTACGGCCGTTATGCCTTATTTTGGTTGGGCTAGACAAGACAGAAAAGACAAACCAAGAGTGCCAATTGCTGCGAAATTAGTAGCAAAAATGTTAGAAGTCGCAGGTGCAACTCGTATTATTACAATGGATTTACACGCAGATCAAATCCAAGGATTCTTCGAAAAACCTGTGGATCATTTATTTGCTTCAACTGTATTTTTACCTTATTTAAAAAGCTTAAACCTAGATAATTTAACTATTGCTTCACCAGATATGGGAGGTTCCAAACGTGCATATGCATACTCTAAAGCCTTAAAAAGTGACGTAGTAATTTGTTACAAACAACGTGCTAAAGCAAATGTGATTTCTCACATGGAACTGATTGGTGATGTTACGGGGAAAAACGTTGTACTCGTTGATGATATGGTAGATACAGCTGGCACATTAACAAAAGCAGCAGATTTAATGATGGAACGTGGTGCAAAAAGTGTTAGGGCAATTTGTACACACCCAATTTTATCTGGTAGTGCTTACGAAAGACTTGAAGCATCTAAACTCGAAGAATTAATTGTAACAGACTCTATTCCTCTTCAAAAAGAAAGTAAAAAATTAAGAGTTATAAGCTGTGCCGATTTATTTGCTGCAGTTATGTATAATGTACATCATAATCAGTCTATTAGTAATAAATTTGTGATGTAAATTACCTCTTATAAACTTCAATCTTCTTACTACTTTGCTCATTTTTATTTTTACGTATTTCTGTGCAAATAAAAAAGACAGCAAAACACTAGTAATTAAGCATAAAATTTATAAATTTGCAGCCCTCAAAATGAGGGAATTAAATATTTATTAAATAAACATTTTAAAAATGAAATCAATTACAATCAATGGATCTCAAAGAGAAAGCGTAGGTAAAAAAGCAACAAAAGCCTTACGTAATGCTGGTCAGGTTCCTTGCGTATTATACGGAGGAGACAAGCCACTACATTTCTCAGCACCAGAATTGGCTTTCTCAAAGTTAGTGTACACTCCAGATGCGCTTACTGTTGTGATTGCATTAGACAGTGGTGAATCACTTAGCGCTATTATGCAAGACATTCAATTTCACCCTGTAACAGACAGAATTCTTCATGTAGATTTCTATCAAACTTTCGAAGATAAAGAAATTATGATGGAGATTCCTGTACACATTATTGGTGCATCTCAAGGTGTTCTAAATGGTGGTGTATTAAGAAGAAACCAACGTAAATTAAGAGTTAAAGCTATTCCAGCTAACTTACCAGATTTTTTAGAAGCAGATATTACTCCCTTAAAAATTGGAAGTAAGCTTTATATTACTGAGTTAGAAAATGACGGTTTTACATTCTTACATCCAGATAACACGGTTGTATGTCAAGTAAGACGTTCTAGAGCTGCACTTGTTGAAGAAGAAGAAGAAGAGGAAGAAGAAGGAGCTGAAGGAGCAACAGCTGAAGGAACTGAAGGAGCAACAGCTGAAGCGGCACAAGAATAGATAAAAACTATTTCAAATATTTAAAAAGCATTCTTTTACAGAATGCTTTTTTTATTTTTACACAAAGTTGACTCAATGTGTAGGTTTTTAAAAAAATGGTTTGGTTTTGGTAATAAGATTGAAAAAGAGGAAATAGATATCATGAAAAAGTTCTTAATCGTTGGCTTAGGAAACATCGGTGCAAAATATGCTGATACCAGACACAATATTGGTTTCAAAATTCTGGATTATCTAGTCAAAGCAGAAGATACCTCGTTCGAAACATTAAAACTTGGTGACGTAGCTACTTTTAAAATAAAAGGACGCATACTTATACTTCTTAAGCCAAGTACTTATATGAACCTTAGTGGTAAGGCTTTAAAATATTGGTTAGAAAAGGAAAAGATTCCATTAGAAAATCTCTTAGTTATTACAGATGATCTTAATTTACCTTTCGGATCTCTTCGTTTAAAGACTAAGGGAAGCGATGGAGGTCATAATGGTTTAAAGGATATTCAAGATAAGTTGCAAACTACAAAATACAACCGTTTTAGATTTGGTATAAACGATACGTTTAGTAAAGGACGACAAGTAGATTATGTGCTTGGCGAATGGAATGAATACGAAAATTCAAAATTAGATGAGCGTTTAAAAATAGCCTCAGATCTTATAAAATCTTTTGCATTAGCTGGTGTAAATAATACCATGAATCAGTTTAATGGAAAATAAAAAGACTGCAATAAGCAGTCTTTTTATTTTAATCTTTCAATTTTACTAATTAGAAGTTTTCCTGTTTTTAAAATTCAATCTCAGTAAGATTTCATGAGTACCATTACTGTTGTTTGAAATTTCATCTCTAGTTGAGCTTTCATATGCATAACCTACATTCATCCAATCAGCAATACTTAACATTACTAATCCACTGATTGCTTCGTCTGTTCTGTAAGCCGCACCAATTTCAAATTTATCAAAAAAACGAAACGCTGCTGTTAGATCTAAAGATATAGGTGAACCACTAACGTACCTTATCATAGTTGAAGGTCTAAACTCGGTACTCTCACTAATATCAAAGTTATAACCTCCAGATAAATATACATGTGCTTCTTGAGTAGCTTGTGTCACCCTGCCTTCGGACTTATCAATTCTTTCACTAGAAAGAATACTTGGTACAGAAAGTGACAAGTAATACTTATCATGCATCAAATATGCTCCTGCTCCAAAATTTGGTCTAAAACCTGTATCTATGTTGTTTAATGCAGGATCAGATGGTAATCCAATATTAATCAGATTTTCTCTATCAATATCATAAGTACGTCCTCCAGCTTTTAATCCTAAGAATAAATTAGCAGTCTCTGACACTTGAAGTCGGTAAGAAAAATCAACATTAAAACTTGTTTGGCTCTCAACAAATACTTGATCGCTTACAAGTGACAACCCTAGACCTATTTTATTTCCAAAAGGTTGGGCATAAAAAAAACTTTGTGTTTCTGGAGCTCCTAGTACACTTATCCATTGACTCCTAAAACTAGAGGTTAAGCTAGTATTTCCGTCTGCACCAGCATAAGCTGGGTTTATAACGTTCATTGTATATCTATACAAGGAATAGTTGGGTTCTTGTTGAGCATATAATGACCCAAACAAAAGAAAAGCGACTATTGTTAAAGTGTTTTTATAAAATTTCATTGTATTCATTTTAAGTTATATGCTTCTATAGAGTTAAATAAATCCATCCTGTTAATATCGTTATACCATCACCAGTTTGGTCTATCTGGTAATAATATGATCCTGTTGGCAAAGTGTCACCACTAAAAGTTCCTCTCCAATCATTATTATATCCCTTGGTGCTAAACACCTCTTTTCCCCATCTATTAAACACTTTAATCTCCATGTTGGGATATCTTTCAGCATTTAAAATAAACCATGTATCATTTATATTATCATCATTTGGAGTTAAAACATCATTTACAATTATGCCATCACAAGCATCACCAATACCGTTGCCATTAACATCTGTTTGATCTGGGTTTGGATCAAATTGACAATTATCTTCAACGTCTAGAACCATATCATTATCATCATCATCATCACAAACATCACCTAAACCATCCATATCATTATCTGCCTGATCTGGATTTGGTGTAGTAGGACAATTATCACTATCATTTAACACTCCATCCCCATCAATATCGTCATCACATAGATCTCCTTGACCATCTCCGTCGATATCAGACTGATCTGTATTTACTGTTAATGGACAATTATCATTCTCATTTAAAATTGTATCACCATCTAAATCATTTGGGTTACGTGTACCACAAATATCTAATGAAACTGAATTGATAGTTCCTCCATCTAAATCACCAAAAGTATCCGTTACGGTTAATATCCATGAGCCACCAGAAATACCTCCATTAAAACCTGTTAAATCCCCTTCTGGAATAAAACTTCCTGTAAAAGGTGCTGTTCCAGATTCGATACCAGCGACAGCGTCTGCGTCAAATACTGTGTTACTATAGTTTTGACCACCGAATCCGCCGTTACCAGATGTTAATTCAACACTTACACCTTCTGGGCTAGTTAAAATAATATCTAAATCTGCAGCCCAAGTATGGGTTATATCAATCGTAACGTTTACATCATTTATAATAAAGCCTTCCATGATATTAATTGTACTCGTATAACTCAAACCATCATCAACAGAATCTGCTATAGTTATTGGAAGATCCATTGATAACCCAAAACCACATTCAATATCACAAGCATCACCAATACCATTACCATTAAAGTCGCCTTGGTCTGTATTTGCTGTTTCAGGACAATTATCATCTTCATTTAAAATGCCATCATTATCCATATCGTCATCACAAACATCGCCTATACCGTCATTATCTATATCTGATTGATCTGTATTCGCTGTCATTGGACAATTGTCTTCTCCATTAGGAATACCATCCTCATCATTATCATCTTGCACAAACCCACAAACTTCTAATGACCAACTATCAATAGTACCTGTATCTTGTCCAGCTCCATCTGCAACATTTAAGGTCCAAATACCTCCAGAATTTTCATCATTAAATACGGCTAATGCTTCTTCTGGCATGAAACTTCCAGTAAATGGTGCTGCTCCAACTTGAATGGATATGCCTGCATCATCATCAAAAACCGTAGTGATAAAATTATCCCCATTACCACCATTTTGAGTTGATAAAATTGCAGATGTTCCTAAAGGACTCGTAAGAATTAATGTTAAATCACCATCAAATGTATGCGTAATATTTACTGTTACATTAACATCTGTTATTATAAATGCTTCAGTAAAATCAATACCAGAATCAATACCATTGTTAAAGTTGTCTGGGATATCAATTGGTGTGTCTGTAGAATCAAATAATCCACATTCCGTATCACATACATCACCAATATTATTGCCGTTTACATCAGATTGATCAGGATTAGCAGTTATTGGACAATTATCATCATCATTCAATATACCATCTCCATCAATATCATCATCACATACATCACCAATACCATCGTTGTCTAAATCTTCTTGATCTGCATTTGCAATATCAGGACAATTATCTGAATCATCTGGCAAACCATCGTTGTCACTATCGGTTTGTGGTATTCCACAAATCTCAATTGACCAACTATCTAAAGTCCCTGAAATAAATAAAAGTGTATCTGATACATTTAAAGTCCAATCACCACCTGAAAAGCCACCATTAAGTTGAGATAAATCTCCATCTGGCTGAAAAGCACCAGTAAATGGTGCAGCACCAGAACCTATTGGTGTAGTTGCATCACTATCAAATACTGTATTAGTATAATTATCTCCATCATCACCATTACTGGCAGAAAGCATAACTTCTGTACCATCTGGTGCAATTAGTTTTATTGTTAAATCTTCCGTCCAATTGTGTGTTAGGTTGACTGTAACATTGACATCGGTTATAACAGTTGTCGTTGGAATATTTATAACAGAGTTGATACCAAATGGGTTTGAATCAGGAACATCTATAGGCGTATCTGTGGAGTCATAAAATGAGCATAAGATATTAGCAGTAGTAAAACTTGCCTGAGAATATACTCCAGTACCACAGTCATTAACTCCTCTAACTCGCCAAAAATATTCAGTTACAATATTTAAAGTAGTTACTGTAAAGTTTGGATTATTTGCTACTGTTCCTGCTACGATATTTGTAAATGCAGCATCAGTGGCAACATCAACTTCATAAGCTGTAGCATTAGGATCAATATCCCAAGTAAGTGTCGCATTATCTGCCTCTACATCTGTTGAACCATCTGTAGGTGTCAATAAATTTAATACTGCTAAATTGGTATCATAAACATTAAAATCTGCATCAGCCGTTTTAGTAATCGAACCAGAAGTTCCTACTAATTGAAAAGGGTAATTTCCTACTGCTAAACTTCCTGTACCAGAAATTGTAACGGTAACATTAGTGTCATCATCAGTTGCTGTGGCTGGCACAAACACAACTGTGGCTCCAGCAGGTAAACCTGTTGCGCTAAATGTAGTAATATCACTAAAGCCTAAGAAAGTATTATAAGTAAAATTATATATCGCATCATCAGGCGAACAAACGTCAACTGAATTATCAGATACATTTAAAACAAATTCTGATTCTTGCAATGAAAAATTCGTTGCGTTAATTGCATAAAAAACATTGTTATTCCCTTCAACTTTAACTCGCACTGTAGATGAATCACCTCCTGTAATAGGAACAGTTACACTATGTGAACCATCATTTGGTACATCTGTTGCCATAACGTAAGGATATGTAAATCCCCCATCAATAGACAACAAAATATTAACCGTTGGAGTATTCACTGCTCCTGTGTCAGTACCTGCAACATCCCAAGTTACAATCTGGGTAGAACCTGCATCCCATGTTTCATTTGTAGTCTGTGATGTCAATGTAAAAGGTCCTGCAGAACCTTCTACAGTAACTGCCATTGTATCGAAATCACTTTGAGGTGTTTGTCCAACACCATTAGCTTCACTTCTATCTCTGACTGTTAAAGCAAAATTTAAAGCTCTACTAACATTTGAAACCGTTTCCCATGAGGAATTATCAGCAGTTACAACAGGATTAGTTTCCGTTAATTGTCCGGAAATAACACGTTCAATAATTGGCATATAGCGATCTGTAACCGTGCTTGGCGGTCTCGATCTCCATACAGATCCAGATATTTTATCTGGTCCAAAATTCCCAGAAGTTGTTGTTCCATCATCTATTTGCTCCCATGTATAGGTTAATACATCTCCTCCATCTGTATCTGTAGCAGCACCTTTTAACACAAAAGCTGTACCTATAGGAATCGTATAATCAGATCCTGCATCTGCAACTGGTGGATTATTGGTTATTGCAGTACCTGTCCAACATGTTCTATTCTCTAAGTTATTTAATATTTGATTAATACTGAAATAATGAAAATAAGGATCTGAATGATTTTGCACATCATTTCCGCCAGTAATACCAGCATATCCCATTATTGTTGTTCCACTACCAGGTTCTAAATTAGCACCTGCTCCTTCATTGTTCATAGAAAAAGTGTGAGTTCCTCCCATTTGGTGACCAATTTCATGTGGTACATAGTCAATATCGAAGAAATCTGACATGTAAGGTCCACCATCGTTATCTGTAAATTGGTGTGCAGAAAAACCACTCCCTTTAGAGCCATCGACACAAACACAACCTATACATCCTGCGTTTCCATTATTACCCGCAAAAGTAAATAGATGTCCTATATCATAATTTGCTTCACCAGTATTAGCTGTTAAAGTACTTTGTAATTCACCATTTAGATTTCCACCATATGGATCACTACCTGCATCTGGAAAAATAATTTCAGTACCTGTTACCAAGGTAAAAGTTACTGCCATATCTACTTCAAAAACTTCGTTAACTCTATTTAATGTAGATACTACCTGTGCTAAAGCATCTTCCTGAGCATCTCCATTGCTACCATCACCATCGTCCCAAAAATTAGTGTACTCACCTGTTGTAGAAATCGCTATTCTAAAGGTTCTTAAAGTTTGGTCGTTAGCATCTCTATTTGCAATTCCATTGGTGTCAATTGGAAAAAACTCATCTTCAGTTAAACATTCAAAATCTTTTAACACCTCTGTTCTCACTTCTCTACTGTAAACAATATATGATGAGCTATCCGTTTTACTTAATGGAACCATAAAATTAATCGGAGCATCCAGATACGAAATCATGGTTTGTAATCCTTGAGGTGTAACGCTAAAACGTGCTCTAGTACCAGAATGTTCTGCACTAAACCCTAAATAAGTTTTAATATTGGGATATAATTCAGATAATTCATCTGATAATATTGGTGCTTCAACCACTATAAATTGTTCTAATTCTCCTTTTACATTTGGAAGATAAACTCTAGAATTAGATAGTGTATTTGTAGAAGAACGCAAAGGTGCGTTTGCAAGTTGCGCTTTAAACGCATCCATATCTAACTGATACGTTTGATAAAATTTTTGATTAAGGGTAGTTTGTTTGCCATTAACATTCAAATCTGTTCTATTAGTTTTCTGCCAATAACTCTGCTGAGCTATTGCGGAAAACACCGTTAAAAACATGGATAATGACAAAACAAAATGTAGCTTTGTTTTCATAAGTTTTTGTGTAGAAAATTAAAATTTTCCGAATTTAAGATTTTTTTAACAAATACGAATTATAATCCTAATAAAATATTGAAAATTAACAAAACACACGATTTAATTGCGAATTCAGCAAAAGTTACAACTATCGGAACCTTTGATGGTGTCCATATTGGTCATCAAAAAATTCTGAAAAAAGTCGTGAAACTTGCTGAAAAACAGGCTTATTTGCCTGTTGTTTTAACTTTATTTCCTCATCCAAGAATGGTCCTTCAAAAAGATGATTCTATAAAGTTGTTAAACACTATAGATGAGCGCATTGACATTTTAAAATCTCTGGGTATTAAAGGTGTCATTGTAAAAGAATTCACAAAAGAATTTGCTAACCTTTCCGCTAAAGATTATGTAAAAAACATCTTAGTAGATGAATTAAACACGAAACAAATTGTAATTGGCTACGATCATCATTTTGGAAAAAACAGAAGTGCTAACATTGAGGATTTAAAAATATTTGCTCAACACTATGATTTTAAGGTTGAAGAAATTTTAGCACAAGATATTAAAGACGTTACTGTAAGTTCTACAAAAATTAGAAATGCACTAGATAAAGGAGAAGTTGCTTTAGCTAATTTATTTTTAGGCTATAACTATTTTATTACTGGTACTGTAATTAAAGGAAAAGGTTTAGGGAGAACAATCGATTTCCCAACAGCGAACATACATATTAAAGAGTCTTATAAATTAATTCCAAATGATGGTGTTTATGTGGTTAAATCTCAAATTAAAAATGAGATTATCTATGGTATGATAAATATCGGAACCAACCCAACAGTTGATGGAAAAACACGTTCTATTGAGGTTCATTTTTTTAATTTTAATGAAGATATATATGATTCTAAATTAAAAATTGAATTTCTTAAACGTCTAAGAAGCGAGGAAAAGTTTAAAAATATTGAAGCTTTAAAGACTCAACTTAAAAGAGATAAAGTGAATGCTTTAGATTATATTAACACTTTAAATGAATAAGCTTCTATTTAAACATATTGACAATTCGGGTCTTATTGTTTTTAGAATCGTCTTTGGGTTACTTTGTTTTTTAGAATCTTTTGGTGCTGTATTTACAGGTTGGATAAGACGCACACTCATTGAACCAGAATTCACATTCTCGTTTATTGGTTTTGAGTGGTTACAACCCTTACCTGGAGATTGGATGTATGCATATTACATTGTCATGGCAATTTTCGGATTGTTCATTATGGTTGGTTATAAATACCGATTTAGCATATTAATGTTTGCTCTTATGTGGACTGCAACATATCTAATGCAAAAATCATCTTACAACAATCATTATTATTTACTCATGTTATTGAGTTTTTTAATGGTGCTGTTACCTGCAAATAAGTATGCATCTTTAGATGTAAAATTCAATTCATCTTTAAAAAGAATATCCATGCCGAGTTGGTGCAAATGGGTTTTTGTGTTACAATTATTTATCCTTTATACTTATGCTTCTATTGCAAAATTATATCCTGACTGGTTAGATACGTCTGTGATTGCCCTACTCCTAAAGAGTAAAGCTAGTTATCCATTAATTGGAGAACTTTTACAACAAAAATCGGTACATTATTTTATTGCTTATGGAGGTATTTTATTCGATGGTCTTATAATCCCGTTACTACTTTTCAAACAGACAAGAAAGTTTGCATTTTTCGCATCCATATTTTTCCATCTTTTTAATTCTATTGTTTTTCAAATTGGTATATTTCCTTATTTGTCTTTAGCGTTTAGTCTGTTCTTTTTTGAACCTAAAACAATTAGAGACTTATTCTTAAAGAAAAAAGAGTTTTATAATGCTGAAAGAATCATTACTCCAAAATATAATACTGTTTTAGTAAGTCTATTCTCAATCTACTTTTTAATTCATATTGCACTTCCGCTACGTCATCATTTTTTTAAAGACGACGTACTTTGGACCGAAGAAGGTCATAGATTATCTTGGAGAATGATGTTACGTGCAAAAAGCGGTAGTGTCAACTACTCAGTAATAGACGCAGAAACTAATAATCCTATCCCTATAAAATTAAACGATTACCTCACTAAAAAACAAAAGCGCGGAGCGAGTACTAAACCAGATATGATTTGGCAATTTGCGCAACATTTAAAACAAGATTTTGCTCAGAAAGGTAAAACAGTAAAGGTATACGTCAGAGCTTATGTAGGCATTAATGGAAAGCCATCAAAACAACTAATAGATCCAAATGTTAATATTGCCAATGAAGAATGGCACCACTTTAAACATCACGATTGGATATTACCTTCAAAATAGAGGTCTTTTTATTTTTATCTGGTTAAAATCTTTTTACATTTGTTTCTTGTTTTTACTGCACTATTTGGTGCAAAATCAAAATCAGAGATATGTTACAAGTTGCATTTATTAGAGAAAATAAAGAAGACATCATTACACGTTTAGCGAAGCGAAACATCGACGCTACAGAAATGATTAATGAGGCTATTAATTTAGATGAAGACCGAAGAGCACTACAAACTAAATTAGACAATACAAAAGCTGATTCAAATACTTTATCTAAAGAGATTGGCAACTTATATAAGTCTGGCGAAGCTCAAAAAGCTAATCTTCTAAAAGAAAAGACCACACAATTAAAAGAAACTACTAAGAGTTTAGAACAAGAGCTTAATGACAAGGTTGATGCATTGACTGAATTATTGTATAAAATTCCTAATGTACCGCACGCATCTGTACCTAGTGGCAATTCAGAAGAAGACAATGAAGAAATCCATAACGAAGGGGATATTCCTACTTTACATAGTGATGCTTTACCACATTGGGAACTTGCCAAAAAATATGACATCATAGATTTTGAACTTGGTAATAAAATTACTGGAGCCGGTTTCCCTGTTTACAAAGGAAAAGGTGCAAGATTGCAACGTGCTCTAATTGCTTACTTTTTAGATAAAAACACAGAAGCCGGCTATACAGAATACCAATTACCGCTTCTAGTAAACGAGGCATCTTGCTATGGTACAGGACAATTACCAGACAAAGAGGGACAGATGTATCACGACTCACGCGACGATCTATACTTAATACCAACCGCAGAAGTACCTGGTACAAATGTATTTAGAGATGTATTACTGAGTGAAACCGATTTACCTATTGGTATTACAGGTTACACACCATGTTTTAGACGTGAAGCAGGAAGTTATGGCGCACATGTTCGTGGACTAAATAGATTGCACCAATTTGACAAAGTAGAAATTATTCGTGTGGAGCATCCTGATAATTCATACAAAGCTTTTGATGGTATGATAGAGCATGTTAAAGATATTTTACGCGAGCTTAAATTACCATTTAGAATATTAAGATTATGTGGTGGAGATACCGGTTTTCCAGCGGCAATGACCTACGATTTTGAGGTCTTTTCAACAGCACAAGATCGTTGGCTCGAAATTTCTTCGGTTTCTAATTTTGAAACTTATCAGGCCAATCGTTTAAAACTACGTTTTAAAAACAGTGAAGGTAAAAATGAATTATGCCATACTTTAAACGGAAGTTCATTGGCTTTACCAAGGGTCTTAGCTGGGATTTTAGAAAATTATCAAACCGAAAATGGTATTGAAATTCCTGAAGCTTTAGTGCCTTACACTGGTTTTAGCACTATTTCATAACAATTGATTTCACTCCTTATTATTTCTATTATGTTAAAAAAATAGGGTTTTTGTCGATTTTATATGTATTTCTTCGTTTATTTTAATTATTTTTATCAAGTTAGTAGTCCCAATCTAGAACTAACCTAATTATGAAAAACATTAAACGCATTGTATTACTCATTGCATTAGTTGTTATGGTAACCAAAGTTTTGTTTTAACTATAAATTAGAAATAGTATAATAGTAAGACACCAAACAAAGTAATTGAATCATATTTATAACGAATAATGGTTAATAGCACATTTATTTTGCTGGTCAAAATGCCTAAACGTAAAGTTTAGGCATTTTTTATAAAGTGATTTAACTAACATTTACAATATCTAGGTTTAGCATTTGTTATATTTACACAAACGCTCACATGCAGAAGACCTTTTTAATCATATTCGCTCTATTCGCACTCAATTTTGGCTTTGCTCAAAATAGTGAAGTCCTTGCTGATAGCTACTACAAAAAAGGAGAGTTTAAAAAAGCACTAATTATTTACGAAAATTTAAATAAAGAAAAACCTTATAGTTATAAATTCATCTATAAATTAGTAGATACTCATCAGCAATTAGAACAATATGACGCAGCTGAAAACATCCTAGTTCAACACTTAGCAAAAAGACGAAATCCAACATTAATTATTGAGTTAGGTTACAATTTTCAACTTAAAGATAGTATAGATAGAGCTTCAATATTATATGATGAAGCGATTGCCTTTATTGACGAAAAGCCAAACTATATTTATAGTATTGCTAAAAAATTTGAAGATCATTCCTTGTCAGAACAAGCCATACGCGTCTATGACAAAGGCAAACTACTGACTCCAGATAAAAATTATAGCATTCAGTTGGCACGTATCTATGGAGACCAAGGTAATATTGAAAAAATGTTTGCCAACTATATTGATTATATCGCATATAAGCCAAATTATCTCAATAATATAAAACGTGCCGTAAGTGATTTTATTTCCGAAAATAGAACTAATGAAAACAACACCTATTTAAGACGTGCATTGTTGAAAAAAATTCAGCAAGAACCAAATGAATATTGGTACGAAATGCTCAGTTGGTTGTATGTACAAGAGAAGGCATATAACAAATCCTTTATTCAAGAAAAAGCACTTTACAAGCGTAATCCAGAAAGTTTAGACCGCATCATAGAATTAGCTGTTACGTCACTTAATGATAATGATGACGAAACTGCTAAAGACATTTTCAATTACATTTTAGAAACTACACAAGATGCTGGTACAGCTTTAACAGCACATCAGTATATTTTAGAGATTGACACTAAAAATGCAAGTGCCAAAGAATTGAAACGTATTGATGAAACCTACAATAGCTTATTAAATGAATTTGGGAAATCAGAATTAACACTTCCTTTGCAATTGGCTTATGGTGAGTTTTTAGCCTTCCATCAAAAAGACACTAAAAGTGCTACTTCATTTCTGAGAAAAAGTTTAAAACTGAATATTTCCGATTTTCAAGAAGCAAAAGTGAAGTTATTGTTGGCTGATATTTTAGTGCTTCAAGAAAAATTCAATGAAGCTTTAATATTCTATTCTCAAATTCAGGCGAATTTAAAGAACAGCACCATTTCTCAAGAAGCACGATTTAAAGTCGCAAAAACAAGTTACTACAAAGGAGATTTTGATTGGGCAGAATCTCAACTAAAGATTCTGAAATCTTCGACATCGCAATTGATTGCAAATGATGCTTTAGATTTAAAGTTGTTGATTTCTGATAATAAATTTGAAGACAGTACACAAACTGCTCTTAAATATTATGCCAAAGCAGATTTGTTTAACTTTCAGAATAAAACAGATGACGCCATTTCTCTTTTAGATAAAATACTAGAAGAACATAAAGGCGAAAGTATCACAGACCAAGCCTTATACCAACAAGCAAAACTTTTTGAGAAAAAAAAACAATACAACAAAGCAGAGGCTAACTATTTGCAAATTATAAAAGACTGGAGAGAGGACATATTAGCTGACGATGCACACTACTATTTAGCTGAACTTTACAACACTCATATAGCAAAGCCAGAAGACGCCAAACAACTCTACGAAAAAATCATCTTTGAGTTCGAAGACAGTATCTATTTTATTGAAGCGCGGAAGAAGTTTAGGATGCTGAGAGGAGATGCCATTAATTAACTTCATATTCTTACTTTTGCCATATTACCAATTCCACACAACATGATCATATACAACGTCACTGTAAACGTAGATAAAACCATAAAAAAAGAATGGTTAAACTGGATAAAAGAGCACATTCCAGAAGTATTAGCTACAGGGAAATTTAAAGAAGCGAAATTGACCAAAGTCTTAGTTGCAGATGATGAAACAGATACGTATTCTATTCAATATAGAGCAAATTCTAGAGAAGCTTTAGATGCATATTACGCAGAAGATGCGGAGCGCTTAAGAGGTGATGGATTAAAACGCTTTGCAGACAAGTCATTGGCATTTAGAACAGAATTAGAAGTTATTGACGAGTATTCCGTTAACTTCAATTAATTTTGTCATTCCTATGCAGGCAGATAACCCTTTAAGTTCAGCGTGGCAAATTCATAATTAAATATCCAAATATTCGTGGCAAACCATAACCAAGTAAAAGCAAAAAAACATCTAGGTCAACATTTTTTAGAAGATGAATCTATTGCACAAGACATTGCGGATAGTTTATCGTTAGAAGGCTATAAGGATGTTTTAGAAATTGGCCCAGGAATGGGAGTATTAACCAAATATTTACTTAAAAAAAACACCACAACATATGTTATTGAAATTGACACAGAATCTGTAGAATACCTAAAAAACAACTATCTCAACCTTGCGGATCGCATCATAGAAAAAGACTTTTTAAAATACGATTTAAATCTAATATTTAAAGACAAGTCTTTCGCCATCATTGGTAACTTTCCTTACAACATATCGTCTCAAATTCTATTTAAAACTTTAGAACTAAGGCATCAAATTCCTGAATTTTCAGGCATGTTTCAAAAAGAAGTTGCTAAACGTATCTGCTCTAAAGAAGGCTCTAAAGTCTATGGAATTTTATCTGTGCTAACTCAGGCATTTTATGATGCCGAATATTTATTTACAGTGCCTCCAACAGTTTTTAATCCACCACCAAAGGTAGATTCTGGTGTATTATTACTAAAAAGAAAAGCCGACTTCAAATTACCATGCGATGAAAAACTATTCTTTAGAGTTGTAAAAACTGGCTTTCAGCAACGTAGAAAAACATTGCGCAATAGTTTAAAAACATTCAATCTGTCGGATAATTTAAAAGCAAATACTATATTTGGGCAGCGACCAGAGCAATTAAGTGTTTCTCAATTTATTGAGCTGACGTCGCTAATTGAAAATGACATTAACTAACAACGTCATTGCGAACGCAGTGTGGCAATCTGTCTCTAATTAAAGAGATTACCACGTCCTTCGTCCTCGCAATGACGGAAAGCATCACGTGGAAGAAACCCAAGATAACATACAATTTCAGCTTACTGATGAACTCATTGATAAAGTAGAGATTCTTGTCGAAAATGAAAACGACCAAGAACTCAAAGTCCTTTTAAATGAATTTCACCATGCTGATATTGCAGAAATTCTAGATGAATTAGATCTCGATGATGCAGTTTATGTTATTAAACTTCTAGATTCTGAATTGACCTCAGACATCCTAATGGAGTTAGATGAAGATGACAGAGAAGACATTCTTAAAAACCTTTCCGCTAAAGAAATTGCTGAAGAAGTTGAAGAGTTAGATACTGATGATGCAACAGATATCATTTCGGAACTTTCTGAAGAGCGTCAGGTAGCTGTAATTTCTCAAATTGAAGACGAAGAGCATAAAGCAGAAATTCAAGAACTTCTTACTTATGATGATGATACAGCTGGTGGTCTTATGGCAAAAGAACTCGTTAAAGTTTACGAAACTTGGACCGTTGCTGGTTGCTTACGTCGTATTAGAGGGCAAGCGAAAGAAGTCACTAGAGTGCATTCTATTTATGTCGTCGATAAAGAAGAAAAATTAATTGGCCGCCTGTCTTTAAAAGATTTAATTGTTGCCAAAAGCGAACAAAAAATTGCTGATATAGCTAAGGACAGTGTCGATTTTGTTAATGTAAATGACGATGCAGAAGGTGTTGCAAAAGTGATGACGAAATATGATTTGGAGGCCATTCCTGTAGTTGATGAGAACCAAACTTTATTAGGTAGAATTACTATTGACGACATTGTAGATGTCCTAAAAGAAGAAGCCGATAAAGATTACCAATTGGCTGCTGGTATTACCCAAGATGTAGAAGCTGATGATAGTATTATAGAATTAACTAGAGCTCGTTTGCCTTGGTTATTTCTCGGATTAATTGGTGGTGTTGGAGCTTTCATTATTATGGAAGGCTTTCAAGAATCATTTAATAAATATGCTGTTTTATTCTTTTTCACACCTCTAATTGCTGCAATGGCTGGTAACGTTGGTGTGCAATCTAGTGCCATTATTGTACAAGGTTTAGCTAATGATGATGTTAAAGGAAGTATTAATAGTAGATTAATAAAAGAGATGTTACTTGCTGCCCTTAATGGAACAATCTTAGCCTTATTCCTATTCTTATTTGTTTGGATCTCTAAAGGTGATTTTTATACAGCCTTGGCGATTTCTGTTTCCTTAATTGCTGTGATTATTGTTGCTGGACTTATTGGCACATTCGTCCCTCTATTTTTAAATAAAAGAGGTATTGATCCCGCTATTGCAACAGGACCTTTTATTACAACAAGTAATGATATCTTCGGAATCTTAATTTACTTCTGGATAGCAAAAATGATTTTAGGAATTTAAGTTTTAGATGCTCGCTCTAATTTGTCATACTGAACTTGTTTCAGTATCTTTTTATACTTAATTTTATATTATGAAAGCATTAAACATTAAAGAAAAATTTACAAAATTTAGTAAAAACTGGCATCCACATCAGATTGCTGTAGTTGATGATATGCAAGTGATTCTCGCTAAATTAAAAGGTGAGTTTGTTTGGCATAGCCATGATAATGAAGACGAGTTATTTCAGGTTATAAAAGGCACTCTTTATATGCAGTTTAGAGATAGAACCGAAATAATTAATGAAGGTGAAATTATTGTTGTACCAAAAGGTGTTGAACATAACCCTACCACCAAAAATGATGAAGAAGTACACGTTCTTTTATTTGAAAAGCTAAACACCGCTCATACAGGAAATGTAAAACACGAGCGCACTCAAACTGAATATCCTAAAATCTAAATAAATTGTCAGGTTGAGCGCGCAGTCGAAACCTAAAAATAGATTATGAAAATCCTTCACCTAGATTCTAATCATCCCTTACTCATAAATCAACTCAACGATTTAGGCTTCACTAATCATGAAGATTATTCCTCTCCTAAATCAGAAATTGAAGCTAAAATTGCTGAATACGATGGTATGATTATTAGAAGTCGTTTTAGCATTGACAAACAATTCCTAGACGCAGCAAAAAACCTAAAATTCATTGGACGTATTGGTGCTGGCTTAGAAAATATCGATTGTGATTACGCAGAAGAAAAAGGCATTTATCTTATCTCTGCACCAGAAGGCAATAGAAATGCTGTTGGAGAACATACTTTAGGAATGTTGTTATCCTTATTCAACAAACTCAATAAAGCTGATAAAGAAGTAATCCAAGGTAAATGGTTGCGAGAAGCTAATCGTGGATTAGAATTAGACGGAAAAACTGTTGGACTTATTGGTTATGGCAATATGGGAAAAGCCTTTGCTAAAAAACTAAGAGGTTTTGATGTCGAAGTGCTTTGTTATGATATTAAGGGCAATGTTGGTGATGAAAATTGTAAGCAAGTCGCATTAGAAGAACTTCAAGAGAAAGCTGATGTTTTGAGTTTACACACACCGCAAACTCCTTTAACTTTAAATATGGTGAATTCAGAATTCATTAATAATTTCAAAAAATCATTTTGGTTGATTAATACTGCTCGTGGAAAAAGTGTTATCACTCAAGATTTAGTTTCTGCTCTAGATTCTGGGAAAATTTTAGGTGCTGGATTAGACGTTTTAGAATATGAGAAATCATCATTCGAGAATTTATTTAAAGTAGAAGAATCTAAATTTAGATGGATGCGAAAAGGCAAAAAATCAAATTTACCAGAAGCATTTCAATATCTTATTAATGCAGATAACGTATTACTGACACCTCATGTTGCTGGTTGGACCATTGAGAGCAATATCAAATTAGCCCAAACCATAGTAGATAAGATTAAAGCAAAATTTTGCTAATTTTATAACATGAAGAAAACCGTTCTTGTTTTTGGATTACTAATATTAGCATTGCTATTATTATTCCAATTTAGTAAGTACACGCTAATAAGTGGAGACTTACAAATCGAATACATTATGGCATTTGTTGCCCTTGCCTTTTTGGGTATAGGACTATTCATAAATAAAAGAACTCAAAAACAAAGACCTCTTCCTAATCGTGAAATTGATTTAAACAAAGTGGAAGAATTAGGTTTAAGCAAACGCGAATATGAAGTCTTAAAAGAAGTCGCTCTTGGATTATCTAATCAAGAGATTGCAGGGAAATTATTTGTTTCAGAAAGCACTATAAAAACACATGTATCTAATCTTCTTGTAAAACTAAATGCTAAACGACGAACTCAAGCAATTCAAATTTCAAAAAACTTAAATATCATTTAAATTCTTAGTTTTACGACTAAAGTATCATCTATTTGGTACTTTAGTATGAGCCTTCCATCTCTCCTTCTTCCTACTTTTGGCAAACTAATCAAAACATAAATAAAAATGAAAAACACAGTAATTAAGTATGGTCTTTATGCACTATTAAGTGGCTTTGTATTATTTGGTTTGCCCTTCATGTTTGGAATGGGTGTTGACTTTGACTACGGAGAACTTATTGGCTATACGTCAATGATAATCTCTCTATTGTTTGTTTATTTCGGCATTAAACATTATCGCGATAAAGTCAATGGAGGAAAAGTATCTTTGGGTAAGGCAATCGGAATTGGTATGCTCATTGCTTTATTTTCTGCGGTTGGTGTTGCTATCTTTGATTATATATACACTACTCAAATAAATCCTGATTTTGCAAGCGAGTATATAGAATATTCAATTAAGAAAATGGAAGCCACTTTATCTCCAGCTGAGTTAAAAGTGAAAAGCGCTGAATTAACACAACAAATGAAAGATTATGGTAGTCCTTGGATTATGGCGCTAATGATGTTTGTAACGGTTGTAATTCTAGGATTTATTATATCTTTAATTTCAGGATTAATTCTACAACGCAAAAACTAAGCATTATGACATCAGCAGCAACAACTCCAGAAGAATACATCGAACAGCTTCCAGAAGATAGAAAAGCACCAATAACTAAATTAAACAACCTTATAAAAAAGCACATGCCAAAAGGCTTAGAAGCTGGTATGGGTTATGGTATGTTAGCTTATTATGTACCAAAATCAATTTATCCAGCTGGCTATCATTGTAAACCGTTTCCGCCTTTACCTTTTATAAATTTAGCATCACAGAAAAACTTTATTGCTTTATACCATTCTGGTATGTATGCAAAAAAAGAATTATATGATTGGTTTGTTTCAGAATATCCTAAACATTGCAAGTACAAATTAGATATGGGTAAAAGCTGTGTGCGTTTTAAAAAAATAGATGATATCCCTTATAATTTAATAGAACAGCTTATGAGTAAAATGTCTGTTGAAGAATGGATAGGTATTTATGAAAACGCATTAAAAAAATAAAGTTTATGAAAAAACGAGTTACAGGAATAGGAGGCTTATTTTTTAAAACCAAAGATCCAAAAGCTTCAAAAGACTGGTATAAAAAACATCTAGGTTTTAACACAGATGATTATGGATGCACCTTTTGGTGGAAAGATAAAGAAGGGAAGGACTGCTCAACACAATGGAGTCCGTTTGCTGAAGATACTAAATATTATGAGCCTTCGAAAAAAGACTTTATGTTTAACTATCGTGTTGAAAACTTAAAGGAATTACTAGTGACTTTAAAAGAAGAAGGTGTCACAATAGTAGGAGAAATGGAAGAATACGATTACGGTAAGTTTGGCTGGATACTCGATAACGATGGCAACAAAATAGAACTTTGGGAACCTATGGACAAGGCCTTTTTATAATACTGTAACTAATTGCACTATTTTTATACATATAATTAAATACTTATTTCATGACTGAAGACAACAATAACTTAGAAGAAGAAACAACAAACGCGGTAGAACACACTGCAGAAGCCGTAACTGATTCTGCAGATGCCATTACAGATAAAGCTGATACCTTAAAAGAAAATGCTTCTGAAGCTTTCGATACCGCAAAAGAGAAAGCTAGTGAATTAGCCAATGACGCTAAAGAAGTTTTAGGTAATGTAAAAGATAAGGCGACAGAGTTTATTAATGAAGATGCTAAAGAAATGTTGGGCAACGCAAAAGAAAAAGCAACTGAATTTGCAGATGCTGCTAAGGAAAAGGCGTCGCATTTAGCAGAAGATGCTAAGGAAACTTATACTGAAGCAAAAGAAAAAGCCCAAGAGTTTGCTGAAGAAGCTAGTGAAAAATTGAGTGAATTTGCAGATGAAGCAAAAGAAAAGGCTTCTGAATTTACTGATGCTGCCGAAGACAAATTAGAGGATTTAGCAGAAGATGCTAAGGAAACTTATACTGAAGCAAAAGAAAAAACTAAAGGCTTTTTTCAAAAGTTATTCGGAAAGAAATAAAAGCATTTCGAGCATTTTTATTAACTTTAAAGTTCTAACCAAAACGACAAAAAGATGTCAGACGACAATAAAGATTTAGGCGATGATCTTAACGATATGTTAGGTGATGCTAAAGAAGGAACAAAAAAAGCAGCAGATAAAGTCAGCGAAAAAGCAAGTGAATTAGCAGATGACGCTAAAGAACTTGCAGGTGAAGCTAAAGAAAAAGCCGCTGAGTTTGCTGAAGATGCTAAAGAAACGGCTACTGAATTTGTAGATAATGCTAAAGAAGCTTTTAACAGTGCTTCTGGTGATAATAAAAAAGTTTTAGCAGGTGTTTTAGGTATTATATTAGGCTGGGCTGGAGTACATAAATTTATTCTAGGTTACAATAAAGAAGGGTTTATTCTTCTTGGAATTTTCCTCTTGTCTATTCCTCTCACATGTGTAATTATCGGTGCTTTTACTATCTACATACCAATGATTATTGGACTTGTTGAAGGCATTATTTATTTAACAAAATCGGATGAAGAATTTTACAATACTTACCAAGCTGGTAAAAAACCTTGGTTCTAAAAAAAATAAAAGATTTTAATTATTAAAACCCAGAACTCACATTCTGGGTTTTTTGTTTTTTACAATTTCATTAATTATTAAGCCCATAATCCGAAGGCAAAGAATCACCAACACGCTGACTTCCCATAGCTCCACTAAAATACACACCTATAATTGGTGTATAATTGCCATAAGTATCCACAAGAAACTCATCAATCTCTAATTGTAATCCCGATTGAAATTTGTTGTTATATAAAATGGCAACCTTATCACTTAAAATTACTTTTTTAAAGTCAGAATCCTTTATGTCTTCTACTGTGAAATGATCCCATTCTTCAACTCTAAATCTCTTATGGTAGATCTCATAGCCTTCATTTCTAATATTTGCATTAAACAATGAACGCATAAAATGTTGTACAGAACCTCTATAAGCTAATTCTCTATTCTCAATAATTTTATTTTTTTCAGATCCTTTTATATTTTTATAGAATGACGTTCCTATATAGGTTACTGAATTTGGTATAAATGTTCTTGTTGCTACATCCACATGACGATAATTGACTTCAAAATCTATCATATTATAAGCAATCTCATACCTCAAAGCTTTATTTTTTACTTTAACAGTTACTTTAGAGCTTACATACAGTGCCTTGTTTTGCTTATCATATTTTAATATTAAATCCTCTTCATTTAATATTTTGCAAGATTTACCAAACTTAGAGATGCCTAAAAACTCTTTTCTAAATAATCGTAGCTTTTGCCTTCGAGTTAGTCCATCATCGTATTCTATATAAACTTCATCTAATGCGACATTTGCTTCAACAAGTTCTATGATGATATTATTTCTAGTCCTATAATCAGGTATTAAAATCACTTGATAACCTAAGTAAGAAATCACTAAAGAAGACTGAACAGCATCTGTATAGGTGATTGCAAATTCGCCTTTTTCGTTTGTTGTGGTTCCTATTGTTGTATTATCAAAATAAACAGCAGCAGTTTCAATTGGTTGCTGTGTCATTTTATCAATTACACGTCCAGAAAAAGTTTGCGAAATACAAAATAAAGGTAAAATTAGACTTAGAATACAAACTCTACTTATCCTCATGATTATCCATGAATTTGCGCTCTAATTCGGCTTGGAATTCTTCCATTACAGGTCTTACTGTACTTTCTGGAAGATCGGCAATTTTAATATACATTAGCCCATCTACCGCATTATTGAATAAAGGATCTACATTAAAACCAATAAGTTTGCAATTTTGCTTAATGTACTTTTTGAGTAAAACAGGAAGACGTAAAGCACCTGGCTCAACTTCATCAATAATCTTGTCAAATTTATTTAGGTCAGCTTCTGTAGCATCGAATACAAAGTCTTTATCTGCATCTTTAAGCTTTACCTTAAACTCCTTTTTAGGATGTACATATTGCGCCACATACGGATCGTAATAATGTGATTTCATAAACTCAATCATCAAACTCTTAGAAAAATTTGAAAACTGATTACTGATACTTACTCCACCTATTAAGAATTTATGCTCAGGATAGCGCAAAGTGGTATGTACAATACCTTTCCAAAGTAAAAAGAGTGGCATTGGTTTTTGCTGATATTCTTTAATAATAAAAGCCCTTCCTAACTCTAAAGATTGACTCATCATTTTATAGAGTTCAGGTTCAAAACGAAACAAGTCTTGAAGATAAAATCCATCGATGCCAAAACGTTCAAAAATTTTAGAACCTAATCCCATCCTGTAAGCGCCAGCCAATACTTTCTTATCGTTATCCCATAAAAACATGTGATGATAATAGGTGTCAAACTTATCTAAATCTATAGCCTCGTTAGTGCCTTCACCAACTTCTCTAAATGTAATCTCTCTAAGCCTACCAACCTCTCGCAAAATATTAGGCATATCTTCAGCAGCAGCTAAATAAACCTCATAATTTTTACTCGTTAAAAGTTTACAGTCTTTTACTTTCAAAGCCTCTACCTCAGCAATCATAACCTCAGGATCAATAGGAGTTACTATACGCTTTGGCGGTTTAGGTACTTTTAATTGAGATTGAAGATTATCTAAAATCTTTGGCTTATCCTCAAAAGTCTTAGATAACATGTACGTTTTTATCCTCAGAAATTCTGAGAAATCTGAAAGACTTGGATGTTCTTTTTGAGCTTTTACAGAGATAGGCTTACCAACTCTAACCTTAATAATGCGACGTTTTTGAGTTAGTAATTCCGACGGTAACTTTGCTGTTCTCAGCGTATCGCTTAATTTAGAGAGTCTGTAAAATAATCGACTGTTTTTGGCATGAAAATAAATAGGAACAACAGGAACATTAGCCTTTTGAATTAGCTTCATAGCGGCTTCTTCCCATTCTTTATCTACAACTAACTTTCCATCTTTATACGTAGAAACTTCACCAGCCGGAAAAACACCCAATGGATGCCCTTCTCTTAAATGTAATATGGCATTTTTAAAACCAGCAATGCTACTTTTCACATCCTTTCTGTCTTCAAAAGGATTCACTGGCATTATATAAGGCTTCAATGGCTCTATACGATGTAATAGGAAATTAGCAATAATTTTAAAATCACTGCGCTGTTCTATCATCAACTTTAATAATAAAATACCATCAATACCACCTAGAGGGTGATTAGAAATCGTAATATAAGGTCCTTCTTTAGGTAAGCGTTTCATATCTGCTTCAGGAATTTCAAATTTAATCTGAAATTCATCCAAAATGCCATCTAAAAACTCAAGATTATTAAGGTGCTTGTTACGATTGTAGATTTTGTTGAGTGTAGAGATTTTAAGGACTTTCATCAATATCCAACCAAAAAAAGTACCTAAGAAACCGTACTTATCAGCATGGATTGCCTTAGCGACTTCTTTAGCGGTTACTAATCCAGTATCAGATGATTTCCCCATAAAACAAATATAACAACTATTTACTCGCTAAGCGAGGTTTGAATATTTCAATGCGACATCAAAATATTAAACATTAATTTAAAATAATACCTTACAAAATTGCTTTTAAGGTTTTTATTTGGTGACAACTTGAACCGTTCCTTGCGTTAACTGCTTCAATAACACAATTTTATCTTTTTCAAGTTCTTTTATTGCAACGTCGTTATAATGCCTAATAGTATAAAGACTCACATTATCGTGACATGTTACATTGAATTTTGCTTTTAAATGCTGTAGCAATTTTTCGAGATTATTATACAAATTATCTATACATACTGAAAAGCTAATTGCAGAATTCTGAATAACATCAACCTTCATTTTATATAAATGTAGTAAGCTAAAAATTTCACTTATATTCTCTTCCATTATATAAGAAAAATCTAAAGATGACAAGGAAATTAAAATCTGATTTTTCTTCACTATAAAACATGGAATTTCTGGCTCTAGAGCTTTACCTTTACTTACACAAGTCCCATCTGCTGTAGGATTTAAAAACGATTTTACATACAAAGGAATTTCTTTTCTCTGCAATGGTTGAAGTGTTTTTGGGTGAATTACAGAAGCTCCATAAAATGCCAACTCAATGGCTTCTCTATATGAAATCTGATGCAACAACTTTGCGTTTTCAAAATAACGTGGATCTGCATTTAGTACTCCTGGTACATCTTTCCAAATAGTAACATTGTTGGCATTTAAACAATAAGCAAAAATAGCAGCTGTATAATCACTACCTTCTCTACCCAAAGTTGTTGTAAAATTATTCGCATCACTGCCTAGAAATCCTTGCGTAATATTAAGAATCGATGTGTTAAAATTTGACGCAATGTTCTCTTGTGTCTGCTCCCAATTAACATTAGAACGTCGATAATAATTATCCGTTTTTATAAATTCCCTTACATCAATCCAATTATTTTTTAATCCTATTTCATTAAGGTAATGACTAATAATTGTAGTCGAAATTAATTCGCCAAAACCAATAGTCTGGTCATAAACAAAGTTATAATCTGGTGATTTGTTACTTTTAAAAAACAAATTAAGCTCATCAAAAAGCAGTTTAACATCTGTAAAAACTTGATGACGCTTATTTTCAAATAAATCTAATAGTATATCATTATGGCATTTTATTACTTCATGAATAGCACTTTGTAACTCAGTTTTATTTTCAAAATAGTTTTTAATCACCAATTCCATTCTGTTAGTGGTTTTTCCCATTGCAGAAGCTATCACTAAGGTATTATCATATCCTGTGGTTTTTAAAACCGTTGCTAAATTTTTTACACCTTCAGCATCTTTTACAGACGCACCACCAAATTTGTAAACTCGCATTATATATTTTTTAAATAATTTTCAATTCCGCTTTCATCTAAGTGTACTACATCCCAATCGCGCATTACATTAGCGCCTTTACTTTCATAGAACTTTATGGCTGGTTCATTCCAATCTAATACTTCCCAACTTACTCGTTTTACTCCTATTTCTTTTCCATAAGAAATAACAGTATCTAAAAGTTTTGTTCCTAATCCTTTGCCTCTAAATTTTTCACTCACAATAAGGTCTTCTAAATGCAAAACTTCACGCTTCCAAGTAGAGTATCTTTTATATACTAGCGCTATTCCTTCTACAAAGTCATCAACTTCTAGTACAAAACAGACAAACTTAGGATTGTTGCAAAAACCGTCTTTTTCTAAATCAGAAAGCGTGACTTCTACAGCATCGGTTTCCTTCTCAAAAGTTGCCAATTCTTGGATAAGTTCTAAAACTCTTGACATATCTTGCTTAACTGCTAATCTTGGTTGATTCATATTCGATTTAAAAAAGAAATCAAATATAATCTAAACTCGCCCTATATAACAACTTATTTAAAGTACGAAAACGTTATAGTTTGTTAAAAAATGCGATATTTGTGCCAACTAATCAATATCGTACTTCATGTCGCAACGCAATCAAACTTTAGGTGAATTTATTATTGAAAATCAATCTTCTTTTAAATACACTTCTGGTGAACTCTCTCGACTTATAAATTCAATCCGTTTAGCTGCTAAAGTGGTCAACCACGAAGTAAACAAAGCCGGATTAGTAGATATTATTGGCGCTGCAGGTGATACTAATATTCAAGGAGAAGATCAGCAAAAATTAGATGTATACGCTAATGATAAGTTTATACAAACCATGACAAAAAGAAATATTGTTTGTGGTATTGCTAGTGAAGAAGAGGATGATTTTATTGCAATTAATAGTCAAGATGAAAATCATCAGAACAAATATGTGGTTTTAATTGATCCCTTAGACGGTTCTTCTAATATCGATGTAAACGTTTCTGTTGGTACAATTTTTTCGGTTTATAGAAGAGTAACTCCTGTAGGAACACCTGTTACAATTGACGATTTTTTACAAAAAGGAAATCAACAAGTTGCTGCTGGTTATGTCGTTTACGGAACCTCCACAATGCTAGTTTATACAACTGGAGATGGCGTTAATGGTTTTACATTAAACCCAGCAATTGGTTCGTTTTATTTATCACATCCTGATATGCAGTTTCCAGAAGATGGAAATATATATTCTGTAAATGAAGGAAATTATATCCATTTTCCTAGAGGTATTAAAGACTATATAAAATACTGTCAAATGGAAGAAGATAATAGACCATATACATCTCGTTATATTGGTTCTTTAGTCTCTGACTTTCATAGAAACATGATTAAAGGAGGTATATACATGTATCCTAAAAGTTCTAAAAATTCTAACGGTAAACTTCGTTTATTATACGAATGTAATCCTATGGCTTTTATTGCAGAACAAGCTAATGGAAGAGCAAGTGACGGATTTATACGCATTATGGATGTAGAACCTACAGAACTGCACCAACGCGTGCCATTTATTTGTGGTAGTAAGAATATGGTAGAAAAAGCCGAAGAGTTTATGCGCAACGCGTAAAAATACTACTTTAAAAAGTCTCTAGTTTGTTATTCTAAATTCATTTCAGAATCTAAAAGTTTTAGAACAGAATGACAAATCTTGTAAAATCTCAAAACATAAAAAAAGCGAACAGAAATGTTCGCTTTTTAATTATAATTTAGAATCTATTACTGATTCATTTTTTTCATTTTATCAGTAAACTCATCTACATCTACTTCATAATGCACTAAAGTCAAAGCTTTATCTGCAATGTATTTTACATTGTCTTGGTTAAAACCTAATCCAATACATAGTTTTTCTAATAAAGTTACTTGCTTAGGCCCCTCAATATGATCTGCCCAAACCATACGCGCTAAATCATATAAACGTTCTAAACGCAAATCGTATGAAATTGGTGCATTTATTGGGTGACCTTTATAATCTTTAAGAATCTCTTTGTACTCGCGTTCTGTAATATCTAATCGTGTTGCTAAACGATCTAAAAACGCCTGTTCAGCTTCATTAATAATTCCGTCGCTCATAGCAATTCTTACTATAGCTGCAAAATGATCTTCATTACGCTTTTTAAATCCGCTTTCGAATAAATCTGAAAATGACATATATATTGTTTTTATGTAGGCACAAATATAAATCTAATAATAGATTATTTCAATTAATAACACTTCAAAAATTATATATTTGCACCTTCAAATAAAGGAACTTGAGTAAAGCCTTCATTTCCCAAACCTATTTACAGACTTTGCAACTGCAAAATCTGAAAAATTCTATTGCCCAAACTGAAACAAACGTCCATTTAAAAGGTCTCGTTGGTTCTTCTTTTTCGATAGTTCTTTCTGAAAGTTTTAAAACAGCTGACAAACCATTTTTAGTCGTTTTTGATGACAAAGAAGAAGCCGCTTATTACCTTAATGATTTAGAACAACTCATCAACGATAAAGATGTATTGTTTTATCCTGGAAGTTATCGCAGACCATATCAAATTGAAGAGACTAATAATGCTAATGTTTTATTGCGTGCCGAAGTTCTAAACCGAATTAACTCTCGTAAAAAGCCATGCATCATTGTTACTTATCCTGATGCTCTTTTTGAAAAAGTAGTTACAAAAAAGGAACTCGAAAAGAATACACTTAAAATTTCTATTGGTAACGAACTCAGCATCGACTTTGTAAATGAAGTGTTGTTTGAATATAAATTTAAACGTGTCGATTTTGTTACAGAACCAGGTGATTTTTCAGTAAGAGGAGGAATCGTAGATGTATTTTCTTTTTCGCACGACGAACCTTACAGAATAGAGTTTTTTGGTGATGAAGTTGATAGTATTAGAACCTTCGATGTAGAAACACAACTATCAACTGAGCGCATTAAAAAGGTTAGCATTATTCCTAATGTAGCCAATAAATTAATTGCTGAACAGCGTGAAAGCTTTTTAAAATATATTTCTAATAAAACTGTTGTCTTTGCTAAAAATACACCGCTTTTATTTTCGAGAATTGATGAGTTTTATGGAAAAGCCGTTGAGGCTTTCAATGCACTATCTAAAGAAATACAACATGCGTCTCCTGATGAGTTGTTTTGTAATTCTGAACTATTAAAACGTCAGTTTTTAGAGTATAGTTTGGTTGAGTTTGGGTCTAATTCTTTATTTGTAAATGTCATTGCGAACGAAGTGAAGCAATCTGTTTCTAACAAAGAGATTGCCATGTCACAAGTTCCTCGCAATGACGTAATAACCTTCAACACTGAACCTCAGCCAGCATTTAATAAGCAATTCAATTTATTAATTGAAGATTTAAATAAAAACCATACAAATGGTATTACCAATTATATTGCATGTGTAAGTGATCAACAAGCCAAACGTTTTCATGATATTTTTGATGATGCCGAACAAGAGGAAATTCATTATAAAACCGTTGTACTTTCGCTTTATCAAGGTTTTATAGATACTGAGCACAAAATTGCCGTTTATACAGATCATCAAATTTTTGATCGTTATCATAAATTCCATCTCAAAAATGGTTATGCTAAAAAGCAAGCCATTACTTTAAAGGAACTGACTAATTTAGAAGTGGGTGATTACGTCACTCATATCGATCATGGTATAGGAAGATTTGGCGGCCTTCAAAAAATTGATGTTGAAGGTAAAAAGCAAGAAGCCATTAAACTCGTTTATGGTGAACGCGATGTCTTGTATTTGAGCATTCATTCATTACATAAAATCACCAAGTTTAATGGTAAAGACGGAAAGCCTCCTAAAGTCTATAAATTAGGAAGTAAAGCTTGGAAAACCTTAAAGCAAAAAACCAAGTCGCGTGTTAAGGAAATTGCTTTTAATCTTATTAAGTTGTACGCAAAGCGTAAGCTTAAAAAAGGCTTTCAATATGCGCCAGACAGTTATATGCAACATGAGTTAGAAGCTTCTTTTGTATATGAAGACACACCAGATCAAATCTCTTCTACTGCAGATATAAAAGCAGATATGGAAAGTGAGCGACCTATGGATCGTTTGGTTTGTGGTGATGTAGGTTTTGGTAAAACAGAAGTTGCCATAAGAGCCGCTTTTAAAGCCGTAGATAACGGTAAACAAGTTGCAGTCTTAGTACCAACAACCATTCTTGCCTATCAACATTCACGTACATTTAAAGAACGTTTAAAAGACTTTCCTGTAACGGTAGATTATGTTAATCGTTTTAGAACTGCAAAGGAGAAGCGCGAAACATTAGAAGGTCTAGAAAAAGGACGAGTAGATATCATTATTGGCACACATCAACTCGCCAATAAAAATGTGAAATTTAAGGATTTAGGTTTGCTTATTGTTGACGAAGAACAAAAATTTGGAGTTGCAGTAAAAGAAAGACTAAAAACTATAAAAGAAAATGTTGATGTATTAACATTAACCGCAACTCCAATACCAAGAACGCTTCAATTTAGTTTAATGGCTGCTAGAGATTTATCAGTCATCACAACTGCTCCACCAAATCGATATCCTATAGAAAGTCATGTCATTCGTTTTAACGAAGAAGCTATTAGAGATGCTGTGAGTTACGAAATTCAACGTGGCGGACAAGTCTTCTTTATTCACAACCGAATTGAAAACATTAAGGAAGTTGCTGGTATGATTCAACGTTTAGTGCCAGATGCAAAAATTGGCATTGGTCATGGACAACTTGATGGCAAAAAACTAGAACATTTAATGCTCGCTTTTATGAATGGTGAGTTTGATGTTTTAGTAAGTACGACCATTGTAGAAAGTGGATTAGATGTCCCAAATGCAAATACCATCTTCATTAATAACGCGAATAATTTTGGGTTAAGTGACTTACATCAAATGCGCGGACGTGTTGGTCGAAGTAACAAGAAGGCTTTTTGTTATTTTATTACTCCAGAGTATTCTGCAATGACAACAGATGCTCGCAAACGTATCACGGCCTTAGAACAATTTACAGAGTTGGGTAGCGGATTTAATATTGCTATGAAAGATTTAGAGATTCGCGGAGCAGGAGATTTGCTTGGTGGAGAACAAAGTGGATTCATAAATGATATTGGTTTCGATACATATCAGAAAATATTAAATGAAGCGATTGAAGAATTGAAGGAATCTGAATTCTCTGATTTATATAAGGACGACGGAAAGCCAAAACAATATGTTAAGGATATTACCATTGATACTGATTTTGAATTACTTTTTCCAGATGATTACGTTAATAATATTACAGAACGTTTGATTCTTTATACCAAATTAAACGAATTAAAAACTGAAGAAGAACTAGCAATATTTGAAACTGAAATTATTGACCGTTTTGGTGAATTACCAACACAAGTTTCAGATTTATTAGATAGTGTAAGACTGAAGTGGATCGCTACTAAAATGGGAGTTGAAAAACTCATTATGAAACAAGGTAAATTGATTGGCTATTTTATTCAAGATCAGCAAAGTGCTTTTTATCAAAGTGATGACTTTTCTAAAGTATTACAATTTGTTCAAATGAATGCTGGTAAATGTAAAATGAAGGAGAAGAAAACCCGAAATGGATTGCGATTACTCATTACATTCGAAAACATTAAATCTACTAAACAAGCATTTGCTGCACTATCTAATATTAAATGAATGAAAAAAGTCATTTAAATCACCTCTTGTGGCTTACAGTAGCTACAATCTTCATTAGTACTTCAGGAGCATTAGGTAAATTTATAGATATGCCAACTCCAGTTATTATTTGGTGGCGTTCTATACTGGCTACTCTATTTTTATTGGTATTCTGTCTTTATAAAGGAATTAATCTCAAAATCAATAGTAATAAAGATCGTTGGACATTCGTTATAGCTGCTGCATTAATTGGAGCCCATTGGATTACTTATTTCTACGCCTTAAAGTTATCTAATGTAGCAATTGGTATGCTTTCGCTTTTTACATTTCCTGTAATTATAGCCTTATTAGAACCTTTATTTTCAAAAACAAAATTTGATCCTATTCATATCGTATTGGGAATTCTGGTCCTTATTGGTATTTATTTTTTAGCTCCGGATTTTGATTTAGAAAGCAGTCAATTGCAAGGAGTTTTGTTTGGTCTACTTTCGGCTTTATGTTATGCTTTAAGAATTCTAATTCTTAAAGGACAAGTAGTACAATACAACGGTACAATGCTCATGTTTTACCAAGTAGCGATATTGTCTGTTATCTTGACACCAATATTATACTTTAAAAGTACATCTAACATTACAACACAATATCCTTATGTAATTTTACTAGCTTTATTCACTACAGCTATTGGACACACCTTGTTTGTAAATAGTCTTAAATATTTTAAAGCAAGTACGGCCAGCATTATAGGAAGTACACAACCCGTTTTCGGAATTATAATTGCGTATTTTTTCTTGAATGAAATACCAACAATACATACATTTGCTGGAGGTGCTTTAATATTGACTACAGTCGTTATTGAAAGTATTAGATCTAAAACAAAATAATGGCTTAATTATTGAAGTCATTGTGCGTATAAAAACATATAAAATGAAAAAAATCATCTTCGTTCTATTCGTAATCCCTTTTCTAGGGTTTTCTCAAACTGTAAAAGGAAACTTTTCACCAGCAGAAGATTTTTCATATGCTTTTCTGTATCAAGCCACACCACAAGGAGCAAACTATGTCAATAGAGGGAAATTAGATAGTTTAGGGAATTTTAAAATTCCTATAGATTCTACAGTAACGCCAGGTATTTATAAGATTGTGTATGCGATTCCTCCAGAGGAAAACAATTTTGATTTTATCTACGACGGAAAAGAAACGGTTGCCTTTAATTTTAATTACGAAAAAGGTGTTGATTTTACTGAATCCGAAGAAAACAAACTTTGGAATTCGTATCTAAAAAGCATGGACATGGTCAACCAAACCATAAGTAATTATTATTCTAAAGAGACGATAGACAAAAAAGGTTTCAACTCTATTTTTAAGGTTTTAAAAGACACCCAATTGGCTTATGAGGAATCCGCTAATGGAAAATTGGTGTCAGCATTTATTACAGCAAATAGACCTTATATTCCAATAGAATATGAAGACATTAGCACGTATTCTAAAAATCTAAAAAAGCAATACCTAAGTCAAATAGATTTTAGTAACTATTTATTACAAAGCTCTTCATTTTTAGTAGATCGTGTAACAGCTTATGTATTTAATATTGTAGAAAACCCAAGTGATGCAACTTATAAAAAACATGTAGATGATATTGCTGCTGCGATTAGCAATGATGACTTAATTATTAAAACCAGTCTTTTAGAAATTGTTTGGCAACGCTTTGTAACTTTAGAGAACCATGATTTAGCAAACTATGTTACAGAAAAGCACTTATTAGACTTAGCGAATGCAACAAATAACAAAGTCTTAGCAGAAACCATTACATCTTATAAAAACACTTCTATTGGGACCAAAGCACCAGATTTTGATATCCTTTTAGAGAACAAAAAAACAAGTTTGCATCAACTAGAAGGAGCAGAGAACTATCTTGTTATTTTTTGGAGCAGCGGTTGTGGACATTGCTTAACTGAACTCCCAAAAGTAAAAGACATGGTAGCTAACAACCCAAATCTAAAAGTGGTCGCTTATGCTTTAGAAAAAGACAATAAAAAATGGTCTGAAGAAATTAAAAACTATCCCAACTTTACACACGTGATTGGTTTAGGTAAATGGGATAACCCAATTGTAAAAACTTATGGAGTAGCTGCGACACCAATGTACTTTCTTTTAAGTACATCTAAAATCATTATGGCTAAACCTTATGATTATGAAGATTTAGAAGTTGTATTGAAGAGCTTATAGCATCCTTAATTAACTAAATATATTCTTCTATAAAGAACAGGATATTAAAAAACAAAAAACCAGCGAAGTTGACTTCGCTGGTTTTTTGTTCTACATCTAAATTAAGTACTTAATCTAAGTGAGGAATACGTAACACTTGCCCTGGATAAATCTTATCAGGATCTGTAAGCATTGGTTTGTTTGCCTCAAAAATTTCAGGATACTTCATCGCGTTTCCGTAGTAGTGCTTTGCGATTTTCCCTAAAGTATCTCCACTAGCCACTGTATGAAATTGTGATTCTGGTACAATATGCTCAACTGTCATTTCATCATCAACAGTTGCAATACCTGCAGTATTACCAACAACTAAGATTACTTTTTCTTTCGTAGCTTGGTCATAAGCCATACCAGAAACTTTTGCCATATCATCATCTACAAATACACATAAGTTTTCTACCTGCAATTGTAAACCGTTAATTGTTTCTTCTAGATTTCTAGCAGCAGCTTCTTCTAGTTTAAGTTCTGCAACCTCAGCTTTTGCTCTTGCTTCTGCTTCTTCTTCTTCTGTTGTTTTTCCGATTCCGAAAACTTTTGCTCCGGCATTTTTAATAAAAGAAAATAGTCCCCTAATTATATATTTGATTTAAAGTTAATCTCTAGTAAAGTTGGCGAAAATTCATCTTTTTTCCTACTAATTTTCAGAATAAAGGCTTATTTCTAACTCTTATTATTTAGACACAATTTATATGTAAAAGTTACATTTATAATTAAAATAGAAAACGCCCAGAAAAGCAAGTGCTTTATCTGAGCGTTTTGAAACTAAATAACCAACCAAAATTTAGCTTCATGTGTTCCTGTTTTATTGTTTTTCAAATGTCACATGGAACACCTAAATTTATATTCTTCCTTATAATTTAAATTAATTATTAGGTGTTTCTCTTATTTTCTCTAGGATTATCTATCCTTTTTGTTTTTTGTTTACGTTTTTTAGGCTTATCCTCTTGCTTAAATACTCTTCCTTCGGTATTAGAAGTTCTGTAATAAGCGATGTAACCTTGTCCTTGAAACTCATATACTGTACCTGAGTCTGCATGGAACAACTCTATCGTTCCATCATCAATAACGCTGAGTTCAAAGAATTCATTGTCAAAGAAATCATAATCTAATGTTAATGTTTTTAGGTACATATTTCCTGTAATATCTCCAACACCATAGACTCCTGTATAATCCCAGTATATATTATTTGGATTGCTTATGTTTCCATCTTGAGAACTTCTAAAAGTAGAATCATTTCCACCAGATAAGAACTGTAAATAGTTTTCGTTATCAAATTCATTTAAGGCACCAAACTCACTAGTATAGGTTTTCTCCCAAGCTTCATATTCTTGTAAAAAATAATGAATGTTATCATAGAATATAAAATCGTAATCAAACGTTGAACGCTGATAACCATCTAAAAAATAAGAGGTATCATTATAAGGGTTGTACAATTCAATTGTGTTATTATCAACTTGGTAAACATCAAAACTATCAAAGCCATCAATTATATGATCTACATCTAATATCATATCATAAGCATCATAGTTTCCAATCTGTACACCATAACCTCCACCTTGGCTTCCAAAGCCAACTAAATTATTATTAGCATACATACGACCATTATCAAAAGTCAGCGTAAACGCAATTTGTAAAAACGGAGTTTCACCATAACCTTGAGTTGCATTAATATCTACATACCACAAATCGTACGATTGTAATAACTGATTTAATGAAATAGATGGTCCATTATCGTTTATATGTTGTTCCTCTACATAACACGAGGTGAATAGTGTTGCACTTATTGCAAATCCTAGTAATAATTTTATCGTCTTCATAATCTAACGGTTTTTAGGGTTAATACTTATAGATATTCAAAACGTATGCCAAAGTCCGAATCGTTTATCATTCTGAACTTGTTTCAGAATCTAAAATAACCTTAAGAATCTTCATTTTATTATACTTTACGTGCATATCATATCATTAGTCATTCCATAAAAGTTTCCTTATTTTTGATATACCTAATTGACAACAATTCTATGAGTGATACTACAAAATATGCTGTGTTTGGAGCCGGAAGTTGGGCCACTGCCATTGTAAAAATGCTTTGCGAAAACTTAAATGAAGTTGGCTGGTATATGCGAAGTGTATATGCTAAAGAACATATCTTAAAAGAACAACATAATCCTAGTTATTTGAGTTCTGTTGAATTTCATACAGAACAGTTAAAACTGAGCAATGACATCAACGAAATTGCAGATTGGGCAGATGTTCTCATTTTTGTAATTCCTTCTGCTTTTATACATGCTGAATTAGAAAAGCTCAATACAGATATTAGTAATAAAACAATTGTATCTGCTGTAAAAGGTATTTTACCAGAAACAGGAAAATTAGTTGGTGAGCATTTTCATGATGAATATAATATCCCGTTTGAAAATATTGCCGTTATTGCTGGTCCTTGCCATGCCGAAGAGGTTGCTTTAGAGCGTTTATCTTACCTAACCATTTCTTGTGCTGATGCTGAAAAAGCACAAGCCATAGCAGATAACTTATCTAGCAATTACATTAAAACAAAAATCAGTGATGATATTATTGGAGTAGAGTATGCTGTAATGTTGAAAAATATTTATGCTATTGCTGCCGGAATTGCACATGGATTAGGATACGGAGACAACTTTCAGAGTGTATTGATGAGTAATGCGATTCGCGAAATGAAACGTTTTATTAAAAAGATGCATAAGATGAAGCGCAACATTAATAACTCAGCTTATTTGGGTGATTTATTAGTAACTGGATATTCGGTGTTTTCCCGAAATAGAATGTTTGGGAACATGATTGGTAAAGGTTATACTGTAAAATCTGCTCAAATGGAAATGAATATGGTTGCTGAAGGCTATTACGCTACTAAAAGTGCGTTTTTACTGAATGAGAAAAACATTAAGAAAACGCAAATGCCTATTATCAATGCGGTTCATTCTATTCTTTATGAGAACAAAAATCCTAAGAAAGTATTTAAGAAGTTGACGGAGAAGCTCGACTAAAAGTTCGAAGTTGGAAGAACGAAGCTTGAAATTTTCCGTCATTGCGAAGTTGACTTTTTTTGTCAACTGTGGTAATCTCATAATCTATAGACAGATTACCACGTCACTGCGTTCCTCGTAATGAAATTTCCATTACTTCACCAAAACTCCTTTGAATTGCATCAAAGGTAGATTCTGTAAAGCCTTTTCATTAATAGTATTCTTTCTAAACAAATACGTTTTGTCAAACATTTGGTTGCCTTCAAAAAACGTAATCTTAAATGAGTTGTTCAGTTCTAATACTTTTTCTTGGATGTATTCAATCTTAGCGTAGCTTCTTGCTGGTAGTTTTGTAATTGTATGACGCATAGGAGGCGTCATTTTTTTATCTGTATAGCCTTGAGAAACTATGAGAACCGTTTCTAAATCTGTTTCACTATTATTAATGATATAGGCATTCCAATCTTGAGTTTTATATTCTGGATGCTCTTCGTGTACCACAGCAACGTGCACATCTTTTACTTCTGGAATTTTTATGTCTTTTTTCAAAGCTTATAATGCTGACTTAAACTGCTCCAAGAAACGCACATCATTCTCACTCAACAAACGAATATCACTAATTTGATTAAGCAACATCGCAATACGATCTATTCCCATACCAAAAGCAAAACCTGAATATTCTTTAGAATCAATTCCGCAGTTTTCTAAAACATTAGGATCTACCATACCACAACCCATAATTTCTAACCAACCTGTTCCTTTTGTAATCTTATAATCAGTTTCAGTCTCAAGTCCCCAATATACATCTACCTCAGCACTTGGTTCTGTAAATGGAAAGTAAGATGGTCGCAATCTGATTTTAGACTTCCCAAACATCTCGGTTGTGAAATATTGAAGTGTTTGCTTTAAATCTGCAAAACTTACATCCTTATCAATGTACAATCCTTCTACTTGGTGGAAGAAACAATGCGAACGTGCGGAAATAGCTTCGTTACGATACACACGGCCTGGTGAAATTGTACGAATTGGTGGTTTATTATTTTCCATATAACGCACTTGTACCGAACTGGTATGTGTACGTAATAAAATATCTGGATTAGTCTGAATAAAGAAGGTATCCTGCATATCTCGTGCTGGATGATATTCTGGTAAATTCAAAGCTGTAAAGTTATGCCAATCATCTTCAATCTCTGGACCTTCACTCACATTAAACCCAATACGAGAAAAGATATCTATAATCTGATTTTTAACAATGGAAATTGGATGACGTGCACCTAAAGCAATAGGTTCGCCAGGACGAGACAAATCACCATAAACTCCTTTATCCTCTTCTTGATTTTCAAAAGTTTCTTTTAGAGTATTAACTTTATCTTCAGCTGTTTTCTTTAACTGATTAATGGTTTGTCCAAATTCCTTCTTCTGATCGTTTGCAACATTTTTAAACTCAGCAAAACACTGCTTTAGTAATCCTTTTGATCCTAAATATTTAATTCTAAAAACTTCAACCTCTTCCTTGGATTGTGCTTTAAAACTTTCTGCTTCTGCTATAAGTTCTTTTATCTTGTCTATCATGATATGCTTAATTCAATCTGCAAATTTATAAAATCTTAATTGATATATTCTGTTTCCACAAAATAGTTCACAATAGCTTCCTTCATTAAAACACTCTGTTCTCCTGCTTTAAGATGTGGTAATTGTGCTAATACTTTATAATGTGGCCAACCATCGTCATCAACAAAATCAAATTCATAAAAACCATAAGGCTCTAATACTTTGCAAATAGCAATATGCATTAAATCTAGTTTGTGATCTTTTTTATACTCGCGGTGTATTTGCCCAAGCTCCTGAACACCAATAAGATAAATAATAGAATCTAAATCTAAACGGTCACCATCAGCGAATTGATTAGAGAGTTTTTCTACTACCAAATCCCATCGCTCTTTTAATTGTTCGTCTCTTGCCATAATTTATCTAACACTTTCTGCGTTATAGAATTGGCAAAGTTAATGTACTTTTGCCTAAACCGCTAGTATTATGAGTATCATTGACATTGTTTTAGGAGCCTTATTGTTATTTGGACTTATTCGTGGAGCCATGAAAGGCCTTTTCGTTGAAGTAGCATCATTAGTTGCCTTAGTTTTGGGTGTTTATGGCGCAATTCATTTTAGTGGTTTTGCTGCTGGATTTTTAGAATCTAAAGTAGATTGGGCCGAAAAAACCATCAATATCGTAGCTTTCGCTATCACCTTTGTGATTATTGTTTTAGCTATTAGTTTAGCAGGGAAAGCATTAACCAAATTGGCAGATTTTGCTGCTCTAGGAATTATAAATAAGCTTGCAGGTGGTGTTTTTGGTGTGCTTAAAATAGGATTGATACTTAGTGTTCTTCTTATTGTTTTCAATAAATTAAATAATACCCTTCCTTTTATGGATAAAGAAGATTTAGAAGAAAGTATTCTTTATAAACCTGTGAAGTCCTTAGCACCAATGATTTTCCCAAATCTCATTAAGAGTGAAACAGAAGAAAATCCTGAGGAAGAGGCATAAAAAAAGCCACTCTAACGAATGGCTTTTCCAATTTATCATTTTTTCAATTATAGCATTTCTACTTTTCCAGTATGAAGGCTATACACTCCTCCAACAATAGAAATTTCTCCATTATCTTCCATCTCTGTTAAGATCTGGCTTTTCTCTCTGATACGATCTATAGTCATTCGTACATTATTCTCAACAGTTTTAGCTACAAATTCTTTATTAGAAGAATTGGCTTCACCATCAACCTCATCTGCAGATTTTCTAACTGCAGGCATAATGTTATTTAGCATTGCTGTAATATTGCCTAACTCTACTCCATCACAAGCTGCTTTAACAGCTCCACAACTTTCGTGACCTAACACAAGAATTAATTTACTACCAGCAACATTACATGAGTATTCTAAGCTTCCTAGAATATCTATATTTTCAAAATTGCCTGCTACTCTTGCAACAAAAATATCGCCAATAGCTTGGTCTAAAACTGTTTCTACTGGTACGCGAGAATCTATACAAGATAAAACCACTGCTTTTGGGAATTGCCCCTCTATTGTTTGGTTTACTAATGCAGCATTATCCGCACCTTGTAAACTTCCATTTACAAAGCGGTTATTCCCTTTTAATAAATCTTGTAATACATCATTTGGTGTTAATGCTCCTTGTACGTCTTTTGTTATTGCTATATTTTTCATGTTTGTTTTTGTTTTATTCTCAATACTGAGAGTTTGTTAATATTTGTCTTCTACATTTGTTTTAATCCACTGTAGACAGGATTTGAAATCTTCAAAAATGTGTTCATTCGGAATAAAATCTGGAATAATATCAATACGCTCCATCATATAACGCGGTTGTTTTAAAAGGCCAACGAATAAAACTTCAACATCATTCTTTTTAAGATCTTGAAGCATATCTTCCATAGCATATAAACCAGATTGATCCATATACTGCATACGTCCTAGTCTTAGAATAACCGTTCTTGCTGTTTTTGGAATCTGTTCTGTTAACGCTTGAAAATCGCTTGTTGATCCAAAAAATAAAGGCCCTTTAAGATGTTTAATAAAAACTTCTTCTTTTAAATTCTTAGGAAAATTCCCTTCATCTGGCCAAGCTTCTTCTTTTAACGATTTCACATCAGAACGTTCTGCAGTTAAGTCACCTATTTTCTTCATGAACATTAAAGACGCTATCACTAAACCGATACCAACTGCATAAATTAAATCCCAAAAAGTTGATAACACTAATACAACAAGCATTATTAATACTTCTGAGCTAAATTTAAATGGTAAAAATTTAAATTTAATGTCTCTTGGTAAACTTGGAATTGCTTTTAGCCCTTTATAATCCATAACACCTATTCCAACTGTTATTAAAATACCTGCTAAAACTGCTGCGGGAATTTTAGATGCTATAGGTCCTAATGCAAGCATAATAACTAATAACATAATACCGGCAATCATACCAGATAACTTTGTCTTACCACCAGCATTAATATTTACAACCGTTCTAATTGTAGCTCCTGCTCCAGGAATACCACCAAAAACAGCTGCAATACTATTACCTATACCTTGACCAATTAACTCCTTATTTGGCTTGTGCTTGGTTTTAGTCATATTATCGGCAACCACACTTGTCAATAAAGAATCTATTGCCCCTAATAATGACAATGCAAGTGCTGTAAAAATATATGGTGTAATACTCCCTAAACTAAAGCTTGTAAACATTTCTAGTTTTGGAATTGGAATACCTCCAGGAATTTCAGAAATTGGTTCATATCCTAAGTTAAAACCATAGGCTATCCCAGACATAACGACCAATGCAACTAAAGTACTTGGAACCACTTTAGTAATCCGCTTAAAACCGTAAATAATAAATATGGTACCTAATGCTAAAAACAATTCTAACCACTTAATATTCTTTAAAGCTCTTGGCAATACTTTAAGTGCGCCAAGAGTACCAGACGCTTCTTTTGCTGCCAGAGTTTTAGATTCATTTAAAATTTGTTCTGGTGAAATTTTATGAGCTCTATCAATGGTTTCTTTAAAGTTTTCAAGGACTAAAATTCCTTCACCAGCTTCTTCTTTTAAAATATTTTCAAGAATTACCTCTTCTGCTTGTGGTTTAAACTGCTCTACATATGCTTGGTCTTCTTTTGGGTAATAACCTACAGATGGTAATATTTGAGTTAAAAGAATTATTAAACCAATAGCAGTCATAAATCCAGAAACTACTGGATAAGGGATATACCTAATATATTTACCTATACCAATTAGTCCTAATCCAATTTGTATTAAACCTGCTAGTAAGAATACAGTTAATATGGCTGGTAATGCTTTTTCTACACTACCATCATTTGCTGCTACGATACCTGCAATAATGACCATACTTACTGCAGTCATTGGTGCGGTTGGTCCAGAAATTTGAGTTGCTGTTCCACCAAATAATGCTGCGAAAAAACTTATGAATATTGCGCCATATAATCCAGCTTCAGGTCCTAAACCAGAAGACACTCCAAATGCTAAAGCTAAAGGTAATGCGACAATTCCTGCAGTAATGCCGCCAAATGCATCGCCTTTGATATTTGAAAATAAGTTCTTCATAGTTTAGTTTTTAGTGGTTTTTATTAATTAACTTAAATTTAAAAAAATTAACCTTTTTAAATTCATCTTTAGCTTAGAAATTAACGAACGCAATCAGATTAATTTGATCTCTTCCTGAGGTTTCAAAAAACTGATTCATATAACCTAGTTCTAGCCTAAGGTTTTCTGAGAACTTATATCCCAAACCACCATAGACTCTATTTCTATCAAATACAAATGATCTCGTATTTAAAAATATCTCATTATAAATTGAAAGATACAAAGGATTTTTTCTCTCTTCTTTATATTGCAATGGGATATTAATTCCTAGAAAATAACGCAAACGCATTTTAAAATCATCTTCTACAAAACGCTGTTCAAAACGGTAACGATGGCTTAAACCTACTTTACCTAGACTTTGCTTTGTTGCAAATTGCTGAAAAATACGATGTTCATTTACAGTTACTTTATCATCAGTTTCACTTATATAATTTTTAGATAAAATATAGCCATAACCTAGTAATAGGTTACTATTATCAGTAATGTTATAACCTAATCCTGTGCGCAATAGCAACTGCTCTAAATCACCAGCAGCATTGTAATTTCTGTATTGCACTTCGTTGTGGATATTCCATTTTTTATTGAGCTTTTTATTACCAATATAAATGAGCCAATTGCCCAGATTATTATCTTGAGCCTCTATCTTATTTGGGTGAAAAAACATCAAAAGCATTATTGACAGAATACCTAACTTTAAAGATTTCATAGTTTTGATATTATGCGATTTTTGGTCTTAGTTTAAAAAATTCAATAAAACTATCTGGGTTTTCAACAATTCCTCTTTCTGAAATTAAATTTATATCAATATTTCGTTCTTTAGCTTTAAAAGCAAAATCATCTAAAATTTCAATAATATCATTATCTAAATATCTTGTTTTAGTAACATCGAGTTCTAAATAGGAATCTTTAGGTAATGCATCTAATTCTTTAAGAATTGCTCCTTTATTAAAAAATGTTACTTCTTCAGCCAAGGTCATTTTTATTTTTCCATCATCAATATCTTCTCCTTCTTTATGCAAGAAGTGTGAGTTTTGAAAACTTTTAATCAAAATCACAACAACTCCAACAGTTAAACCTAAACCAATTCCCCATAATAAATCGATAAAAACAATCCCAAAAACTGTAACTGTAAACGGAATTGACTGTTTCCAACCTAAGTCGTACATCTTTTTAAATAATGATGGCTTTGCTAATTTATAACCGACGATTAAAAGTACTGCCGCTAATACAGACAATGGAATCATATTTAATAACCTAGGAATTAATATCACAGAAATTAATAATAAAAACCCATGAATAATAGCAGACATTTTACCTCTACCACCAGATTGTATGTTAGCAGAGCTCCTCACAATAACTTGTGTAATTGGTAGTCCTCCAATTAAGCCCGATAAGACATTTCCTGTTCCTTGAGCCAATAACTCTCGGTTGGTTGGTGTTACGTTTTTATGAGGATCTAATTTATCTGTAGCCTCAACACACAATAGCGTCTCTAAACTAGCAACTAATGCAATAGTAAAAGCCACAATCCAAACTTCAGGATTGGTAATAGCTGAGAAATTTGGAAAACTAAATTGCCCAATAAAAGAATCAAAACCATCTGGTACTGGTACGCTAACTAAATGTGATTCTGCGATGGCTAAGCTTTCATTAGATTGTGTTACAACAAAGAAAATAATTCCTAAAACAACTGCTACTAATGGTCCTTGTACTATTTGAAAAATTTTCCCCTTTTCAGAAAGCACATTACTCCACAACAACAAAATTCCCAATGCTATTAATCCTATCAATGCCGAACCTGGTTGAATATGATTTATTGTATTTAGTATTTGAGATAGCGTACTTTCTCCACTCCCTTTAAAAAGTGTGAATGCTTTATCATAACCGAAAAAGTGAGGTATTTGCTTTAGGATTATAATAATTCCGATACCTGTAAGCATCCCTTTAATTACTGATGACGGAAAATAATACCCAATGATTCCAGCCTTCAAGACACCAAAAAGCAATTGAATAATTCCACCTAAAACAACAGCAACCAAGAAATTTTCATAACTCCCTAAAGTGCCTATTGCTGTTAATACGATGGCTGCTAAACCGGCAGCTGGACCACTTACACCTATTTTAGAACCACTTAAAGATCCAACTACAACACCTCCAATAATTCCGGCTATTAAACCCGAAAATAGTGGAGCTCCACTGGCTAATGCAATCCCTAAACATAAGGGTAATGCAACAAAGAATACGACAATGCTCGCTGGCATGTCATTTTTTAAAGTTTTAAACATTTATAAATTCATTTAAGCTAAAGAGTAATCTCAATAGCAAATTTTCAATAATTTTTTTTAGACAGATTTTGTCCGATTTCTAAAAATTATGAAATGAATTCGGGAGGTGGTGAAATTAAATTAAGATGTGGTTTAGGATAAGTTTTAAAGGTATATCCTATAAGATTACCATTTGTTTTAATAACAAAATGATTATCGGAAAGCTCTAAGTTGTTTTCGAAAAGAAGTTTTAGATTTTCACTTTCTTCCTCTTCTTCACCTATGCCAAAAAAACAAGAAATATCTACAGAGTCATCAATAGATGTAATGACTGTAGGAGCTGAAATTATTGCCATAAATAATATGGTAAAAAAAATAGCTGCTCTATATTTGGTGCTTTTCTGCATAAGCGGCAAATATAGTATTAAGAAATTAACAAACTGTTAAATAATTTCTAAAAATCCCTCAACAATTTAATGTCTTTTGAAGCTATCCATCCTGTAGAATTATCTGGTAACTGTATCTTTTTCCAATCGTCATAAGTTTCTAAAACCTGAATTTTAGTGCCTTCATGAAGCCTAAATATTTCTTCTGAAGTCTTATTAGCTTCAGATTTTACTCTGCTTTCTTGAACAAATACTATTGCAGGATTGTCTTTCTTATCCAAGTGCTCCTTTTGAAATGCCATTGCAACAGAAAAGCATGCGATTAATAAACTTAAAACGCTAGTTACAAATGCAATTCGCTTTTTTGATGTTGCATAAGAGAAATGGTACATTAAAAAAAGTAACACAAACAAAATGACTCCGCCAATTGCAATTTTTGCCCAAGTATCTTTTTTGAAGGTCTTAACTACATTATTTATAATTCTTGCAAAACCAACTTTTGGCACTTTATCAATAGCATCAATCGTCATGTTTTGCGCAAAGACCAAGTTGTTTTCTATTTCTGTATCGTTTGGATTGAGCTGCAACGCTTTTTCATAATAATAGATGCTTGGCGCAATATTATTAAGCTTGTAGTTAGCATTAGCAAGATTGAAATACAACTCTGAAGAATGCATATCTGATTCTAAAATAGATTCATACTTATCTATTGCTTCAGCATATTTGCCTTCATTATACAACCCATTAGCTTGCTCAAAAACCTGATCATTTTGAGCGAATCCCAATAGACTAACACAACATATCAAAAGACCTATAATCGTTCTCATATTATCTTAATTGTTTATCTATTAATGAGATTGTTGTTGCAGATTTCTCATAATCATTCTGCATAGTTACTTGCGTTATTGGTGTATAACGTGCCAATTCGCAATTCTCTAAAATTGAAATAAACTCTAAAATTACATTACTTTCAACATTACGCTCTGTGAGTAGTTTTTCAATCTTTTCTTTATTAAAATCGCTAGTCTCAATATTTAATTTGGCTTTTAAATAATTATGCAATGCTTTTTCTAAAGCAATATAAAAAGCTTCTTTTTTTCCTAGTGCTTTTTTGGCTGCACTTAAATATTTTTTAGCCAATCGATCTGCTTTTCTAAGACGATTTCCTTGTACATCTGCATTGCGCTCATCTAGTTTCTTTCTAATTATAATAGCTAAAGGAATTGCTAAAAATGGAAATAACAACAACGACCAAAATTTTGTTGATTTAAAGAACGGTTGACTAGTAATATTAGACCAATTTGATGATGTTTTTATAAAGGCAAATGCATTTGTGTTTGGTCTAACTATTTGTTTGGTACCTGATGATGGTTCATCATTAGCTGCGGTAGGACCTTCTAAAACATTGATAATAATTTCATCGGAAGAGATACGCTTATAACTTTCAGTCTTTATATCAAAATAAGAGAAAGAAATTGTTGGCACAGGATATTTCCCTCTGTATTGTGGAACAATGGTATATGTATCTGAAATAGTCCCTTGCATTCCGGCTAAGTTGGTGCGTACATTTTCTTTATGCTCAGGCTCATAGACTTCTAGAGAACTTGGCACTGTTAACTTTGGCAACTCAAATAGTTTAAGATTTCCTTTTCCTGCGACTTGTATCTTTGCTTGAAGTGATTCTGTTGCATTCAATTGGCTCTTGGTTGTATTTACTCTAAAAGAAAAATCACCAACTGCGCCCTTAAAGTCTGAAGGCTTACCTTCTTCAGGTAATGCTTTCACATGTATTGTTCTACTACCAGCTGTTACCGTTTTAGGTACTTTTGTCATTAATTGACGACCAAAGATATCTGCTCTGCCAGATGGCACTTCTACTGTAATATCTAAAACTAGAGGTTCTAATTTTAGTTTACCTGTTTTTTGAGGATATAATACCGTTTTACGGAGCACTACATAGCGGTAATCTTCGCCTTTATATTTCCCTTTCTGAATATTATGTCCCCTAATTTCTATATTCTGACTCCAAAAATCATTATATCTTGGATTGTCCTTTTCTCTCCAATTACTCACACCTGTTTCTGCCGAAACATATAACTTATAAACAACCGTTAAAGCTTCATTTAAATACGGATTTGTTTTAGATACTTCAGCAACCAAATGAATGTTTTCTGATGCGACATCTGAAGCATCTGGAGGACCATTAGGTCTGTCAACAGCAGCCGTAACATTGATTGTTATCGGAAAGGTCTTATACGTTTCTCCACCAATCTCAATTGTAGCTTGTTTAATTGTGAATTTTCCACGCTTTTTAGGTGCTAAAAAATAACTGTAGGTTTTAGCATAAGATCGTTTTCCGTTTGCCCAAGAATTACTCACTGACGTATTTGGACCTCCAACAACTGTAAAACCTTTAAAGCTAGGCGGTACAAAGTTGTCTCCATCTTGGTTCATTTCAAAATCTATTCGCAAACGTTCGTTTACTCCTAATTTCTTCTTACTCACTTTAGCTTCAAACTTAACTTGTGCTGAAGCTATACTTGTTGCAAGTATTAGGAATAGAATTGATATGTGTTTTGTGAATTTCATTACATAAAATAATTTTCAATAATCAAATAACATTAATTATGACATTTTCTGTTTTAATTGTTTTAATCACTTTTTCCATTATACGACGACCAAATTCATCTTTTCTATGAGAAGGAATTTCTGCTTTGATTTTGAGAACATATGGTGGGATTACAAATTTTCCCTTTTGCTTTGCCTTTAATATCAGTTTTTTTATAACGGTTGATCTATACCTTGCTTTTTTATAAATTTTATTTTTTATTTTAACTTCATGAGACTTAATATACTCAATATCAAAATCCTTATTTTTAGATTCTTTTTTTTCTTGAAAACCAGAAATACCAATTTCTGGAGATACATAAAGCTTATAAACAATAATGCATGAATCTTTTACTTTTATCATTGATTCTGATGCTTCTGCTACTATATGAATTCCTTTATTAAATTTTGAATCTACTGTTTCTTCATCTTTTGTTTCCTCGACTTCTACTTCTGAGTAATAGAAATCCTCTTCTATTACCTCAATTTCTATAGTCTTGGTCTTGTATAAGTTTTTATTAAAAATTAAACAAGCTTCACCAATTAAAAACTTGCCTGCTCTCTTAGGAACAACCCGATAATAAATAGCTTTTTCATATCCATTTATTATTGCTTTTATAGAATCATTTGCGACAGCTATCCTTTTATTCATTATTATAAACTCCTTGAAATCTGGAGGAGTAAATTTGGCTGAATCAATATTAGTTACAAAATAAACATCGAAATACTCATTCATACCAACTTTTTCCTTACTCACTTTAGCTTCAAACTTAACTTGTGCTGAAGCTATACTTGTTGTAAGTATTAGGAATAAAATTAATATGTGTTTAATAACTTTCATTTTTATTTAATGCCTATAAAATTTAAAGAATATAGTAACTGAATAACTACAAGCTGAACACTAAACTGTAACTGATTTTACCAGTCTTTCTCTGTTTTTATTTTAGTCCCTTTTTGTTTTTCGGCATTTATCTTTTGCTGAACTTTTTGTTCTTGATTTTGCATAGCATCTAAAATATTCTTTATCTGCTGAGGAGACATTTGCCCAGGTTTTGGTTTGGGTTTTTGATTCTTATCTTTTTTCTTGTCATCTCCTTTACCATCATCTTTTTTATCATCCTTAGGCTTCCCTTTTTCATCTTCTTCGTCTTCACCTTCCTTCTTATCCTTATCTCCTTCGTCCTTTTTATCTTTTTCGTCTTCTTTCTCGTCTTCTTTCTTTTGCTCCTCTTCCTTATCCTTTTCTTCTTCTTTATCCTTGTCTTTTTTATCGTCTTCACCACCACCATCTTCTTGTTGGTTGGCACATTCTTTTGCTAAGGCATAATTATAGCGTGACTCTTCATCATTTGGATTATTCCTAAGTGCATTTTTAAAAGCTTCTACAGCTTCTTTACATTTTTTGTTCTGCATTAGAATGTTACCTATGTTATGAAAAGCTCTGTGTTTTTCATCTTTAGTTACTGCATTTTTTGCAGCCTCTTGACTTCTAAATAAAGATTCATTAAAGCTTCCTTTTCTAAAATAAGAATGCGCCAAATTATACGCTCCAACAGCTTTACTTGGGGCTTCAGAAATGGCTTTTCTATATTCCATTTCTGCCTCAACGTAATTGTCTTCTTCAACCAATTCATTAGCTTTGTAAACCAAATTAGTTGCTTTTTTTTCTGCTTTTAATTGTGCTTTCTCATCTTGTGAGAATCCCGAAAACCCAATTAAAAATGCAATAAGTAGTGTGTAAATTTTCATCTTACTCATTTTTTAATTTAAACACCGTTTGTAGATAAATCGCCTCCCATTTATCATTAATATAACTGCCTACAGTGAATTTATATTTGGAATCATCCATGTACTCCCAACAATCTGTAACTGTTGCGTCTCCATACTTATATTGATACCATATATTTCTATCTTTTATTTGAACTGTGCCTTTGGTCACTCCTCCAAATACATCAAATTCCCAAAATTCAATTTTGTCTTCTACAGAGTTATATTGTCTAATTCCATGATTTCTATTACCATACTCCGTTTGCTCTTTGTTGATATACCCTTTGGAATCTGCTACAACAATAGATTTATTTAAGTTAAACGTATAACTTACTTCTTGTTTAAACTTACTTCCATTAGACCATTCTCCTTCAGCAATCCATGTCTTGTTCACTAAATTTTCAAAATCCAGTAATTGATTGTTTTGACCAACTCCTAAAAGTGGTATTAAAACCATTAAAAACCAGCATTTCTTTATTTCAATCATTATTCATTTTAAAATTAGCAAACGCCTTTGTTAATTAGCGTTAAAGAAAATCTAAAACTTAAAAGTTTTAATTCGTACGACAATAATCTTTATATATATGTTTCATTAAAAAGGTTCAACTTCTTAAGCCATTCTGTTTTTCTTTCTAAAAAGAATATATCTATAAACAGCAACAGAATTCCCAACCCTAAAAACCATTGAAACTGATCTTTAAAATCTGCAATTTGTTTAGATTCAAATTCTTTTTTGTCCATTTTAGCTAACACATCTTTAATTGTATCAACTACTTCTGCAGTATTGCTTCCATTAATATAAACTCCATCGGTTTCTTCTGCTATCTCTTTTAAAGTCGTTTCGTCTAAACGTGTAATTACAGTTTCACCTTTATTGTCCTTCTTATAATTTAATACAACTCCATTTCGTTTTATTGGGATTGGACCACCTTTAATATTACCAACTCCAATAGTCAATATTCTAATCCCTTCATCATTAGCTTCTTCTGCGATATCTACGGCTTCACCACCATGATCTTCACCATCTGAGATAATAATTAGGATTCTATTGGTTTGCTCTTCGTCATCATAATACGTTTTTGCTAATTGAATCGCTTCATGAATTGCTGTACCTTGTGAAGACAACATATCTGTATTCATGTTTTGTAAAAACATTTTAGCAGACGCATAATCCGTTGTAATTGGTAACTGCGGAAATGCTTTACCTGCATAAGCAATAATACCAACGCGATCGCTAGCTAAACTATTAATAATTTGAGTAACAAGTTGTTTTGATTTTTCTAATCGATTTGGTGCAATATCTTCCGCAAGCATACTTTTAGAAACATCAACCGCAAAAACAATATCTACTCCTTGACTTCGAACAGTTTCTAGTTTGGTTCCTATTTTAGGATTTACCAATGCCAATGACAAACATGCAAATGCACCACACAATACTAAAACCTTTAAGACACTTTTAAAAAAAGACTGATTAGGACTTAAACGTTTCAATAATCCACTATCTGCAAACTTTTTTTGTGCAGAACGCCTCCATATCTGAAGAAATATAAACAACAAAATAATCACTGGAATAACCAGTAATGTCCAAAACCATATTTTTTCGTCGAGTCTAAACAAAGCTTCTAAATATTGTATTTCTTAATAGTAATTCAATTAATAAAAGTAAACCAGCTAAAAGTACTAGAGATCTATATTTCTCATCGTAGTTGTAATACTTCTTTTCTTCTATTTCTGTTTTTTCTAGCTTATTTATTTCGTCATAAATCTCAGCTAACTTCTTGTTGTTCGTTGCTCTAAAATACTTTCCACCTGTAACCTCGGCAATTTCTTTTAGCAGCTTCTCATCAATTTCTACTTGCTGACGACCATATCTAAATGATCCGTTTGGGTTTATCGCAATTGGAGATAATGCCATTCCATTAGTTCCTAATCCTATCGTGTAAACCTTGATTCCATATTCCACAGCAAGTTCACTTGCAATTTTCGGGTCAATAAATCCAGAATTATTAACTCCATCAGTAAGAAGGATAATCACCTTACTCTTAGCTCTACTGTCTTTTAAACGGTTTACCGAAGTTGCTAATCCCATACCAATGGCTGTTCCTCCTTCAATTATAGTATTGTATTTTATGTCTCTGAGCGATCGTTGTACAATAGATTTATCGCTTGTAATTGGTGTTTTTGTATAAGCTTCACCTGCATATTCAACCAAACCAATTCTATCATTTGGACGACCATCTATAAAATCTGCGGCGACTTCTTTTAAAGCCTCAAGTCTATTTGGTCGTAAATCCTTGGCTAACATACTTGCTGAAACATCAATAGACATCACAATATCTATTCCTCGAGTTGTTTTGGTTTTTGTAGACACATCAACTGTTCTTGGTCTTGCCAAAGCTGTTATTAATAATCCCAAAGCAATTAAACGTAATGCAAAAAGCAAATGCCTAAGTTTTGACCATATTGATGATGATATCTTAAATCCTTTAATACTCGATATTCTTAACTCAGCGGTTTGCTTGTTATGCTTAAAAACGTACCAAACTACTGCTATTGGCAAAAGCAATAACAACCAGAATAACTCTTTATTTAAAAATTCTATATTCTCAAACATCATTCTTCACCTTCGTTAGCTACTTGTTCATCTGACTTAAGTTCTATTGAATCTATAATACGCTGTACCATTTCATCTGCATAAGTATCGTCTGCAGGCCATGTTAAGATAATCTGTTGAAGTACATTTTCATTTGAAAACATAAATAATGCATATTCAGCATTCATCACGTAATCCGTATTTGGTACTTTAATATTTAATGTTCCATAAGTCTTTAAGCCTTCGGCTGCATTTGGTGTATTAAACTTTTCTCTTTTTACGGTTATATCAGTTGCTCCTTTAGACTCAAATCCTTTAATGCTTAATTCTGAAACTTTTAATAAATCGAATGTTGGGTTTTTGGTCTCCTTGGTTTGAGCTTCTTGCTTAGGTACATTAAGTGTTGTAGTATTAATGGCTACACTAAAAACATCTAATAAGGTTCCATAAACAAATGTTGTCATTGTCATTTGTTCTTTTGCTTCTTCTGGAACTGGCGAATCCACACGTTTTAAAACTTTTGGCGTTTCTATCCAAACTGGCGGAAATCCATAAGCACTTTCTACCCAATTACCTTCTAAAAGCTCTTTACTTTCGTGGCCTATAATTGTATCTTTTACATAACTAAATCCGTACTTGATTCCGAAACCAACGAAAGTTGCAATAAGGAGGAAAACAGAAATAGCAACCGTTAAAATGACTTTTCGACGCTTCTTTTTACGCTCTTGATCTTCTTTGTATTGTTGATTTAATAATTTTTCTTCTTCTGTTGGCTCTGGTAAACTTTCCTTTACATGATCTATTTCTTTATTAATAGTCGCTTTATCCATTTCAGCAAGTGCTGTGTCTGGTGCTGACTTCGCAAATTTTACCAAATCGGCACGCTTTAAAATAGATTCGAGGTTTTTAATTGTATCTTTTGACAATGGAATCTGGTTACCATCTTTTAACAAAATCAATCTACTTATTAATTCGTCTGTAGTACTTTCTAAAGCGCGATCATAAACTTTTTCGTCTAAATATTTTCTTATTATAAAAGTCAATTCAGAATAATAGTCTTTTACTTCTGAACGGATTAGATATTGACTTTCATCTAATTTTTGTAAGGCTAATTTTGCTCTGTCGTAAGGTGGTAATAAGGCTATCTCTTCTTCCTCAGTTAAAGGTTTTTTTCGCCATATAAACCAATACAATAAGAAAGCAACTAAAGCTATTGCTAACAATATACCAAGCAACCATTTCCACCAATTGCTTCCAGTTTTTTCAACTTCAATGATAGGCTTAATGTCGTATAGCTTCTGCTTTGTGGTATCAACTACAATGGTATTAACATCTATACGGAGAGAATCTGTAAAAAATGATTTCTCGTCAATGATGATTTTTTGTCTTGGAATAATATATGAACCAGAATCAAATTGCGTGAGTTTATATATTCTCGATAATAAAAACTTAGCGTCCTTTTTAGTAGTATCTATTTTTAAGGCTTCAACGGCTTCTAGTGGCATAAAGGTTTGCCCTTCGGGAAAGACAACTAAGGCAGATGAATCTGCTTCAACTTTTATTTTATAGTTGATTTGCTCACCGATTCGTATTTTGGTCGTGTCAATTTCGGTTTTTACTTGAGCAAATGCTGAAAAAGAAAGGAAAAAAAAGAAAAGAGAGAATAAACCAAAGACGGATGACCGAAGACGGATGACCAAAATTCTATTATTATATCTAAAATCGTATTTCATTAACCTAAAACCGTTTATCCTCTTCCTTTAAAATATCCTAATAACTTCTTTACGTAGCTTTCATCTACACGACAATCAATTGTACCTGCGCCAGATTTTGTAAATGTATCTTTAAAGTAATTCACTTTATCAGCATAAAACTTACCATAATTCTGTCTCACTTTTTTAGAACTTGTATTTACTAACATTAACTCACCACTTTCTTCATCTTCCATCTGTACCATTCCAAGATTTGGAATTGCTTCTTCGTGCTTATCGTAAACTCTTATTCCTGTAATATCGTGTCTGCCTGCAGCAATTTTTAGATTCTGCTTATAATCGTCTGCAATAAAATCTGATAACACAAAAACAATCGCTTTCTTTTTCATCACATTAGATAAAAACTTAAAGGCTTCAGCTACATTAGTGTTTTTGCTTTTTGGCTTGAACTCTAATAACTCTCTAATAATTCTGAGTACATGAGAGCGTCCTTTCTTTGGTGGAATATATAATTCAATCTCGTCTGAAAATAAAATCAATCCGATTTTATCATTATTCTGAGTCGCAGAAAACGCTAAAGTTGCAGCAATTTCTGTAACAATCTCATCTTTAAACTGATTCTTGGTTCCGAATAACTTACTACCAGAAACATCTGCCATCAACATCATCGTCAGCTCGCGTTCTTCCTCAAAGACTTTGATGTATGGTTCTCTAAAACGTGCAGTGACATTCCAATCTATATTTCTTACATCATCACCATATTGATATTGACGGACTTCAGAAAAAGTCATACCACGACCTTTGAAGGTTGAGTGGTATTCGCCTCCAAATATATGATCAGACAAACGACGTGTCTTAATCTCTATTTTTCGTACTTTTTTTAGAAGTTCTTTAGTATCCATTTTCTGTTTCGTCATTCCGCAATTGATGCGGAATCTATCAAATTAAACTTTTGACAAATAATAATGAGATTCCTGCCTGCGCAGGAATGACAATACTATGGTACTTCGATTTCGTTTACAATCTTGTTGATAATGTCTTCTGAAGTAACATTTTCAGCTTCGGCTTCATAGGTAATACCTATTCTGTGACGCAATACATCGTGCACTACAGCACGAACGTCTTCTGGAATTACATAACCTCTTCTTTTAATGAAGGCATAACATTTTGCAGCAGTCGCTAAATTGATACTACCACGAGGAGATGCTCCAAAAGAGATTAAAGCTTTTAAATCACCTAGTTTATATTTTTCAGGATAACGTGTGGCAAAAATGATATCTAGAATATATTTTTCAATCTTTTCATCCATATAAACTTCGCGAACTGCTTCTTGAGCACTCAAAATCTGAGCTACTGAAACTACAGGATTCACTTTATCATATGACCCTTTTAGGTTCGCTCTTACTATTTGCTGCTCATCATCTATTGTCGGATAATCAATAACAGTTTTCAACATAAAACGATCTATCTGAGCTTCTGGCAAAGGATAAGTTCCTTCTTGTTCAATAGGATTTTGCGTTGCCATTACTAAGAAAGGCTTATCTAAAATGAACGTTTCATCTCCAATAGTCACTTGCTTCTCTTGCATCGCTTCTAGTAAAGCCGACTGCACCTTGGCTGGTGCTCTGTTAATCTCATCTGCTAAAACGAAATTAGCGAAAATCGGACCTTTCTTAATCGTAAAGTCATTCTCTTTTATATTATATATCAGTGTACCAACAACATCAGCAGGCAATAAATCTGGTGTAAACTGTATTCTACTAAAACTTGCGTCTATGGCTTTAGAAAGTGTATTAATTGCTAAAGTTTTTGCTAATCCAGGTACACCTTCTAATAAAATATGACCTTGACCAAGCAATCCAATTAGCAAACGTTCTATCATGTGTTTTTGCCCTACAATAACCTTATTCATTTCCAAGGTTAATAAGTCTACAAATGCACTTTCTTTTTCTATCTTTTCGTTAATTGACTTTATATCAATTGTACTCGTTGCTTCCATTATTTTAAGGGTTTATGAACGAAACTATTTTTAGTAACTTTTTCGAGGATGCAAAATGTTAAAATTATTCGTTAGTTGCTGTTAACAATTGGTTAAAAAAAAGAGTAATACCGAAGTATTACTCTTTTATCTTTCAGAACTCGCCTAAGCGAGTTCTATTAATCATGGATTAGGATAATTAATATTGAATTTGTCTTATTTCTGTATAAAGTTTTGGGTTTAAAATCATCATACTTTCATCTTCATTATAACTTACCGATTTATCGATATCAATGTCAATAATAAAGTCATAAAAACGATTCTTAACCAATTCTGTTCTTACCAAATTTGAAGGTGTTGCATTCCCTAAATTTGAAACATCTAAACTATGTAGTGTATTATTTAAATCTATAAAATTATTATCACCAAGTACTAATCTAATTTCGTAGATGTAAGTTGATTCTATTTCAAAATTATCGGCTAATAGTAATTCTGAATCTTCTATTAAATCATAAACGTTATAAGTTCCACTATTAATAGCATTTAAGCTTACCCAAGCATTAGATGTACTACCGTTTTCTTTTACTCTTAACTGAACATCTTCTATTTCTACATAGACTTTGTCTAGCTCGCCAGTTGTACTTTTCAATTTCACAGTAATCGCTGTCAAATTATTGTCTGCATTGACATTGTCTTTAGTACAGCTTGTAAAACAAACTAAAATAATAAGGGTAAAAACCAGTGATTTTATAGGTTGTAAATGCTTCATGATTTGGGATATGGAATAATTACAGATCAATGATACTGTAATCCTTAGGTTTTGAGTATTTTTATACACCAATTGCAAAAAAATCCATATAAACAGAAAAAAAAGTGACATATTCTCGATTAATTGCAGGTACGATGACCTGGGGAAGTTGGGGCAAACAGCTCTCAAAAAAAGAAATGGCAGCTTTAATGCACCATTGCATATCTAATAACATCACAACCTTTGACCATGCGGATATTTATGGCGCTTATACCACAGAAATTGATTTCGGAAAGTCTTTTATCGAATCTGGTATAAAACGTGAAGACGTTCAGCTAATTTCAAAATGTGGTATTCAATATGTTTGTGATAATCGCGACAATAAAGTAAAACACTATAACTATAGTAAAGATTACATTATTTGGTCCGTAGAGGAATCTTTAAAGAATCTAAACACGGAGTATCTAGATTTATTGTTGTTACACAGACCTAGTCCATTGATGGTTGCCGAAGAAATTGCTGAAGCTATTACCATTTTAAAAAAAGACGGAAAAATTAGAGACTTTGGTGTATCTAATTTCACACCTTCGCAAATGGAAATGATTAGTTTGCGAATGGATATTGATGTCAATCAGATTGAATTTTCACTCACACAACATTCTGCAATGCATGATGGCACTTTAGATTATATGATGACTAGTGGCATAAAACCAATGGCTTGGTCTCCTTTGGGATCTGTATTTAAAGAAGATAACGAACAAACCAGACGCATCCATAAGCAACTCGGAGAATTAATGGATAAATACAATGCTACTGAAGACCAGTTATTATTAGCTTGGACTTTAAAACATCCATCTGGTATTCATCCTGTGGTTGGTACTACAAATAAAGATAGATTAAAATTAGCAGTCGAAGCGCAAAAAATTGATTTAGAATTAGAAGATTGGTTTTTAATTTCAGTCGCTTGTCAAGGACATAAAGTGCCTTGATTTGGTTTGTCGTTGTTTATTAAATTGATTGCATTAAAGATTTCAAAATAATAAAACTCCTGCTTTCGCAAGAAGTGTCATGATTAACAAAAGGCTTCTCATAAAACATCTACTAGCTCACAACGATGAGAACAGTTTCTACGACAAAAAACGAAAAATAGATATTGGTTTTAAAGAAGGAAAAGCTAAGTTCTTAAAACATATTTGTGCGCTCTCAAATAGCAACCCTAAAAACAACTCATATATTGTTATTGGAGTGCAAGACGAGGATAACAAAATAATTGGTGTCGATTTTTTTGACGACAGTAAAATTCAGAATCTTATCAATGCATATCTCTCTAATCCACCAATAGTACAATACGAAAATATTCCGTTTCCACATTTACCAGATGATAAAGTCGTTGGCTTAGTCACCATAAGACCTATTGATCAAATTACCTCACTAAGAAAAAACATTTGGAAATATTTCGGAGGCTCAGTATTCTTTAGAGACGGCAGTATGAGTATGCCAAAGGTTTTTGATATCGAAATTAAAGACGTTAACTCTAAGATTGTTTCAGCTATTGAAAATCATGCACAGAATAATATTAAACTCACTTTAGATGGTGTCTTTGATTTTATGAATAAGCGGCAAGATTTTAATCCACAATACAAAGTATTTAAAGAATATTTTGTATTGTGTTGGTCTGGAGATAAAAAGCACATTAAAGATGAAACCTTCTTTTCTAGAGTAGATATAGAATTAATTAATGAACAAGTGCGTCTATTTTATTCAGCATTAGATGAAGTCGCAATTTCCTATACAGAAGATTCCTTTAAGATTGTTGAATATGTGAGACTTGGCCTTCAGCAATCCTATAAATATTATAAGTTAGAAGAAAAAACGATTCACTTTGATAATAATGCTAATTATTCTATTGAAGCACATTTAATTTTTGAACCACCTCAATTTGATAAAAAGGTGTTGCATCACATTTATAATAGCAATAATGCAATTCTAGAAAAGCTTGAAAAAAATAGCTCTCTTGCAGAACATGAGATTAATGATTTACAAAATCTAGCTGCAAGTTATTTAATATGCTATCTCAATGGTTTTGAAGATGCTTTACCAAAACTCGAATATGCTAAACCGTATATTAAAAAGCGAGGTTCTAGTCTTTACAACTCTTATAAAGAGACTATTAGAATTTTAAGAAAAGTGAAGTATAGCTAGTTTATCGGAATTTGATGAGATTTTACCCTTGTTTTTTGCATCTTACCGAAGGTTGTATCAAAACACTACAGATTATACATTTTTTTTGACCATTCATCATAAATTTTGTGGACGATAGAATTTATTCTAGATATTTGTAGTGCTATTAATCAATTATATAACCTTGTTTCACTCGATTTAACTTCGAATCTGAAACAAGGTTTATTATTTCAATTAGGTTACGTTATATAAAATTAAGCTTGTCAAAAGAATTATTTAAAATCGTAATGTCATCTGCTTTTAGCCATTCACTTAAAATAGTAGCATAAATAGTTCTAAAATCAATTTCGTACTTTAAATCTCCATTATCATCTAAATCATTAAGACTTGTCAGATTATTATAGAAACCAGCTTTCTTTAGGTTTTTACCCATAATAAATACATTGTTTGCTGCTCCATGATCAGTACCAGTAGCTGCGTTTTGTTTAACACGTCTTCCAAATTCAGAGAAGGTTAAAATCAAAGTATCTTCAAAAGTGTCATTACGTTTTAAATCTTTTACAAAAGCTGAAACGCTATTAGCATACTGAGATAATAGTCGCTTTTGCCTGTTAGGTTGATTTGCATGCGTATCAAAACCACCTAATGATGTATAAAAAACTTTCGTTTCTAAACCAGAATTAATGAACTGCCCAACATTTTTAAGCTGCTTAGCAAATTTGTTTTGTGGATATTCTTCTTGAGATAATTTTACCTTGGTATTCTCATAAATATAGTTGGCAGAAGACTTTGCTTCTATCATCGTTTGGTATAAATAACCTAAATTATGCTCACTCAAATGTGCATCGTTATAACGATTGAGTACATTTTTAAAATATGGATCTTTAGAGGTATTGTATAATACTTTATAATCGCTAGTTGCGATGCCATTAAAGTGCTCTCCCTTCATGGCTAAGCTTAATTGCTCATCCATTTCTATGGCGTTGTATGGGTTTTCTCCATTCGCATCTAAATAACGTCCTAACCAGCCACTTTGAAGATATTCGTCCGAACCACTAGCAGTTTGCCAAATATCCATAGATCTAAAATGTGATCGAACAGGATTTGGATAACCCACATTATTTATAATAGACATTTCACCATTATCAAATAATGATCGTAAAGGTGCTAAACTTGGATGAAATCCTAAATCGTCATTTAGTTTTATAATATCTTTTGTAATCGCTAAACGTGGTCTAGCATTATAATAAATATCATTATTATGCGGAATTATAGTATTTAATCCATCATTACCTCCTGCGAGTTGAATGATGACGAGTCGCTTATAACCTAAGCGTTCTGCTGCAACAGATTCGAATGCCTTTACAAAACTAGGAACAAAAAATAAGCTACTAGCTAATGTCGAATTTTTTAAAAATTTACGTCTATCCATAATTAACACATTTGATATTCTGGTAATGACATTAACTGAATACAATAATCTTGTTTCGATTTTTTATTCAACGTTTCTAGATAGTCTGCTGTACCTTTGTTTATGGTTCCCTGAATAACATAAGTGTCAAGATCTTCTGTTTTTACCGACTTAAAGTTTTTAGAAAATGTATCCCAATCTGGCAACACTTTAAAGGGTAGTTTCCTTTTATTTCGCTTAAAATACTTCTCTCTAAAACTATCGCTAAAATCGCCATGTTCTTTTAAAGAAATTATCGCATTATTAAGCATTAGCGAAGGCAATTTTAATCTTACCATAATAGTATTTGCATCAATCCATCCTTTGTCACCTTTCCAGCCGGCAACATTTGGTGGATCTAATAACGTTTGTCCTAATAACTTCTGAATTTTAAGAATATCCTTTTTTCTTTCAAACTTAATAGGCACTGTCTTTGCCATTCCTACCAAGTACTCAACAGGAGATTTTATCTTAGCACCAATATTTTTTTCATCATAAAACCAATCCGATAGCAAAACATATCGCATCAAGCTTTCTATATTATAGTCTTTAAAAAACACATTTGTCATGGCTTCGACATGCTTTTTATTTGGAATAGGATTCACAAAATAGCGATATATTTTTTCAGAAATGAAACGTGCGCATTGCTTATTTTCTAGTATAATATCAATGATATCATCACCTGAAAAATCACCTGTTTTACCAAAAAACGTTTTTTGGCCACTATGGTGCTGACGTTCTCTCATCACAAAATTGCCTGTAAAATTGTGACTATAACCTGAAAATGCTTTTGCACTTTCTTTAATATCTGTTTCAGAATAATGACCTTCTCCCAAAGTAAATAACTCCATTAACTCACGTGCAAAATTTTCATTAGGCTTATTCTTTCTGTTTTGCTTCCCATTTAAGTATCTAAGCATTGCCGTTTCCTTAGAAATGGCTTTTACAAACGTTCTAAAATCTCCTAAAGCATGCTTTCTTAAGGTATTATTATAATTCTGAATATATACAATATTGTTGTCTTTGCAGACAAAATGATTGGCCCAAAACAAGGTTATACGCTCTCTTAGCAATGTTTTTGATGTTACCAATTGGTATATCCAAGCGTAGTTGAGCTCCTTAATCTTTTTGGTATTCTGTTCGCGGACTTCTTTGGCTAACTTCGGATTATCTTTTATTTTTTTATAAGTAATATCATTGAAATATGAAACATTAACGTTTAAAGTAGAAATAGACTCGGAGTCTTTAAAAAGTGTATTGACAACATTTTTTCTGCTTCTATTAATAGACTTATATTCTGCAGGATTTAGTCCAAACCCGACACGCCAATATAAATGCTGAAGTTCTTTATGGTTCATAATCTATTAGACTTATTTCATTGCTGAAGGTTTAATAAATCTTATAAAATTACTTTATAGATTTGGTGCTATCAGTAACAATGTAGGCAAAAAACCGAATAATGCAATTAAAAACCGCTGCTTATTTTTTTTGAAAACGAAAAACAAAATAATTGGACGTACTGAAGACAATATGGTATAGATGATTGTGGCGAACCAATATCCTGATAGAATGAGGTAATAAAAAGTTCTTATGTCTTCATCAAAATAGGCTACAAAATTAGTAATTATAAAGCTAATTGCTAATAAACCAAAACCTTGTTTTCATTGCATAAAAAAACCGTTTCAAATTGAAACGGTTTTAAAAGTATTATATTTTACAATCTTATAAATCAAATTTAATCCCTTGTGCTAAAGGTAATTCGTCTGAATAGTTAACTGTGTTAGTCTGTCTTCTCATGTATACTTTCCAGGCATCAGATCCAGACTCTCGTCCACCACCAGTTTCTTTCTCACCACCAAAAGCTCCACCAATTTCAGCACCAGATGTTCCGATATTTACGTTAGCAATTCCACAGTCAGAACCAGCATACGATAAGAATTTTTCAGCTTCTTTCATTTCGTTTGTCATAATAGCAGAAGACAAACCTTGCGCAACACCATTTTGTTTGTCAATAGCATTTTCAACGTCTCCTGAATATTTCATTAAATATAAAATAGGAGCAAAAGTTTCATGTTGTACAATTTCAAAATGATTTTCAGCTTCAATAATCGCTGGTTTTACGTAGCATCCAGATTCGTATCCTTCACCTTCTAAAACACCACCTTCAACCAATACGTTTCCGCCTTCAGCTTTTGCTTTTTCAATTGCAGCTAAATAGGTATTTACAGCATCATGATCAATTAATGGACCAATATGATTCTTTTCATCTAATGGATTACCAATCGTTAATTGACCATAAGCACCAACAATTGCATCTCTTACTTTATCGTAAACAGATTCGTGAATAATTAAACGACGTGTAGATGTACAGCGTTGACCACAAGTACCAACAGCACCAAACACAGCACCAGGAACTACTACTTTTAAATCGGCAGTTGGTGTAATAATAATAGCATTGTTTCCACCTAATTCTAATAAAGACTTACCAAAACGTTCAGCAACTGTTGCTCCAACGATTCTTCCCATTCGAGTAGAACCTGTAGCAGAAATTAGAGGAATTCTAGAATCTGTAGTCATCATTTCTCCAACCTTATAATCTCCATTAATAATACAAGAAATACCTTCTGGTAAATTGTTTTCTTTTAAAATTCCAGCAATAATATTTTGACAAGCAACAGAGCATAAAGGTGCTTTTTCAGATGCTTTCCAAACACAAACATCACCACAAATCCATGCTAAAGCTGTATTCCAAGCCCAAACAGCAACAGGGAAATTAAATGCTGAGATAATACCAACTACACCAATTGGGTGCCATTGTTCTCTCATAACGTGTCCTGGACGTTCAGATGGAATTGTTTGACCATTTAACTGTCTAGATAAGCCAACTGCAAAATCACAGATGTCAATCATTTCTTGTACTTCGCCATAGCCTTCTTGCAAAGATTTGCCCATTTCGTAAGAAACAAGTTTTCCTAAAGGTTCTTTTAAGTCTCTTAATTTGTTTCCAAATTGACGAACAATTTCTCCACGTTGAGGTGCAGGCATATCTCTAAAAGATAAAAATGCTTTAGTTGCAGCATCCATTACTTTATCGTAATCTGCTCTTGTGGTCGTTTTTACCTTACCAATTAATTTACCATCTACAGGAGAATACGATTCAATTATATCCCCATTTGAAAAGTTATTTGAACCTGTAGAAGTCCCATCATTTAAGTCTTTAACACCTAACTGTTGTAAAGCTTCTTTTATTCCGAAATCGGTAGCGACTGCTTCCATATATGCTTGTTTTTTATGAATTATTAAATTTCGATGCGAAGTTACTAATAAAAAGCCAATATTTCTTGAAGTGACAGTTGTAAAAATGTAACTTTAAAGCACTTATAAATTCCATCTAATCATGAAAAATTTCATTCCTTGTATTTTACTTGTTTTAATCTGTTTTACTTGTAAAAACAATGAAGCTTATGAAGCTGAAACTAAAGTTGAAAAACCAGAATTTGCCATAGTAATCCACGGTGGAGCAGGCACGATTTTAAAAAAGAACATGACACCTGAGCGCGAAGCAGCTTACAAAGCAAAACTAAAAGAAGCTATTAGTGTAGGTTATGAGATTTTAAAAAATGGAGGAAGCAGCTTAGATGCCGTTGAAAAAACGATCAATGTTATGGAAGATTCACCACTTTTTAATGCAGGTAAAGGAGCAGTTTTTACCAATGCCGAGACTAACGAATTAGATGCATCTATAATGGACGGAAAAACACTTAATGCTGGTGCTTCGGCTGGTACAACAACTGTTAGAAATCCGATTAATCTGGCCAGAACAGTTATGGAAAAATCAAAACACGTAATGCTTTCTGGTAAAGGAGCTGAAATCTTTGCGCAAGAGCAAGGCTTAGAAATTGTTACGTCAGATTATTTTTTTACAGAAAACCGCTTTAAGTCTCTAAAACGTGTTAAAGAACGTGAAGCTAAAAAAGAAGGTAAAATTGATACAGAATCTGCCTATTTAAATTTCTATGATGCAGATATCAAAGATTCTAAATTCGGTACCGTTGGTTGTGCGGCTTTAGACAAAAATGGCAATTTGGCTGCTGGCACATCAACAGGAGGTATGACAAATAAACGTTGGGGACGTGTTGGAGATGCGCCAATTATTGGCTCAGGCACTTATGCTAACAATGCAACTTGTGCAGTATCCAGCACAGGTTGGGGAGAATATTTTATAAGAGCTCAAGTAGCACATGATATTTCTGCACTGATGGATTACAAAGGTTTGTCATTACAAGAAGCTGCAAGACTTGTTATCCAAGAAAAAGTGCCAAATTTAGGTGGTGATGGAGGCATTGTTGCTGTAGATAAAAACGGTAATATGGTTGCAGAGTTTAATACAGCCGGTATGTATCGTGCTACTATGAATGATAAAGGTGAATTAACTATTGGTATTTATGAGAAATAATTGCTTGTAGTGACTTTTTGAAACATATTACTATCTTTAAACATATATAGTTAACCAACCTCAACTACAACCATAAACCTAATTTGCTTTCAACCTAAAGAAAGTAAATGATTAAATTTTTTAGGCGATTTCGCCAGCAACTTCTTTCCGATAACAAATTTTCGAAATACTTTATCTATGCCATTGGCGAAATTGTCCTTGTGGTTATTGGTATTCTTATTGCATTACAATTGAATAACTACAACGAAATTCTAAATGAAAATAATTTAGAAAAGAAAGCAATTAATAATCTAAAATTAGATTTTCACTATAATCAAGCCGAACTCGAAAAATCAATAGGGGAACTTAAGGAAACTAGAAAAGCTTGTTATTTAATACTTGACCAAACTGGCAACAAACACCAAGACTCATTTATTATAGATAGTTTACTGCAATTGGTGCCAAGTATTCCTCAATACTTCCCACAAAACGGATTTTTAATGGATCTCATAAGCTCAGGCAAACTTGGTATAATTGAAAATGATAATCTACGAAATAAGCTATCTTCTTGGCTGCCCACTCTAGAGACTATAAAAGATAGAGAAAAATCTGCAGAAAGATTTTCTAATGATATTGTTAGATATATAATTAAAAAAGGTAGTTGGTTAAATTCGGATGAAGTAGGTTCTGATGAAGAGATAACAGTATTAAAAATGCCAAAATCTGGATTCGAAATTGACAACAATAATTTATTGAAGAATATTGAGTTTGAAAATATGATTGAAAATCAAATTGTCTACTTATCCTTATTATTCAACAGACAAGGAATATGTCTAGAACTGAATAAAGAAATAATTAAACTTTTAGAAACTGAAATAACAAAAGACGAACCCTAAATAATGATTAAATTCTTCAGGAAAATTAGATACAACCTCATGGAAACAGGAAAAATAGGCAAATACTTTAAATACGCCATTGGCGAAATTATTCTAGTGGTGATTGGGATTCTCATTGCACTTCAAATTAGTGATTGGAATGTCAATCGCCTAAATGACAATTTAGAATCACAATATTATATACGGCTTTTAGAAGATTTAAAGGAAGAATCAGCAATTATTCAAGCGACTTTAAATTACTCAACTCAAGTTAGTTTACACGCCAAAAATGCCATTGCGGTTTTTGAGAATTCCGAAGAAATGAATTCTAATCCTGTTGATAATTTAGTCGATATGTATCAAGCAAGTCAAATGCAAGATCCAAATTCTGCAACATCAACCTACAGAGAGCTAATAGCTACAGGTCAAATTAATCTTATTCAGAATGAAAGCTTAAAGACAGCCTTAATACGTTATTATGAAGTTGCCTGGCCTGAAACTGCTGTATTTAAATTACCAAACAGATATAGAGAAAATTTAAGAGGTAAAATGCTCGATGGTATTCAGACAGAAATAAGATCGAAGTGCGGAGATGTTTATATAAAAATAAGAAAAGGTTATGAAGTCGCTTTGCCAAAAATATGTGAGGTCGATATTGATGTTATTTTAGCTCAGTCTGTTGTTGATCTTCTGCGGAAAGATGAGAGTTTAATAAAGGATTTACGATATTTAAAAGGCAATGAAGATGCTAAAATATTACATATGAATTCAACAAATAGGCAGCTCGAAAATCTCATTGCTCAATTAGAAAATATAACCAATGATTAAATTCTTCAGAAAAAGAAGGTACGACCTCATGGAAAAAAACAAAACAGGTAAATACTTTAAATACGCCATTGGTGAAATCGTACTTGTAGTTATAGGTATTCTCATTGCTTTGAGCATTAATAATTGGAATGAAAATAATAAGTTAGATACCAAAAAACAAAGCTATTATCAACAATTGTTAGAAGACTTAAAAAAGGATAAAGAATTTTCAGAAAATACAATTGCTAAGTTTCGTACTCAAAGAAAAACATACGAAGATTATCGTCAAGAATTCTATAAAACTAAATTATCACCTCAAGACGTCAACAAAAATCTTTTTGATTTACATATGGAAGCTTATGGTATATTTTTTAACTCTAGTACGATAGAGACGCTTCAAAATAGTGGGGAAATAGCACTTATTCCTGCCGTATTAAGGAATAAACTAATCGATTTAAAACGTTTTCAAGAACGTATTTCACAAGGTTCTCAAAATAGCAACAGAAGCAAAAACAATGTAACAGAAAGCATATTTATACTTCTTGGACAACTCGATTTAGAAGAACGAATAGAAAAACAAGGAGAGTTAAAAACATTTTTAAACATAGAGGAAAATAGAAAAGAAATAATTTTAGGAATGGAATCTATTCAAGGTTGGAAAAATCATTCCGAAACAACTACAATAAGAGAATTAGAAGAATTACTAAAAGACATAACTATTATTGAAGAACTTATACAAAAAGAAATTAAAGACTAATGATCAAATTCTTTCGGAAAATACGCTACAATCTCATGGAAACAGGAAAAACAGGCAAATACTTTAAATACGCTATTGGCGAAATTATTCTTGTGATGATAGGCATTCTACTTGCATTACAAGTGAGCAATTGGAATGACAAACGCTTAGAAAAGCAAACTTTAAAAAACACGTATGCAATTATTGCTGAAGATTTAAAAAATGATATAGCCGATATCGATCTTATATTAAAAGGGAAAAAAGAAGCTGAGCCAGTTTTCTATAAAATACTGGATGGTTTAATGACCAAAGAAGATTATGACAATTGTAATGGATGTGAATGGCTTATAATTGGTAGTCCAGACCTAACAATTGAAAAGCGAGGCTATAATCTCTTGAATAATTTGAACTCTTCTAAAACTAGTGCAGACAGTTTAACAATTAAAATTGTACAATTTTACACAAAACAACTTACCAAACTTTCTGTCGATGATGATTTGAGAGAAAGAGATATTGCAAACAATGTTAATGATTGGAAGAACAATTATAAATGGTATTCAAACTATATAACCGATCGAAATAATGATGGATTTATAGAATATGCTTTAAATAATCCTGACTATACGAATAGAGTGGCAAATTATTATTTGATTAATTATACGATTTACATTCCAAAACTAGAAGTCTTTAATACTAAAGCACGTGCTATTTTAAAACAATTAGAAGAAAAACTGAAATGATTAAATTCTTTAGACAAATATGCAAATCTTTTGTCATTCCTGCTTAGGCAGGAATGACAAAAACACGCCCAACTTTCTTCACTTAGTGAGCTATAATTCTTAATTTTAAGAACAATTTAACAACAGCCCAAAGTCTAAACACTAAAATATCAGCGTACTTAATTAACAAGAAAGTACCTACCCTTCTTTTTAATCGAAGTATCACACTAAATCCATCAACAATTATGCACATCAAAAAGCACGTCCTCCTACTCCTTATTGTAACGCTTGTATTTTCTTGTAAAAAAAAGCCAGTTGAGACAGATAACATATTTAAGTATAGAGATTACATCAGTTATACAACATCAGGAGTCGTTTCTGTAACAGCGCCAATCAAAATTAATCTTGCAGAAGCCGTTGAAGGTTGGGAAGCAGAGCAAGAGTTAGATACTGGTTTAATTTCTACACAACCTCATATTCAAGGGACTTTAAAAGCACTCAACAAACACACCTTACTATTTACACCAGACGAAGTTTTAGAGCCAGCAACGGCTTATGGAGTTACAGTGCAGTTAGGAGATATTTATAAAACAATTCCTGCAGAGTTTAAAAACTACACTTTTGAGTTTAAAACCATTACTCCAAGTTTTAGCATCATGACTAACAATCTACAATCCTATAGCAAGGAATGGCAATATGTATTGGGTCAATTACGCTCTTCGGATGTGATTTCTTTAGAAGATGCCAAACAATTAGTATCAGCAAAACAGAACAAAAAAGACTTAAATTTAGTTTGGCTCGAAGTGCCAGAACCTTCTAAGTATTTCGAATTTAGAATAGACAGCATCAAACGTCAAGTAGAAGACAGTAAAATTGATGTGTATTGGGATGGTAAAGCCATTAAAGCCGAAAACAAAGGAGATAACTTCATCAATATTCCTGGTAAAAATAACTTCAGTATTGTAGAAACAAACGTTATTCAAAATCCAGAACAGTATTTATCACTTAACTTTTCCGACCCTTTAAAAAAGCAACAAAACTTTGCAGGTTTAGTAACTATTCAAAATGTAAAAAACCCAAAATATATTGTAGATGGTAATGTTTTAAAAGTCTATCCTGACACCAAATTGGTTGGAGATATTAGAGTCGATGTCTTTACAGGAATTAAAAATACAGATGGTTTTAAACTAAAGACTGCATTTGTACAAACCTTAACCTTTGAAGAATTAAAACCACAAGTACGATTGGTTAGTAATGGTTCTATTTTACCAAATTCCAAAGACTTAAAATTCAATTTCGAAGCGGTAAACCTAAGTAAAGTTGACGTCAGAATTATAAAACTTTTTGAAGACAATGTACTTCAGTTTTTACAAACAAATAACTTAAACAGTAATAATGAATATGGCATAAAAAATGTCGGAAGACGTATTGCAAAAGAAACCATTACTTTAATACAAGATGGATCTCAAAACACAGGCAAATGGAAAGCCTATAGCATCGATTTGTCAAAATATATACAAGCAGATCCTGGAGCGATTTACAGAGTTGAAGTCGGATTTAAAAAAGCATATTCATTATACGATTGTACTTCGAATTCTGAAACTACTGACGTTGAAGAAGACGATTACTACGATGACTATTATGAGGAAGATTTCTATGCGTCAGATGACACCTCTGAAGAAGAACAAGAACTTAGAGAGGAACGCTATTGGGATAATTTAAGCTACAACTACAGAAACACCAATTACAGATATAGAGACAGAGATAATCCTTGTACAGATTCGTACTTTAATTATGGTAATAGAACGGTGTCGCTAAACTTAATCGGTTCTGATCTTGGAGTGATTGCAAAGCAAGGCAACGACAATACGTATTTCTTTGCTGTGACAAATATTCTATCCACAGATCCTGAAGCAAGTGCTAAAGTAACCTTATACAATTATCAGCAACAAGAACTAGCAAATGGTAACACCAACAATGAAGGAATTATAGAAATCGATGCTAAAAAACGAGCTGCTTTTGCTATTGTTTCAAAAGGAAAAAGTGTGAGCTACGTTAAGCTCTTTGATGGCAATTCTTTATCGCTAAGTAAGTTTGACGTTTCTGGAAATAGATTGCAACGTGGACTAAAAGGCTACATCTATGGCGAACGTGGTGTTTGGAGACCAGGTGATAGTTTGTTCTTAACATTTGTATTAAATGACAAGGCAAATAAGTTACCAAAAAGACATCCTGTTAAACTCGAAATTACAGACCCTGTTGGCAAGTTAGTTTACAGAAAAGTCTCAGTAGATAACATCAATAATTTCTTTGATTTTACCGTTCCAACATCTTCAGATTACAAAACCGGAAGCTACAATGCAAAGGTCTCTGTTGGTGGAGCTAACTTTACTAAAAACTTAAAAATTGAAACCGTTAAACCAAACCGATTAAAAATTAAAATAGATTTTAAAGATGAAGTTTTAACCAACAATAAACCATTACAAGGCGACTTAAACGTAGCATGGTTACATGGTGCACCAGCAAAAAATTTAAAAGCTGAAATCAAAGCAAAATTTATGACGTCGCATACTAGTTTTAAAAGCTATAAAAACTATGTGTTTAATGACCCAACTAAGAAATTCAGCACAGAAGAAACCAATGTTTTTGAAGGCTATTTAGATGCAGACGGAAAAGCTAAAGTCAATTCAGAATTAAATATTGGCAAAAATGCTCCAGGCATGTTAACGGCTCAATTTTTAGTGAGAGCGTTCGAAAATGGTGGTGACTTTTCACTCGATGCATTCACCATGCCTTATGCTCCTTATGAAAGTTTTGTAGGCTTGCAATCACCAAAAGGCAACAACTATGGTTCTTTCTTTACAGATGAAAACCACACCTTTGATATTGCAACGGTTACTGCTGAAGGCAAACCTATTCAGCGTAAAAAACTAGAAGTAAAAGTCTATAAAATTGAATGGCGTTGGTGGTGGAATTCCTCTTATGACAATCTATCGAGTTACGTGTCTAGTAATTATCACAGACCAGTTCAACAAAATGAAATAGATACAGATGCCAATGGAAAAGCAAGTTTTAAACTCAACATTCCCGAAAATGATCGTGGTCGTTATTTAATTAGAGTTGTGGATCCTGTAAGTGGTCATGCAACTGGTCGTACAGCATATTTTTATAGAAACTGGTGGTCTAACTCAGCTTCAGGAGATAAAGAAGCTGCTAAAATGTTAGTCTTCTCAACAGATAAAGACAACTATAATGTTGGTGATACCGCAAAACTCACTTTCCCTTCAGGTAGTGAAGGTAGAGCTTTAGTAAGTATTGAAAATGGTACGGAAGTTTTACAACACCAATGGGTAAAAACCAAGCCAGGTGAAACTACGATTGATATTCCGGTAACGAAAGACATGGCACCAAATGTGTTTATTAATATTTCATTATTACAACCACATGCCATTACATCGAATGATTTACCAATTCGTTTGTATGGAGTGATTCCTATGATGGTAGAAAATCCGGCAACGAAATTAGAGCCACAAATTAGCATGCCAGATGCTATTCAACCAGAGCAATCTTACGAGATAAAAGTCTCTGAAAAGAATAACAAAGCAATGACTTATACGATTGCAGTTGTCGAAGAAGGCTTACTAGATTTAACACGTTTTAAAACACCAAACGCTTGGAATAGTTTCTACGCTCGCGAAGCGTTAGGGGTAAAAACTTGGGACATTTTCGATGATGTTATTGGATCCTATTCTGGTAGTATAGATCAAGTCTTCGCGATTGGTGGAGATGGTTCTGCTGCAAAAGGAAAGAATAAAAAAGCGAATCGCTTTAAGCCAGTAGTCACCTATTTAGGACCTTTCTTATTAAGCGCAGGAAAAACAAAAACACATCAGCTCAAAATGCCAAATTATGTTGGCGCTGTTAGAACGATGGTTGTGGCTGGCGACAACTCTAATGAAGCTTATGGTAGTGCTGAGAAATCAGTACAAGTTAAAAAACCATTAATGGTATTGGCAACTTTGCCACGTAAGTTAAGTCCTGGTGAAAAAGTTACCTTGCCAGTCACAGTTTTCGCTATGGAAAAGAAAGTGAAAGACGTGAAACTTACTGTAAACGTGAGTGACGGAATTATAGTAAAAGGAAATAAAACACAATCGCTTCAATTTAGCAAGCCAGATGAAAAAATGGTCTATTTTGAATTGGATGTGACCAAAGCAAAAGGTATCAACACTATTGAAGTCGTTGCGACAGGTAATGGTGAAAAATCAACTTACAAAGTTGAGATTGATGTCGAGAATCCAAACCCAAGGACCTCTCGTATAATTGATAAAGAATTACAAGCTAACAGCAATCAAAAGATTGATATTACAACCTTTGGAGTACCAGGAAGCAATTCAGCAACGGTAGAATTTTCAACTTTACCTCCAATGGATTTCACAAAGCGAATGGAATATTTAATTCGCTATCCACATGGCTGTGTAGAGCAAACCACCTCTGGTGTTTTTCCACAGTTGTTCTTAACAGACATCTTCGATTTAACGCCTCAAAAGAAAAAGCAGGTGCAAAGCAATATTGAAAACGGAATTAGACGCTTAGGAAATTTCCAAAATGCAAGTGGCGGATTAGGCTATTGGATGGGTGAAAGTTCTGCCAATGATTGGGGAACAAGTTATGCTGGTCATTTTATGATCGAAGCTGAGAAAAAAGGTTTTGTTTTACCATTAACTTTTAAAAGCAATTGGATTGCCTACCAAAGACAAGCAGCTCGTAATTGGAGGCCAAGCTATAGACATTATCATAGTGATTTTGCACAAGCCTATCGTTTATATACGTTGGCTTTGGCTGGTAGTCCGGATTTGGCTAGTATGAACAGACTAAGAGAATTCGATGAAATGTCTAACGATGCTAAATGGAGATTAGCCGCTGCTTATGCCTTAGCTGGCCAAAAAGAAGCTAGTGACGCGATTTCAAAACTAGCTAATATTGATTTTCAAAGTCCAGAAAGGGATAATTATACTTATGGATCTGTGCATAGAAATAGAGCTATGGCTTTAGAAACTATGTTACTTACAAATCATCCTAAAAAGACGGATTTAGCAAAATCTATAGCAAAATCATTAGCAAGTAGTCGTTGGATGAGTACGCAAACCACAGCATATAATCTGCTAGCTATTGGTAAAATGATAACGCAAAATGGTGGAAAGGAATTAAAGCTAACGTACAAAATCAATGGCAAAACAGAAACTATTGATACGCAAAACGGTATTGCACAACGCGATATTCCTATTAATGAAGGAGCGAATCAGATGACAATTACAAATAGTAAAGACAACCGAGTTTATGTTCGCGTTCTGAATTCTGGTAAATTAAAATTAGGCGAAGAATTGGCAGAACAACGCGGCTTTTCTATCTCGACCGTTTATAAAGATTTACAAGGTAATAAAATTGATATCACTAATCTACAACAAGGACAAGACTTTGTAGCAACTGTTAGTATTTCAAATTTAACTAGAGATTATGTTAATGATGTGGCCTTAACACAGATTTTCCCTTCAGGTTGGGATATTGTCAACACACGTTTTACAGATTTTGGAGATACAACAGTAAGTAACGCAAGGTTTACAGATATAAGAGATGACCGTGTTAATTTCTATTTCAATATGAATAGAAAAGGAAATCATGGAACAAAAACATTTACTGTAATGTTGAACGCGTCCTATTTAGGCACATACTATTTACCAGGAGTTCAAGCTGAAGCTATGTATGACAATGACGACTATTTGGTAAGGAATAAAGGTAAATGGGTAACTGTTGAGAAGTAACCAAATTCCTGAGTAGGCAGAAATCTCATGATATGAAATTAGATACTGAAACAAGTTCATAGCATGGCAAAATAATAAACTAAATACTTGCTGGTCGACAAGCAAGACACGAAGAAAACAAACCGCTAAAATGTTTAACTTAAAAACAAGAAATTATGAAAATTACAAAACAGATTTTAGCGATCGCATTGGTATTCAATGTAGTAGTATTAACAGCACAAAAAGAAGCGTATGTAGCCGCAGAAAGTGGTTTGTCTCTTAGAGATCAACCCGACGTTAGTGCAAAAATGCTGACGAAATTATCCTATGGAGAAGCCATTGGTATTTTGGAAGAAACTGACAAAAAACTAGTTATTGTTGATGCTGGTAAAAAAGTATCTGGAGAATGGGTGAAGGTGGAGACCAGAAATCACATTGGCTATGTATTCAACGGCTATTTATCACCAGATAAAATTGCCCGAACTATTCGCCTTAGGCTAGAAAAATTGAATGTGGAAATTAAAAACTTAGCCACAAGTGATTATAAAAGGTCACACAGATTAAAGGAAGAAGATTCTGCTACAATTAATGTAGATGCTAGTGATTCTCCAGAAGGGAAAAGCATTGTTCTAATAGACAATGATTATAAACATGTGAGTCTCTTTCAACGTTATGAAAACAGTTTCTCTTTTATGAGTACCGATGCTAAATGTAATTCAAACGAATGGAAGCAATTTGATACAGAATGGAAGCCACTTAAACAATTAAAGTCTAACACTTTTGAAACCTTAACCTTCACAGAAAAGGACTGGATTAATTTTATTGAAACAGCTACCAGAGATTTAAAAGATGAGGTTGTAGATAAATGTGGTGAAGACTGGTTGGCTTATGTGAAAACTATAGAAAACACAAAAGATTTTCCGGTTAGTGTATCTACAAACCGTGTTTTTATTAAATTTATACTGACAGATTTTGAAGATAATATTACTGAAAAAATAATTGAATTTGAAATGCCAGAAGGTTCTTAAACAATGAAAGATTTTAAACCATACTTTGCTGTAATATTTACATCAACACATACAGAACATACTAAAGGCTATGCAGAAATGGCTGAAAAAATGGAAAGCCTAGCCAAACAACAAAAAGGTTATATAGGTGTCGATTCTGCTAAAAACGACGTAGGTATTACAGTAAGTTATTGGGAAAGTTTAGATGCTATTAAAAACTGGAAAGCTAATACAGAGCATTTATTCGCGCAACAAAAAGGGCGCGAGCAATGGTACAATTGGTACAATGTTAGAATTTGTAAGGTAGAACGCGAGTATGAATTTAAAAAGTAACATCATTACGAGGAATGAAGTGACGTGGTAATCTATATATTACCTGGCACTAAGCATTATGAAATTGCCACTGCTGACAAAAAAAGTCAGCTTCGCAATGACTCTTCAATTAATGTTTCAAAGCAAAGTGTCCCTTAAACTCTTTGCTATCTAATACAATACAATACCAATAATCTGAAGTTGGTAGAACATTACCATTAAATATTCCGTCCCAAAACACATTACTGTTAATTGCAGAGTACAATAATTTGCCGTATCGATCGAAAATATAGACCTCTGTTGATGTAAAAAATTGTGCAACATTTAGAACAAAGAAGTCATTATCTCCATCATCATTCGGAGTCATAAATTTTTGAATGTAAAAGTGGAAATATTCTTGAGTTACCACAACATCACACTCATTAGACTTTACATAAATTGTATATAGTCCACTTGGTAAGCCAATAAATACATTACTAAATTGATAATCTATGCCATCAAGTGAATATTGATAGCCACCATTATTAGCAAGATTTACAATTATAGAACTTCCTTGGGTTATGACATTCTCTATTATTGGATTCGCAATTTCTGTTACGATAAATGTTATTATTTCTGTGAGACAACCATCTGTAACTTCTACTTCATAACTACCTTCACTGTCAACTATTATTGATTGAGACATTTCACCAGAAGCCCATTGATACTGAAGGTTTATTATTGAAGAGGTTGCTACAAGCATTATATCTTCCCCTTCGCAAAAGGACACAAATTCATCACTAAATTCTAAAGGTTGTGTTCCTATAATCTCCCATTCGCAGGTGTTTTCATTAAATGAAGTGGATTCCCAACACTCTAAGTCCATTGGCTCCTCAGGTTGTACTCCCGATACTTCCCAAGTACAAGTAACGTTATTAAATGTAGTAGTTTCCCAACACTCAAGAGTAGGCTGTATAGGTTGTGTGCCTATAACTTCCCATGAGCAAGTTGCATTATTAAACGTTGCGGTTTCCCAACATTCTATCTTTGGTTGAACTTGTTGTATTCCTGTTATATCCCAACTACATGTTGTGTTATTGAATACCGTACTTTCCCAACACTCTAATCCAGTAGGTATAGCTGGTTGTGTACCTGTAACTTCCCATAAGCAAGTTGTACTCTTAAAAGCAGCAACTTCCCAGCATTCGATTACTGGCTAAAAGATTAGTATCTGTATTATCCCAAATTTCAAATTTTACATTTATTGGAATAACTCCAGAACCGCAAAACCCACCTAAAGGAGAAAGATTAAGTAACCAAGATGAAAACTCATAGGTTGTATTTTCACATAAACCACTTATTGTTGTTCTATAAAATTCACCAGCTGTAAAATTAGAATTTACAATTAGCATTCTTTCATTTGTATCATTTGGAGTATGGTCATTTATATCAAACCAGTCAAAATAGTCAGAATTACTTGACACTGTATAAAGTCCGTCATTTGGGTTTTGACCATTAGCATATACATACGAAGTTGTACCTACAGGTAACGATGAATCCTGTAATCCTATTCCAAAAGTTTCTGTAAAAATTGGATCTCCTGAATTACCTTGGCAAAATCCCAATTGCGCATGTATCTCTTTTGAAAAAAAAGAAATGCAAATAATTATGACTATTTTAAGATCTAAGAAAGCGTTTCGCACGTTTAAATATATAGATAAGTCTATGTAGTAATTTTAACTTTTCGACGAAATAATCATAAAAAACCCGTTTGCATAGTACATGTATAGGTTAATAAGGTGTTTTAAGAGAAATGCTTCTGACTTATCTTAAGCAGAAAGTGCTACTTTGTCTGTATTACCAAATACACCTAGCTTAATTTGTCCTATAAAAAATCAAAAAAAGTATGTTAGATAGATAGAATCGTTTATTAAAAGAGTCGCAAGAAACAATAAATAGTAAGAAACGTATAAAGACTACTGTGAGCATCAATTTACAAGAACAAGTAAATACTATAAGCAACATCATAAATTGTTAAGCAAAAATCTACTTATAAATTTCTTCTTGTTTTTCTTTAGTAAATTTTTGTAGTTTTTTAATTAATTTAATAGCTGTAGACCGCCTCCATTGTTCGGAAATAATTTGTTTATTCTCAGCGATTTGCAAACTCGTCAAGGGTATTAAATTATATGTATTCCCTGTTAAATCTTGTATTGAAAAAATATGAATACCTAGTTTTTTACATTGTATATAAATCGGATTTTCTTTCCTTAAAAACACTTTTGCACCTTTGTATAATACAGTATTTATATTACCTCTCGCTTGTTGACGAGTATGATTCATGATAACAAACCCACACGATTCTATTTTTTTATAGTACGCTTCTAAAGAAAGAAAATCCATAAGTGCATCAACCTTATTTCTTCCTAAAAAAAAGACACTAAAGTTTTTTATGATTTTAGCATATATTTTACTTCCATAACTAAGTGGAATAACAACTTTTATGTCTTTGAAATTTAATTTTCTTAATAATAAAATAGCCTCAAGATGGTTATTCGATGCATATGCAGAGTTACCCAATAAAATATTATTCCCAGAAAAACTTTTAGAACCAACATTAAATGTATCTTCTAAAGTATATGAGTTTAGATAAAGATGCTTAGCAGTTAATTTAGGAATAGCTTTTAATAAAATAGGGTAAAGCTCTTTTTGAATTGAGACTACGTCTATTCTATTATATGGAAAATTTTTGTCTTTAGAACTAGTGGAAATTATTTTATTAAATCTTTTTAATTTAGATTTTAATTTCGTTTTTGCATCAAAAAAACTCAATGTTTTAGAAAATACTTCTATGATTTTAGAATATGGTAAAGTTACTTTATTTGTAAAGGGAGCAATAATGTTTGCATAATCTCCTCCCCAAGAATGCCATACTATTAGTGTTTGTGGCAATGCATCTCTTAAAACTTTTTCATAAACAGGAAACAAATAATGAATAACAATACAATCAACATTTTTTATCTCTTCTTGTAATTCTTCAGACTCAAAATAATTATCATATATAACACTTATGTTATTCAAATTATTTGTAAATCTTTGAAGCTGTTTTACAGGCTGATATATTTTCCATGTGTTACTTCCTGGAAAAGCTTCTTCATACAACCCATGAGTTAATGGTATTACCTTTTCATCAAATGCAAAATGTACTATTCTCAATTTATTGAAGTTAATTCTCGTTTTTTCTAATTACTTTACATGGATTACCATAGGCTACAACATTGCTTTCAATATTTTTTGTTACTAAAGCTCCTGCTCCGATAATAACATTTTTCCCAATTTCAATACCATCAATAATATAAGCTCCCATACCTATAGTTGTCCCTTTTCCTATTGTTACAAACCCTGCAATATGAGCTCCAGGATTTACAGTAACATAATCACCTAAATTAGAATGATGACCGACAGAAGCATTTCTATTAATGGTTACATAATTCCCTATTTTAGTTTGCCCAGCAATTGAGACATGACTATTTATCATACATCCAAACCCCATATTTACTGTTGATGATATTTCAACTGACTTGTTTATAACATTTGTCATCTTAGACCAGTGTTCTAAAAACAATTTAGACACTTTCTGTTTATTTATTGCTTTATTAACACCCAGAAACAACAAATCTGTTTTCTCTGGCATTGATGAAACAATAGTAGTATCAAATTTATTGTTGATATATGCGTGACGAGGTTCTATTTGTAAATTATTAACAATCTCAATTTGAGGAAACCAATTAAGCGACTCAAGATTATCAAAAATCATAGTTAATACAGGTTCGCTAAATCCTAAAATCGTGAGTTTATTATTAGACATGAGTATTTACATTTAATTTGTTGCCAAACCCTTCATTTCTCAAACTTAATGGCGTTTTAAACTCTTTCTCATTAATTTCAATCAATTGATGTATTCTTTTCAGTAACTGAATATTAGTTGCTTTTTGTGTCTTCTTAGTGTCATACCAAATATTATCCTCTAACCCAACTCTAACACCATAGCTCTGTGAGATAGCAAGACTATTAACTTTAAGTTGATTAACACCTAAACCTGCAAAAACAACTTTACTATTTTTAGGTATTTGTTGCAATGCCGTAGATATAGTTGTTAAATCTGCTTGCATACCTGAGATATTACCAAATAATAAATTCCAATAGTATGGACCTTCAATTATGTTCTTTTCAATAAGGTATTTCCCATAATTAATCATTCCTAACCCAAAACATTCTAATTCAGGAATTACACCATATGCCTTCATTTTTTCAGCAAGTTTAATAATCATATCAGGATTATTTACAGATGCATTTTTAATAAAATTTAGTGATGATAATGTTAGTGAGCACATATCAGGCATTAATTCTATTATCTCTGATCTTTTTTCAAATTCTGACACATTTCTACCAGATGTACTTCCACATATTATCAAGTCTGGACAATATTTCCGTACTCCTTCAAAAATCTTAGTGTATACGCTACTCCTATGTGTTGGCACTCCATTATCTTCTCTTGCATGTAAATGAGCTATAGTTATTCCTACTTCATATGCCTGATGCGTTTGTTCAATAATTTCTGAAGGTGAAATTGGAACAAATGGTGTATGAGCCTTAGTTGGAATCATTCCAGTAGGGCAAAAATTAATAATTATTTTATTTAATAAATCCATAAACAAGTAACCAATGTGCTTTCCAACAAATATAACAAAGCAGCAATAAAATTTTATGCTTCAAGAATAAATATTAAAATTGTCTTAACTAAACATCTAAAAGGGCTACGCTGAAAGTATATATTCTAAGTGCAAATAACCAACTACATAAAACGAAACAAAATAAAGTCTGCTATTCTAGCAATACTATTGTTAATCTATTATTTCTGTTTACCTCAGCAATTATTTAAAGATCCTACAGCAACGGTTATTACAAGTAATTCTGATAAACTTTTAGGTGCACTAATTGCAAAAGATGGTCAATGGAGATTTCCGGCGAGTGATAGTGTACCAGATAAATTTAAGACTTGTATTCTTCAGTTTGAAGACGAATACTTTTACAAACATCCTGGTTTTAATCCGATTTCAATTTTTAAAGCTTTAAAAGGCAACCTAAGTTCTGGTTCTGTAAAACGTGGCGGAAGTACGATAACGCAACAAGTCATTCGGTTATCTCGAAAAGGACAATCGAGAACTTATTTTGAAAAATTTAAAGAACTGATTTTGGCAACACGATTAGAATTTAGATTATCAAAAGATGATATTCTAAATCTATATGCTAGTCACGCACCATTTGGTGGTAATGTTGTCGGAATTGATGCAGCATCTTGGAGGTATTTTAATAGAAATGCTTCTGATTTATCTTGGGCAGAAAGTGCAACTTTAGCTGTATTGCCAAATGCCCCAAGTTTAATTTATCCTGGAAAAAACCAAAAACGATTATTAAACAAACGCAATCGTTTATTAAAAAAGTTGTTTGAAAATGGCACAATCGATGAACTCACTTATGATTTGTCTATAATTGAAGGCTTACCACAAAAACCATATCCATTACCTCAAATCGCGCCTCATTTGCTTCAGAAAATCGCCAGAAAAAATAAAGGCGAACGCATTAAAACCACAATTAAGGTATCACTACAAGAACAAACAAACGCTATTGTAAAACAGCATTATAACCTATTGAAGCAAAATGAAATTTATAATATCTCTGTATTAGTTTTAGATGTAAATACGAGAGAAGTTTTGACCTATATAGGCAATTCACCAACTGATAATGCGCATCAAAAAAGCGTAGATATTATAGATAAGCCTAGAAGTACTGGTAGTATTCTAAAACCGTTTTTATATGCTTCAATGTTAGATGCTGGTGATTTATTGCCAAATACTTTAGTTGCAGATGTGCCAACACAATTTGGGAGTTATCAACCCGAAAATTTCAACAAGTCCTACGACGGAGCTGTATTTGCAAATGAAGCTTTATCTCGTTCTCTTAATGTTCCTGCTGTGCGAATGCTTCAAGACTTTGGTTTAGATCGATTTTATCACTATTTAAAACAACTCCAATTAAAAGATTTAAAATACAATGCCAATCATTATGGCTTGTCTTTAGTACTTGGTGGAGCTGAGAGTAACCTTTGGGACTTATGCAAAAGCTATTCAGCTATGGCTTCGACTTTAAATCATTTTAATGCTAATTCGAGTCAGTATTTTACGAATGAGTTTTGTCAACCAATTTATAACTCAAAGCAATCTATTGACTTCGGAAAACTAACTAATGAGAAAACAGTTTTTGATGCTGCTTCTATCTATCTCACTTTTGAAAGTATGAAACAAGTGAATCGTCCAGAAAGTGATGAAAGTTGGGGGTTTTACGATTCTTCTCAAGAAATTGCATGGAAAACAGGAACCAGTTTTGGGTTTAGAGACGCATGGGCAATTGGTACAACAAAAGATTATGTAGTTGGTGTTTGGGTTGGTAATGCAGATGGTGAAGGACGACCTGGTTTAGTTGGTGTACAAACTGCAGCGCCTATTCTTTTTGATGTGTTTGATGTATTACCCAAAAGTGAATGGTTTGCTAAACCTTATGATGAAATGCTAGAAGTTAATATTTGCAAAAAAAGTGGTTATAGAGCCTCTTCAATTTGCGATAATACTGAACTACGATATATTCAAGTAAGTGGACAGAAAACAGAGCCTTGTCCGTTTCATCAATTGGTACATTTAGATACATCTGAACGTTATCAAGTAAACTCATCTTGCGAAGCATTTTCTAATATTAATAATAAACCTTGGTTTGTTTTACCACCTTTACAAGCTTATTATTTTAAAACAAAGAATCCATTTTATAAGGCTTTGCCTCCGTATAGAGGTGACTGTGCTGAAGCTTCAGGGATTTCAATGGAATTTATCTATCCAAATCAACAAAGCACTATTTTTCTACCTAAAAATTTTGATGGTAACACTAACGATTTAGTCTTAAAAGTAGCGCACTCAAAACCAGAGTTAGAACTCTACTGGTATATTGACAATCAATTTATTGGTAGCACAAAAGACATACATGATATGGCTGTTTTACCAAGCTCTGGAGAGCATATGATTACGGTTATGGATGAACTTGGTAATGAACTGAAACATAAAATTACTATTTCGGAGTGATAACATTCACCTTCAAATCCTTACTTTTGCCTCAATAAATTAATTAATCAAATTATAAAGATGATGCAATTTTTACATTCATATTGGGCTTATTTAGTGTTAGTGGTTTTGGTTTTAGCAACAGGAAATGCCCTCATTAAATTTTTTGGAGACAAAGAATTTGATGCAAAAGATTTTAGAATTTCGTTGTTTGCTTTAATTACAATGCACATTCAATTGTTATTGGGAATCATCTTGTTTTTCACTAAAGATTATTTTACAACCATAAATGAAGTTGGTGGTATGGGCGAGGTAATGAAAAACTCTTTACTACGCTCTAATATTATTGAGCATCCATTAACAATGATAATCGCTGTAACTTTAGTGACAATTGGCTACTCTAAACACAAAAAGAAGCTCGTGTCTAAACCAAAATTTAAGATACTAGCAATTTTTTATACTATCGCATTAGTTTTAGTATTAGCTAAAATTCCTTGGAATCTCTGGTTGTAATAAATTAAAAAAGCGTTTAGAAATAATTCTAAACGCTTTTTTTATACTCTAAACAGATTCTTAATTTTCTGTTTTAGTCTTCTTTTCTTTCACTTCTTTAATTAAATAAACATATACAGGAAAGTGATCACTAAAGCCATTGGTAAAGTTACCATTTGCAAAACTTCTAAAAGGATAACCTTTGTATCTTCCGCGTTTATTAGTTAAATACGCTTTATTATATATACCTGCTTTATAAAATCTAAATGAAGAATAATCTTTTTCCAAAAGTGGTTGTGTCATTAAAATCTGATCAAACAAACTCCAGGCATCTCTATAGGCATTAGAACCTAAGCCCTTTTTAAAAAATTCCTCCATCGGATTATAAATTCCTTTAAATCCTACTTTTTTTATTTTTCTTTCTGCTTTTAAAACCTCTTTAACACTTGCGTTGGTTGGATTATCATTTAAATCTCCCATAGTAAAAATCTTAGCATAAGGATCTATTGATTGTAATGAATCTATAATGCGTTTATTCAGTTTTGCTGCTCCAACTCTTTTAGATCTACTTCTTGCCTCACCGCCACTTCGAGATGGCCAGTGATTAACAATAACATGAATTAAATCTCCCTCTAACTCTCCAGTAACTAATAACTGATTTCTTGTAAACACACGTTCCCTAGATAAATCATCATAGATAAGTAATTCGTGAGAACTAGTCGTTATAGGCTTAAAAAGTGATTTTTGAAATAATAAAGCAACATCTATTCCTCTTTTATCCGGAGAATCGTAATGAATAATGCCATAATCCTTATTTAATAATTGTGGGTCATTTACCAAATCTACAAGCACCTCTCTATTTTCAACTTCTGAAACGCCAATAATCGCAGGAGTATTTTTAGTGTCATCAAATCCAATATCGGCAACTACTCTTGCCATATTGCGAACCTTCTTTTTATAAACTTCACCTCTATTAGATGCGCTCATTTCCATTATAGGACTTGCTTCATCATATTTTGTTGGATCATTTATACTGTCAAATAAATTCTCTAAATTATAGAAGGCTACTGTGTTAATTTTAAATTTCTTCTTTTCTTGAGCATGTACATTAATAAATGCGAAAACAAATAAAATTATTAGAATTAGTTTTAAATTTTTCATTTAGCGTATGTTATGTTAACATTAATCCCATTACAAATGTTAAGCCAAAAGTATATATT
>NZ_JADGDZ010000032.1 GCF_016744625.1 Winogradskyella sp.
GTTGTTGCATTCGCTCGTTTACCTGACAGAGATTACTGCGAAGCAAAAATAATTTTGTTGGTCACATAAAAGTAACGCTAGAGGAACTTAAAGTATCGTTTGTGGTTTTTTAAACTTATTTTTTAATAAAATATGATTTATGTCATATTTTTACAGCAATAACAAGGGTTTTTTGTACTTTTGTTTAGAACGAATCTAAATAAGGATGAAATGAATTTAGAAAAATCGAACTCAGAAAGTGTCGCTACAGGTACTTTTGATGAAACTTTTATTGAAGATGGCTTTTTTGTGCTAGCTCATAAAAACGAAAATGACACTATCGAAATTCTTGAACGTAAGATTGATAGCAGCTATATTCAGTTTCATTTTTGTACTAAGGGATCATCAGCTTTTGTGTTCAATCAAGGTACTTATACTTTAAATATTAATGAAGACACATCGCTTTTACTTTATAATCCACAACGCGATTTACCAATTCATTTAGAAATGCAACCACATTCTTGGTTAGTGTCTCTCGTGATTTCAATAAATAAATTTCATGGGTTATTTTCAGATGATGCCAATTATGTTACTTTTTTAACGGACGATAATAGAAATAAGAAGTACTATAAAGATGGAATAATTTCGCCATCAATGGCTGTTGTTCTAAACCAAGTCATAAATTTTAGCTTAAACAGTTCTATTAAACCCTTATACTTTAAAGGGAAAGCTTACGAATTATTGAGTTTGTTTTTTAATAGAAGCGAAGATGCTGATATAGAACAATGTCCATTTTTAGTGGATGAGGAAAATGTAGCAAAACTCAAAAAAGCAAAAGACATTATTATTGCTAATATGGCTGAACCACCAAGTTTACAAGAGTTAGCAGATACTATTGGTTTAAGTCTTAAAAAACTAAAAGAAGGCTTTAAACAAATTTATGGAGATACTGTATATAGTTTTTTATTTGATTATAAAATGGAAGTTGCACGTAAACTCTTAGAATCTGGTGATTATAATGTTAATGAAGTTGGACTAAAAGTGGGTTACAGTACATCTAGCCATTTTATAGCAGCTTTTAAAAAGAAATTTGGGACTACACCTAAGAAGTATATTACTGCTTCAAGTTAATAATCATAAAGCCCACCACGAGCACTTGGCGTCACACGTTTTCGGTCTTTATAAATAGCTAAATTTATAATCTCAGTATATTGCTCTTCTAACTCTTTGGTTTTATCAACTGGAGTGCCATAATTTTGAGATTTGTTGTAATAATTCACAACCAATTGCTTTTTGTCTTTAGGTTTTATAAAAGAGATATAATGTAGTGTTTCTATTTTACCAGAATATTCATCATCCTTTTCAATTTTAAAGAAATACATCACAGCATCCTTGCCTTTGTCAGTAACAAAATTGCGTTTTAAAAGAAAGTTTATTGAGTCTTTTTCTTTTTCGTATCGTGCGTCAGATAAGAGTTTAGATTTTGCAAATTGTTGCTGATTGATGTTAAGAGATTTCACCTTACTTAAAAGTTTAGCTTTATCTAATTCTTCTAAGAGCAAATATTGATTTTCATCATCATCGAGTATTTTTTCTTTTAATTTTTTAGGAATGGTTTCTTTGTTTTTTGTCAATAGTACATAATACTTTACTAAGGCATTCTTGTCATCAACATTCAATAATTTTTCAAAGAAATCTTGTGCTGTACGTTCACTTCTATATGGATAAATAAGTTTCACATAAGTCGATAAATCATTAGAATACGAACTGTAGCCATAATTATTAGTGTTACCTAAATTTCGCTTCACTTCAATTTTAGCATCATTAATCAATTGATTCTTATACTTAGAATAACGTTTTAATTTAATATACCCACTGTATTTTACTTTAGCTAATAAATTATAAAGTGGTTGTTTGTATTCGCTTATGGTACTGTATTGTAGTATTTTAGGAAACAATGTAGCTTTTAATTGTAAAGAGTCTTTACCATAGTAATTATAAAAAATACTACCAATGCTGTTTAAAGGTAAATCGCGCTCCATAAGCTCTAATGCTAACTTATAATTGTCTTTTGTATTAGAATCTAATAAACCATCTAATATAGAAGCTTGGGTTTGCGGATCTGAATAACTATCGTAATACAATTGTTTTATAAATGGTAAGTTATTCTTTAAATCTATTTCAATAAGCTTATCAACGAGATGAGATTTAATATCTAAGCGTTCTTTTTTAAATTCAAAATCCTTGAGTACAGATACAATATCTCTACTGTTGTATTTTTTAAATTTAATGAGATTATAAGACTCTAAAACAATGCTGTCATTTTCTCTGAGTGCTTCAAAGAATTGTCTGGTTTTATCCTTTAAAACACTTTTACCCATTAAGGTATCGATTGGAGTAAATGAGTCGTAAAATTCGGTTACAAAAGAAGAAGGACCACTTATAGAATCTACTAAGGTCTTCAACTCAAAAAGGACACCTTCTTTTAAAATGTTTTTCACCAAGACTTGTTTAACACTTGCCGAATCTGTGTAACTAAAACGATAAGAATAAATGTCGTCAACTTTAGATGTTGAGCGATTAGAAATCTTGAATTTTTTATTAGGTTTATAATAGCGATTGCTATAATTCACTTTATCGTCTAAGTCTTTCCACAAGCTATCCACGTTATGATACATCTGTAAATCGTGAAATTTTCGTCTAGAGACTGTTATTTGTTCATTCGCTTTCGTTGAATATACCGTTTCTTTTGATTTCTCTTCGTAATCTTTATCGTCTTTGCTATCGTTGTAACCATAGCCATAAGGATTTGGAATCGGAGCTTTAGCATTAGTTTTTACTGAGAAATGTAAAGACGTATCTATTACTTTTTCAAATTTTTTATAATCTGTTTTGTTGAATTTAAAGGACTTGAAGAAATCTGTTTTATCAGCGTCATTTGTGCCAACATAACCCAATAGATAATAGCTTCCGTCTTTAACAATCGTTTTTAGATGTAAGTTTTTATTCGACGTTGAATCTAAAACAGCTTGTGATTCATAGGTCTTATAATCACCTGTTTTGAAGCCGCCTTTAGCCTCAGTAAGTTTATAGTTTTTATATAATGCATGATGAAAATATTTAGCTTCAAAACTATCTTCTTCAATATAAGACACATCATGAAGTGCAGCTTCCTCTAGAAAATAATACGAATTATTTTTATAACCTTCTAATAGCTTTTTACCACTATTATTCATGTTACTAGTGATATAATATTCAGGAAAATCAACTTGAAATTTTTGACTTGGCGATACAAATAATTGATTTGATTCTGAAGGAGTCTTTAATGCAATTGAGCTAAATATTTTCTCTTGATGGTGCAAAATAAAATCACTACGACCAGCAAATTTCATAATGATAATTTCTAAAGGAGTCTGATATATATGATACTTCTGAAATTCACCTTTCTTTGTTTTATTGACGATGCTTATACCAGGATAAGACTGTGTTAACTCTTCTTTTTTAATAATATCACCAGGAATATCTTCGTATAATAAATCGTCAATATCTTTTAAGGTAATATTATCTTTTTCGTTTGGTAAATACAAAAAACGACTGATTCTATTCACAGTTAAATAGGCACCATTCGTCATATCTGGATCTAAATAATACTTTTGCCCAGCATAAGAGAATTCGCGTAATTCATCGTAAGTATTTAAACCTAAAAAACCATCTGGTGTGTAATGCATTTTAAGTTCTGGAGCCACAAAGAGACTATCGAGTTTCGTTTTTTCAGTTTTACTGTAATCCGATTGTTCTGATGTTAATGATTTTACAGTATAACCTCTTTGACGGAGCATATTAATCATACCTTTGTCTCCAGGTAAATGTGCTGCACCAACTCCAGCAAATACAGATTTAGTTGGCATAAGTTCTTCTAGAGAAATCACCATATTTTCATTTCGGATATAAAGCATGTTCTCGCGATAAAATTCTGTATTTACACCAGCACCAATAGAATCTAATAAATCTAAATTTCTGTCTCGATATAAGTTTTCTTGAATGAGGTAGGGATTCTCTTTAGCGTATAGTTTCTGTATCCATGGATCTAAATCCTTTTTGTTAGCATTATAAGCCGCTTTAGTTGTTAAATATCGCGATTCTGCTAAATCCTCTAGACCATAGATATCTTTATTGTTTTTCTTCCCAGCCTGAAAGATAAACATGTCTAGATAGGTTTCTTCTTCAAAATTATCGGACTGACTATTTTTTCTGTATAAATATGCATTAACCGCATTATTATCCATCCTCACAGAAGCTCTTATCGCCATTTCTTCTGGGTGAGTTAACTTAAAAAGGTTGGTATAAAATTCACTTCTATAGTTATTATAATAGGCCATTTCACCGAGCATCATATCATAATTAAAGCCAGGCCACGTTGTTGGGTCAGACTCTAAAGCAATACAATCGCTTTCATTTAAGGCTTTATAAAACACATCATCTAGTCGGAATGCCACTTTTTTACTCACGTGCATAGTACCATAGAGATACGATGGTTTTTCAAGTCCATTTCCTGTAATTTCCCAAAGTAAACTCTGGTATTTTTGTTGCGAGTAACAAACCACTGAAAATAAAATAAGAAATAACGAAGTGATTTTTTTCATAAAAAATTATAATCAAGACTTGTAAAGATATTTAAATACGTGAAACAGCCATATACAATCATTAAAAGTCGATAAAAGACAGATAGAATAGACGATGCTTGTTAATATAATAACCAATAAAATTGAAAAATATTTGATGATATAAATAGAAAAAAATCAAAATGAGTTTTTACAAATAAAAGCAATAAATGGAATTGTAAGCAATTGCGTATAGAGTTGTATTTTTGCTCTTGAAAAAGAAAACGATGTCAAAAGGAATTTTATTAGTTAATCTAGGTTCACCAGATAGTCCAACTCCAAAGGATGTAAAAAAGTATTTGGGAGAATTTTTAATGGACGAGCGTGTTATTGATATTCCGCTTGCAGCTAGGACAGCACTTGTAAAAGGTGTTATCTTAAATACACGTCCAAAACAATCGGCAGCTGCTTACCAAAAAATCTGGTGGGAAGAAGGTTCCCCATTGATAGTGATTTCAGAAAGACTTCAGAATAAGATTCAGAAACAAGTTGATTTCCCTGTGGCTTTGGCTATGCGTTATGGTAGTATGACCATTAAAAAAGGACTACAAGAATTGGTAGATAAAGGTGTTGATGAGGTGTTTTTAATTCCGTTGTATCCTCAGTTTGCAATGGCAACAACAGAAACCATTTTAGTTTTGGCAGAGGAGGTTAGAAAAGCACATTTTCCTAATTTAAAGATTTCAGATTTAAAAGCATTTTATAACAAACCAGATTATATAGAAGTACTTTCTAATAGTGTAGCAAAACATCTTGAAGGTGTTGATTACGAACATTTGTTGTTTTCATATCATGGTGTTCCAGAGCGTCATATTAGAAAAAGAGATATTACAAAATCGCACTGTAAAATTGATGGAAACTGTTGTGCAACTGAATCTAAAGCACACGAGTTTTGTTATAGACATCAGTGTTTGGAAGTTACACGTTTAGTAGGTGAAAAACTTAATTTAGAAGAAGGTACTTTTTCGACAAGCTTTCAATCTCGATTAGGATTCGACCCTTGGTTAAGACCTTATACAGATAGAACTATTGAACGTTTTGGAAAAGATGGTTTAGAAAAGATGGCTATTGTAACTCCTGCTTTTGTAAGTGATTGTTTGGAGACTTTAGAGGAAATTGCTATGGAGGGTGAAGAGATTTTTCACGAAGTAGGAGGAAAAGAATTTACAACAATTCCATGCTTAAATGATGATGACGAATGGGTTGCTTTACTAACAAAATGGATTAACGCATGGGCAACTGCAGAAACAACAGCTTAATAAATTGAATTTCTAATTTATTTAGAGGATAATCCGTAATTTTAAATTTGAATAACTAACCGCTTTTCAATATGAGATTTCCAACCATTTTCGCAGTCTTCCTACTTGCGTTTTTTAGTACAAATATTCAATCACAAAACTTTCAAGAATCCGATTACGATGCTTTAGAGTATCGACTTCTTGGACCTTTTAGAGGTGGAAGAAGTGCTGCTGTTACAGGAGTACCAAATCAACCAAACCTTTATTATTTTGGTTCTACAGGAGGTGGTATTTGGAAAACGACTAATGGAGGTCGACAATGGGAAAACATTTCTGATGGTTTTTTTGGTGGAAGTATAGGTGCTATATCAGTTTCTAAAAGTGACCCTAATGTTATGTATGTTGGTGGAGGAGAAAAAACAGTAAGAGGAAATGTATCTTCAGGATATGGTATTTGGAAAAGTGAAGATGCTGGTAAAACATGGAAGTCCTCAGGTTTAAAAAACTCAAGACATGTACCACGTATTGCAGTGCATCCAACCAATCATAATATAGTTTATGCAGGAGTTTTAGGGAATATTTATAAACCAACCCAAGAACGTGGTGTTTATAAAAGTACAGACGGAGGAAACACCTGGAGGAAAACGTTGTTTTCTAACGAACACGCAGGCGTTGTAGATTTAATTATGGATCCAACTAATCCAAGAATATTATATGCATCAACTTGGCGAATTAATAGAACTCCATACAGTTTAAATTCCGGTGGTGAAGGTTCTGCTCTTTGGAAAAGTACTGATAGTGGAGAAACTTGGATAGAAATTTCAACGAACAAGGGATTTCCAGAAGGGACTTTGGGAATTATCGGAGTTACTGTGTCTCCTTTGAATAACCAACGTGTTTGGTCAATTATTGAAAATAAAGATAAAGGCGGCTTATATAGAAGTGACGATGGAGGTGAAACTTGGAATCAAGTCAATAGTGAACGAAAACTGCGCCAACGTGCTTGGTATTACACAAGATTATATGCGGATACAGAAGATGTAAATACGGTTTATGTATTAAATGTACGTTACCATAAAAGTACAGATGGCGGAAAAACCTTCAATACATATAATGCACCTCATGGTGATCATCACGATTTATGGATTGCACCAGAAAACCCAAAACGTATGATTATTGGTGATGATGGAGGAGCACAAGTCACTTACGATGGAGGTGAAACTTGGAGTACGTATCATAATCAACCAACATCTCAATTTTACAGAGTAACAACAGATAACGCGTTTCCGTATCGTATTTATGTGGCTCAACAAGATAATTCTACGATTAGAATTCCGCACAGAACAAATGGAAGAGCTATTACAGAAGATGATTGGGAAGGCACAGCAGGTGGTGAATCTGCACATATAGCAGTAGATCCAGAAGATAACGACATTGTGTATGGTGGCAGTTATGATGGATTTTTAACGAGAAGAAATCACAAGACAGGAACTGTTAGAGCAATAAACGTTTGGCCAGACAATCCTATGGGGCATGGTGCAGAAGGTATGAAATATCGTTTTCAGTGGAATTTCCCTATTATTTTTTCAAAACATAATCCAAATCGATTATATACCTTTTCACAACATGTACACGTTACCGAAAATGAAGGCCAATCTTGGGACATAATTAGTCCGGATTTAACACGCAATGATCCTGAAAAATTAAAATCCTCAGGTGGACCAATCACTCAAGATAATACATCAGTTGAATATTACTGTACCATTTTCGCGGCTCAAGAATCACCATTAAAAGAAGGCTTACTTTGGGTTGGTAGTGATGATGGTTTAATTAATGTTACTAAAGATGGTGGTAAGACTTGGACAGATGTTACTCCTAAAGGGATGCCAGAATGGATGATGATTAATAGTATTGAGCCAAGCGCATTTGATGAAGGCACTTGTTATGTTGCTGGTACAAAATATAAAACAGGAGATTTTGCGCCGTATTTATATAAAACAACCAACTATGGAAAGAGTTGGACAAAAATCACAAACGGCATTAACGAAGAGCATTTTACAAGAGTAGTTCGTGAAGATCCAAAACGAAAAGGCTTATTGTATGCTGGTACAGAAACAGGCATGTATATTTCATTTAATGATGGTAAAGACTGGAGGCCATTCCAATTGAATTTACCAATTGTACCGATCACAGATTTAACAATTAAAGACAATAACTTAATTGTAGCTACTCAAGGCAGAAGTCTTTGGATGATTGATGATTTAACATTAATTCATCAATTATATAATGCCAAATTAAGTCAAAATGTACTCTTCAAGCCAAAAGACACGTATAGAATGCGAGGAGGAAGTAGAGCAGGAAGTAAAACCTCAGGAACTAACCACCCTAATGGTGTGATTACGTATTTCAATATTAAGAATTATAATGAAAAAGACGAGGTTCAACTTACTTATATGACTCAGAAAGGTGATACCATAAAATCGGTAAGCACCAAAAACAAAAAAGAAAATACCTTAAAGGTAGAAGAAGGCACAAACAAATATATTTGGAGCATGTCTTATAAAGGTGCAGAACGTTTACCTGGCATGATTTTGTGGTGGGCAAATCTAAATGGACCAAAAGCAATTCCTGGAACTTACAAAGTAAGTTTAAATGTAAACGGCGAAGAGCAATCACAACCTTTTACTATTGTAGCAGACCCAAGAGCAGAAAGTACTTTAGCGGATATGCAAAAACAATTCGACTTTATAAAAGATGTGAATAAAACTATGGATGATGCACATAAATCCATAAAGAAAATAAGAGCAGTGAATAAACAATTGGAAGCATTTCAAAAGCAATACAAGGAGGATGATAACGTAAAGGAGTTGGTGGAAAAAGCTAAAGCCTTAGAAGAGCAATTGTCTAATATTGAAAAAGAATTATATCAAACTCAAAATAGAAGTGGACAGGATCCATTAAACTTTCCGATTAAATTGACGAATAAATTAGGGCATTTAAATTCCTTAGTAAGTATGGGAGATTTTGCACCAACAGAACAAGATATTGCTGTGAAGAATGAATTATCTGGACAAATAAAAAAACAATTAGATGCCTTTAATACGATTTTGAATGATGAAGTAAAAGCGTTTAATACTACTTTTAATGAAAAGCAGTTGAATTATTTATTTATTGAAGATTAATGGAATACTACAACTACATAAAATCACTGCACCTAATATTTGTAATTACATGGTTTGCTGGCTTGTTTTATATTCCACGATTGTTTGTGTATCAAATTGAAGCCTTTCATAAACCATCTCCAGAAAAAGAGATTTTAGGAAAGCAATTAAAGTTGATGGCAAAACGCTTATGGTTTATTATTACTTGGCCTTCTGCAATTTTGGCTACTCTATTTGCTATTTGGTTAATGGTTTTAATGCCAAGTTGGTTTCAACAATCTTGGATGCTTGTTAAATTAGCTTTTGTATTACTTCTATTTATTTATCATTATAAAACACATATCTATTTCAAACAACTTCAAAAAGATGAGGTAAAAATGACATCAAGTTTTATGCGTATCTGGAATGAAGGTGCGACGTTTATTCTTTTTGCCGTAGTCTTTCTCGTTATATTAAAGAGTTCTATTAATTGGATTTTTGGAGTTATTGGCATCATTGTATTAGGTATTCTTATTATGTTGGGCTTTAAACTTTATAAAAATATTCGCTCTAAAAACCCAGACGCCTAGTTGGCTTGATTATTGCTATATTTAGAACTTGTTATATAGAACTAAAAGATTCCCGATTTCTCGGGCATTTCGATGAAAATTAAAAGACTATCCTTAAGAGCAAGAATATTTGTGGCCATGATACTATTAGTATTATTGGCCTCAATTTTAATCGCTGCAGTTACTATTTATCAATATAACGAGGAAGCAAAAGATTATCACAAAGAAAGATTAGAACGAAAAGAAAAAGCGATTCGTCGCAGTATAAATTTTGCACTTAAAGAAACAACATATCCTGTAACCACTGAAAATATTCCTCTAATTTTTAAAGAGAAAATATTTGATATTGATGCTATTCATAATTTGCAAATCAACCTTTACGATTTAGAAGGGCAATTGCTAAAGAGTTCTAAACGAATCATTCAAAGAGATACAACAGAACACTGTTTAAATGCCGAAATTCTTAACGCACTGTCTAATACGTTAGAGCATAGATATGTAGTTAAAAACGAAGAAAACGGACAAACATTTCAATCATCATACACTTACATAACGGATGAAAAGTTTAAGAATCTAGCGATTTTGAATTTGCCATATTTAGAGAATGATGATTTTTTAAATAAGGAGCTTAATGAGTTTTTATTGCGTTTGGGTTATGCCTATTTGGCAATGATTTTAGCTGCTATTGTGTTTGCTTACTTCATTTCAAAATACATCACCAAATCACTAAAAACAATTAGTGATAAAATGAATGAAATTAGACTTGAAAAGCGTAATAAAAAAATTGAAATTGAATCCTCTAGTGACGAAATAGAAACCCTTGTGAATTCGTATAATAGCATGATTGACGAATTAGAGGATAGTGCTGTAAAGTTGGCGACCAGTGAGCGCGAGCAAGCTTGGCGAGAAATGGCGAAGCAAGTAGCACACGAAATTAAAAATCCTTTGACACCAATGCGTTTAAGCGTTCAGAGTTTTCAGCGTAAGTTTAATCCAGAAGATGAGAATATTCATCAAAAGGTTGAAGAATATAGTAATACGTTGATTCAGCAAATCGATACAATGAGTTCTATAGCTTCTGCATTTTCAAATTTCGCGAAGATGCCAGCTCAAAAGAGCGAAGTTTTGAATGTTGTGCATATCGTTAAGTTAGCATTAGATATTTTTAATGAACACTATATTACCTTCTATCCAGATGAAGAAGAAATCATTGCTAAGTTAGACAGAACTCAGCTCATTAGAGTTGTAACTAACTTAGTAAAAAATGGTATTCAAGCAATACCAGAAGATTCTGAAAACCCAAAAATTGAAGTTCGAGTTTTTAGTAAAGATGATACGGTTAAAATAACTGTAGAAGATAATGGTTCTGGTATTTCTGAGGAAAATAAGGCTAAAGTCTTTGAGCCTAAATTTACCACTAAAACTAGCGGAATGGGATTGGGTTTAGCGATGGTAAAAAACATTGTAGAAACTTATAATGGAAGTATTACCTTTACATCTCAACAAGGAAAAGGGACAACATTTACAGTTGCTTTTCCGAAGGAATAAACAAAAGAAGTCTTCTCTATCATTTAGAGCATAGTTGAGAAACTTCAGAACAAAAAAACATTTCGACTACGCTCAATGTGACAGTTTTGTTACAATTCATATTTTTATAAAATAAATATTTAATGAACTACGAAAACATACTATCAGAATATTCAAACGGAATCACAACGATTACCATTAACAGACCAAAGAAATTAAATGCTTTAAATAAAGACACTATCCAAGAATTGCACGATGCATTTGATGACGCCAATAAAGATAGTGACACCAAAGTTATTATCATTACTGGTAGTGGAGAAAAAGCATTTGTTGCTGGTGCAGACATTAGTGAGTTTGCAGATTTTAATGTGAATGAAGGCGGGAAATTAGCGGCTCAAGGTCAAGCCTTATTGTTTGATTTTGTTGAAAATTTAAAAACACCAGTTATTGCAGCGGTTAATGGATTTGCACTTGGAGGAGGTTTAGAATTAGCAATGGCTTGCCATTTTAGAGCAGCTAGTACTAATGCAAAAATGGGATTACCAGAAACATCACTTGGAGTTATTCCTGGTTATGGTGGTACACAACGTTTACCACAATTAGTTGGTAAGGGTAGAGCCATGGAAATGGTAATGACTGCAGGTATGATAGATGCCAACCAAGCTTTAAGTTATGGTTTAGTAAACCACGTAGTTGAGCAAGAAGAATTAATACCACTTTGCGAAAAAATTGCAAGTAAGATTATGCGTAATTCTTCAGTTGCTATTGGTAAAGCTATAAAAGCAATTAATGCCAATTACAAAGACGGAAAAGATGGTTACAAAGTAGAGATTAAGCAATTTGGAAAATGCTTTGGCACTGAAGATTTTACTGAAGGAACCACTGCATTTTTAGAAAAGCGTAAGGCTGACTTTCCTGGGAAATAGTTAGTTGTAAACAAACTAAACAAATATATGAACTTCATTAAAAAACTTTTCGGTATAAAGAAAACCGGAGAAGAAGTATATTCAGGGAATTTTATTATTGCAACATTGAATGATAAAGTAATGCCAATTGATAGAGGAGAAATTTATGAAGACCCATTAGACGAATTTCTTCAAATGAATGGAATTGGAGAAGTAACTGGTGGCGGAACTATGCAATTGAAATCTGGAGAACTGGAATACTGTGATGTTGAAATTCAGTTAAATTCTGATGAAGTTAATGATGGTCAAATAAAAGCAATCATTGAGAAATTACAAGAACTCGGAGCACCAAAAGGCTCAAAACTAATAATAGAGAAAACAGAACAAGAAATTGAGTTTGGAGAAAAGGAAGGTTTAGGAATTTATTTAGACGGAATTAATCTGTCAGATGAAGTTTATAAAAGCTCTGACTCTGAAGTTTTAGCAATCGAAATAAGAAGACTAGCTGGAATTAAAGACAGTACTCTTCGGTATTGGCAAGGCAACACAGAAACTGGATTGTATTTTTACGGAGATTCATTTGAACATATTAAAAACTCAATAGCAGATTTTGTTAGTGCTCATCCAGAATGTGAAAATTGTCGAATAGAACAAGTAGCATAAAAGTCAGTTTGCAATAAGTTGGATGTAATTAATTGCTTTTATAGGTTTTTTCTAAGATTCGTGTATGATGACCAAATTAGTTACTTAAATGCATAATTTGGTATACAATTGACGTTAGATAAAATGTTTCAAAAAATAACACAACTATTCCCACAAAAGTTGTGAATAACCAAACGCATTATTAACAACATTTAGAATAATTAAAGCCTAATTTTAAAGTCCTACTTTTTTAATTATCCATTTATGAGCTCTAAATCTATCATTAAGGGACGTGGTGCCCAACAAAATGTCCACAACCGTTTTTTTGAATTGTCTTACGAAATGCGAGATGATTTCCTAGAATTCTGCCAAAAAGAAGGTGAAGTTGCAGACAAAAACAAAACGCAATACCTTAATGTATTTCCTAAAACGATAGTCAATAAAGTGAAGAGTCCAGATGTAGGTATGGCGTATTCTATGAATATGTATCAAGGCTGCGAACACGGTTGTATTTATTGTTATGCACGTAATAGTCACGAATTTTGGGGCTACAGTGCTGGTTTAGATTTTGAGCGACGCATTTTAGTAAAAAAAGATGCGCCAAAACTTTTAGAAGATTTACTAAAGAAGAAAAGCTGGAAAGCACATACCATAGTAATGTCTGGCAATACAGATTGTTACCAACCAGCAGAGAAAAAATTTGAGCTTACACGACAATGTTTAGAGATGTTTTTAAAGTATAAGCATCCAACAGCAATCATTACCAAAAACGTATTAATACTAAGAGATATAGATATTTTAAAACAGTTAGCGGAAAATAATCTTATTAGTGTAAATGTTTCTATAACCTCATTGTCAGAAGATACAAGGCGCATTCTAGAGCCAAGAACAGCAACTATAAAAAGACGACTCCAAGTTGTAAAAGAATTAAGCGATAATGGTATTCCTGTTAATGTAATGTTGGCACCAATAATACCATCAATAAATAGCCATGAGATTTTACCAATGGCAAAAGCAGTTTCAGAAGCAGGTGCTTTAAGTATTGCGCATACCATAGTAAGATTAAACGGAGCGATTGGCGAAATTTTCACAGATTGGATAAAGAAAACACTACCAGATCGTGCAGATAAAGTGCTACATCAAATTGAGAATTGCCACGGAGGCACGCTTAATGAAAGTAGATATGGAGTTAGAATGCGAGGCGAAGGGCAAATAGCAAAACAAATAAATGATTTAGTGAAGTTGGCAAGACTCAAATATTTTAAAGACAAAAGAATGCCAAAGTTAAATACAGAACTGCATGAGCAATATAAAGTTGGGCAAATGAAACTATTTTAAACAAAAAACTAAAATATAAATTGTTTTTATGTCAGTAAATTTCTTACAATTATACAGTTAAGTGTTTGGTTATTTCTTATTACGAATTATATTTGTGCCTCAATTAAATCAATTTAATATTATGAAATTAAAATCTTTCTCTTTTATCTTTCTTTTACTAGTTATTTTAATAGGTTGTAACGACTCTACTTCAGATGAGTTTGATGATGCAAATCCTGATGCTGTAGCAAGATATATAGAAACTATCGACGTTATATCTGCTCAAGATTCTGATGAGAACACTACGATTACTGTTAATTATGATGCTAACAATAGAGTATCTAGCATTACTGATGGTATTGAAAGTAGCATTTTTGTTTATAACAATAACGCACTAACTAATATTAGCGGTCAAGGAGATAATTTAGATATAGAAGAATTATACGAATCTCCGTATAATGCTTTTGAAACTGGAGAAGTTACTGAATACGATAGTAACGGTAACCCAAAAAAGATAACATTCATAGAATATGAATACGATTATATGAATGATGTAGAGGTGGAACTTGAATACACAGCTGAAATTACTTACGACGCTAATCCAAATCCATATTTCTATACATTAGATGCAGCAGGAGTAATCTCTGTTTTAGATGATGTTGATTTATATTTAACTATGAGTAATGCTTCAAGCAATCAAGCTGTGCAAGCAAGATTATTATTTCCATTAAACAATATCACTGGTATAGTTTATAAAGATGAAGATGGTGAAACAGTATATAATGTGAGTGCAGATTACGTTTATAATTCTGTAAGTTACCCTGTATCTGGAACGGTTACTGGTATTGAGTATTATGAAAACTTTCAAGGTCAAGAAGAAACTGAAACAAGTATTTTTTCTGTAGCGTATACTTACAGACAATAATTTGAATAGACACTTCTAAAAAGGGTGATTTTGAAATTATTTCAAAGTCACCCTTTTTTATTTATTTCCTTCCCATTCAGAATAAAACTGTTTAAGAAAGCCTTCCATATATTTATGCCTTTCTAAGGCAATTCGCCTCCCTGTTTTAGTATTCATTTTGTCTTTCAGTAATAACAGCTTTTCGTAAAAATGATTGATGGTTGGAGCTTTAGCAGCTTTGTATTCTGCTTTAGACATATTTAGATTTGGTACAATTTCAGGATTGTAGAGCGCTCTATCTTTAAAACCTCCATAATTAAAACAGCGAGCAATACCAATAGCTCCAATAGCATCTAGTCGGTCCGCATCTTGTACTACTTCCATTTCTTTAGATGTGAAATATGGATTTAAATCAAATGAGTTTTTAAAAGACATGTTTTCAATAATCTGAGTTACATGTTCTATAATTTCACTATCCACATTATGTTTTAAAAGAAACTCGCTAGCTATTCTTGGACCAATAGTTTCATCTCCATTATGAAATTTAGGATCGGCAATATCGTGAAGTAATGCAGCTAAAGAGACCACTGTTAAATCAACAGGTTCGTGTTTAGCAATTAGTAAAGTGTTTTTGTAAACACGCTCTATATGAAACCAATCATGTCCGCCTTCTGCGTCTATAAGTTCAGATTTTACAAAAGCTATGGTAGCTTTAATAATATCAATTGTTTCCATAATTTATTTATGCAGGATCTACCCATTTAAATTGAAATGAGTTTTCAGGTATTTTAATACGTTCAGATAAACGATACATTCGAGGAGGCAATTTCATTAAATAATCTCTTGCTTTCTCTGCCTCTTCATTTAAACCAGATACATTACCAATGTCCCAACGGTCAATTAATTTTTGAAGAATATCTACATAATCATTAGATGTATAAACACCAATACGCTGTGCTGTGTTAGAAAACTCTTCGAAAGCTGTTCCAATTTTGTCACCAGATTCTCTTAAGAAATGTGCAGGCATGGCAATTTTTCGTTTCATCATATGGTGAAAAGCCATCATCATTTGATTTGGGTCTACAGTGAAAATACGTTCTACAAAATCTGAATAAGCATGGTGGTGACGCATCTCATCACCTGCAATGATTTTACACATTTTTGCTAATTTTTTGTTTCCTTTTTCCTTAGCAATTTTTGCTACACGATTATGTGATACATAAGTTGCTAATTCTTGAAAACTAGTGTAAACAAAGTTCTTATAAGGATCTCTATCTGTTCCAATATCAAAACCATCATTAATTAGATATTGAGTTGTCTTTTCAATTTCTTTCATGTTTACACGCCCAGAAAGATATAAGTATTTATTAAGCACATCTCCATGACGGTTTTCTTCACCTGTCCATTGTCGTATCCACTTAGACCACCCATTACGTTCTACTTGGTCAATCCCTTCAACATCCATAAGCCAAGATTCATAACTAGGTAAAGCCTCTTCGGTAATCATATCACCAACTAAAACCACCCAAAAATCATAAGGCAATTCTTTAGAGAGTTCTCTAATTTCTCTAACCTCTTCATAAAAAGAATCTTTTGTTGAATCTGGTAAGAAATCTGTAGGCTGCCAAATATTTTCGACAGGAATTAAGTATTTTTCGATAAGAGATTCTACATCTTTTTCAAGATGCTGCATAACTTCTAACCTTATATTTTTTAACGACATCTTGATGGTGTTATGATGGTTAATTCTGAATAGACTCTACAATTGTTTTTTCAACTTGCTGAACTAGTTCGGTCTTATCTGTAAAGTTAGCAATTTCTATGGGCTTATGTACAGTAAATTTAATATGATTTCCTATTCCCATCGGAAATTTCCCATACCTCAACATCTTCCAAGAATTGTTAACAGTTACAGGGACAATTAATGCAGAAGGTATTTTTTTCATTAAAATTTCGAGTCCTTTAGTTTTAAAAGGCTTAGGTGTACCATCTTTACTTCTTGTGCCTTCTGGAAAAATAACAGCTGCACGATTAGTAGATTCAATATATTCACCGAATTTCATCATAGCAGGCAACGCTTGGCGTGGATTTTTTCGATCGATTAAAACTGAACCTCCATGACGTAAATTATAAGATACACTCGGAATGCCTTTTCCTAGTTCTTGTTTAGCAACAAATTTAACATGATGCTTACGCATGTACCACATAATTGGTGAAATGTCGTACATACTCTGATGATTGGATACTATGATTAAAGGTCGATTGGTAGGAATATTATGTGGATTGTTAAATGTAAAACGTGTGCCTAAAACATTAAGACTACGCATTATAAAAAATTGTAATGCATCTACACTTTTTTTAAGCGCTTGGTAACCTAGAACATTGTTGCACAACCATTCTATTGGATGAAAAACAACTAAAGTTAAACCAAAACATATATAATAAAGGGCAGTTAATGGGTATGCTAATATTTTTTGCATGGCATAAAATTAAAAAACCACGATGAAAATCGTGGTTTAAATTTTTAATATTTCAAAAATTCTTAACAATGCTCATTATAAGCATCCATAAGATTTTCTGAAATTAGTTCTGCAGGACGACCTTCAATATGGTGACGCTCTAACATGTGTACTAATTCTCCGTTCTTAAATAAGGCCATACATGGCGAACTTGGAGGAAAAGGAATCATGTGTGCTCTTGCAGCATCAACAGCTTCTTTATCTACACCTGCAAAAACAGTTACTATATTTGTTGGTCGTTTCGCATTTTGTAAACTCATACGAGCTCCTGGTCTAGCATTTGCTGCTGCACATCCACAAACTGAATTTACAACCACTAAAGTCGTTCCTTCTTTTGCAATAGCATTATCTACAGCTTCTGTTGTATGTAATTCTTCAAAACCAACGTTGGTTAAATCCTCACGCATTGGTTTTACTAATTCTGCTGGATACATATTTTTATGTTTTAATTAATCTAAATTGAATTGCAAAGATAACTAAAAATAGCAGGCAGCCTTCAGTCTTCAGTTAGCAGTTTGAATGCTACTATTTTGGTTTTGAATAGTAACAAAAACACAATTTTATCTACTAACAAATAGTATATTTGAAATGAATTAAAATAAATTAAACACATGAGTTTTGCAAAATGGGTAGGAGGAGCGATAGGATGGTCTTTTGGAGGACCAATAGGTGCAATTATTGGTTTAGCGATAGGAAGTTTTGTTGATAACTTAGCAGGTAATGGAACACCTTTACTAGGAGAAAAACAAACGGGAAGACGAAGACAAGATCCTTATCGTCAAAGACCAACACAGCGAAAACAACAGCGACCACAGACTCAATCTGGTGATTTTGAAGTGAGTTTATTGATATTAGCTTCAATAATTATAAAAGCAGATGGTAAACAAGATCAGCGTGAGCTCGATTTTGTACGTCAGCAGTTTACAAATATGTATGGTAAGCAGAGAGCTAATCATGCTTTTGATTTGTTTAAGCGCATTACTAAACAAAATATATCTACAAGACAGGTTTGCAAGCAAATTAAACAAATGATGGATCATGCATCACGTTTGCAGTTACTTCACTTTTTGTTTGGTATAGCAAAAGCAGATGGATTAGTTACAGAAGACGAATTAAGGCAAATCTACACCATGTCTGGTTATTTAGGCATTAGTAATAAAGATTATGAGAGCATTAAAGCAATGTTTTATAATACCACTGACAATGCGTATAAAATATTAGAAATCACTAAAGCAGCTCCAGATAGTGAAGTTAAAAAGGCATACAGACGTATGGCTAAGAAATATCATCCAGACAGAGTTGGGCATTTAGGTAAAGAGCATCAAGAAGGAGCAGAAGCTAAATTTAGACAAGTCCAAGAAGCTTATGAGCATATTCAGAAAGAGCGTGGGTTTAAATAATTGCTTACAGCGATTTAACCCTTAACCCAATAAAGAAGGTTCTTGGCATTCCTGGTCCATAAACGTAATTACTATCTCTATTTTTACCAGTATCAAAATCATTTTGATACGAATTAAAGATGTTCTTAATACCACCAAATATTTCTAATCCAGTATTTAAATTATCTAGTTCAAATAAATAACTACTTCGCCAGCTAAATTCATGAAATGTAGGAGTTGTTTTATACTCATTTACTGTTTGTTCTGGTGCGCCTTCAAAATGTGCTAAAAGCATATCGCCAGTGTAAACGTAGTTTAGATTGGTGTTAAATTTTTCATTTGGCATGATGCTTAATGTTGCAAAACCATATTGGTTAGGAGTTCTTAGAAATTCATTCTTTGGACTTAAGCCTTCAATGGTTTCTACAGCTGTTTCAAATTCACTAGTCTGTATAGTAAAACCAGCCTCAAGTTGTACTTTCTTTTTATAGTTTGCTCTAGCCTCTAATGTTATGCCTTTTACTACTGCCGCATCACCATTTTGTTTTTCAAATAGTTGCCCAAAATTATCTTCACCAATTGGGTTTAGGTAAAAAACATCTTTAAGTCTTGTGTAAAACCCTTCTAAAGTAAAACCTGCAATAAAATTTTCTGAAGACTTATCATAATTAATAGAGGCACTAAAACTATTAGAACGCTCTTCAATTAAATCGTCGTCTAATGAAACACGAGAAACACCACCTCCGGCAAATGCTATGTGCAAATCTGTATCAAAGGCTTGAGGAGCTCTAAAACCAGTACTCCAAGTTGCACGAAGCTGAATATTAGATTCAGATTTATATAAAAGTGAGAAACGTGGACTTATAATTGGGTTATCAACCAGATTATTATTGTCAACTCTAAAGCCAGATAATAAATTCAATTTTGATGTTATTTCCCAATCACTTTGAAAAAACGCACCTAAATTCTTTGTGGTTTGGTCTATTTTGTAATTGTAAGATTCAATAGTATCTACAACATCATCGACTAAATATTCAGAACCAAAAGTTAATACATTACTGCCATTAAGGAAATCATTTAAACGATGATTAAACTGAAATCCACCTTGTAGCGTTACTGTTTTTGAAGTTCCATAAGGAGGGTTTGTAATGTGGTTTTGAATATCAATATCCTCATCAGGAAAAATACCAGTATAATGATCTCTATCTGTTTGTTGGCCAGCAAAATAAGTGATGATAGAGCTATTATCATTATTAAAATTAATTTGATAGTCTAAACTACCTAATAATACATCGTGAGTACGTTCTTCTGATTGCTGTGTTAAATATGCAGGACTATCTACCATTTCACCTCCATAACGATATTCATTAAGCTTACTGAAATTAACTTCTAACTTTTGATTTTCTGTTGGAAGGACAAAGAAATTGGCACCAAAAGAATTATTCTTTAGTGTTGTTAATTCTGAATAATTATCGTCATTATGATCATATAAATCGCGATTACGATTATTTATAAAAAGAGAAATTCCTGTTTTTTTTGACTCAGAAACTACTGTGGCATTTCCAGAAATTATATGGTCATCTGCGCCACCATTGATGCTTTGATAGGTATAATTGATATCATAATTATCTGTTTGTGGAACTTTTGTAATCACATTTACAACTCCACCAATAGCACTAGAACCATATAGAGAAGATCCTCCACCACGAATAGTTTCTATACGCTCAATCATGTTTGTTGGGATTTGCTCTAAGCCATAAAGACCTGTTAAAGGGCTAAAAATTGGACGACCATTTATGAGTATCTGAGAATAGCCTCCTCCAAGTCCATTAATTCGCAGTTGTGTATAATTACAGGTTTGGCAATCTGTTTCCACGCGCAATCCTGGTTGAAATTTTAAGCCTTCAGATAAGTTGCATGCTTGTAGGCTATTTAGATTTTTACTGTTTAAAATATTTACGATTACAGCTGAATTGGTTTTGCGTTTAAAAGTTCGTGTACCTGTGACTACTACTTCGTCTAATAATTCAGTTTTTAAATCAAAATTAAGTACTGTATTGGCTTTTATATTTATTTTTTTTCGTTGTGTTATATAGCCAGTCATGGACACCACAATAGTGTAAGTACTAGAGTCTATGCCATCTAACTTATAATTTCCTTCCGAGTTACTTGCGGTACCTAAAGGTGTTGTTTCTAAATATACAGTAGCAAATGGGAGTAGTTGACCTTCCGCTGTTATTTTACCAGAAATAGAATATGTTTCTTGTGCATTTGAAATTTGAATGCTAGCGAGTATAATAAGAATTATCCTGTAAATCATTAATAATTTTTGAAGCAAAGGTAAATAAATTTTTAGTCTAGTCTAAAAATTTATTTACATTACTAAAATAAAACTATATTTGTATAAAGTTTAAAGAATCATGAATACGTTTTCGGAAGAGAATTATTTAAAGGCAATTTTTCATTTAGAGCGACACTTAGGCGACTCTGTAAGTACTAATGCTATTGCTAAAAAAATGGAAACTAAAGCCTCTTCTGTTACAGATATGATTAAAAAATTAGCAGACAAAAACCTTGTTATTTATAAAAAATATCAAGGAGTTAATTTAACTGATCAAGGACGATTTAGTGCTGCTTCTGTAATTAGAAAGCATCGCCTTTGGGAAGTGTTTTTAGTAAATGAACTTAACTTTAGTTGGGATGAGGTCCATGATGTTGCTGAGCAATTAGAACATATTAAATCTCCAAAACTCATTAACGAATTAGATGCTTTTTTAGAATTTCCTACTCACGATCCTCATGGTGACCCAATACCAGATAAGGAAGGAAATATTAAAAAAACAGATAAGATTGTCTTATCAAAAGTAAGTTTAAATGAAGATTGCATTTGTGTTGGTGTTAACGATTCATCTGCTGATTTTTTAAAATATTTAGACAAGCATCAAATCGCTTTAGGTTCTCATTTAAAAGTTATAGCCAAAGAATCGTTTGATGAGTCTATGACAATTTTGATTAACAAGACTAAGCTTAATATATCAAAAGCCGTTTCTAATAATTTATACGTAAAAACAAATTAATTGTATGGAAAGTATTATCCAATATTTCGAATCTATAGATCCAGTTTTAGGAGCACTTTATGCGTCTTTATTTACTTGGATTGTAACAGCAGCTGGTGCTTCGTTAGTTTTCTTTTTCAAAGGAATGAATCGCGCACTTTTAGACGGAATGCTTGGCTTTACAGGTGGAGTGATGGTTGCTGCGAGTTTTTGGAGTTTATTGGCTCCAGGTATAGAAATGAGTCCTGGTGAAGGTTTTGAAAAGGTTATTCCTGCTGCGATTGGTTTTGCTCTTGGCGCTTTGTTTCTTTTTGGTTTAGATAAAATTCTACCTCACCTACACATTAATTTTAAAGAAGATGAAAAAGAAGGTGTAAAAACTCCTTGGAGAAGAACGACACTATTAGTTTTGGCTATTACATTACATAATATCCCAGAAGGATTAGCGGTTGGCGTTTTATTTGGTGGAGTTGCCGCTGGTATTCCTGAAGCAACAATTGGTGGAGCAGTAGCACTGGCATTAGGAATTGGGATTCAGAATTTCCCAGAAGGCTTGGCAGTTTCAATGCCATTGCGACGCCATGGTATTAGCAAATTTAAAAGTTTTTGGTTTGGTCAATTATCTGCAATTGTAGAACCAGTAGCTGCAGTAGTTGGTGCTTTAGCAGTGACTTTCTTTACACCAATACTGCCTTATGCTTTAGCATTTGCAGCAGGCGCTATGATATTTGTTGTGGTAGAAGAAGTTATACCTGAGACACAACGCGATAAATATACAGATATAGCCACTTTAGGTTTTATAGGTGGATTTATTGTAATGATGACTTTAGATGTTGGTTTAGGATAAGAATTTCCTCTTATCGAATTAATTTTTTAATCATTACCAATTAAACTGAAAGCACCTTTAATAATTACTTTATCTGTAGAGTCTAATAAATTATTATCAATTATTTCAGTATAACCATTTGTTGTATTTCCTGTTTGAACTTTTAATTGATTAAAATAATAGTTGTCGTTGATTTCTTCATCTAAAACTAGTATATAAAAAACACTATCTGATTCTACGATGGTGTTTTCAGGTAATGCCATTACTGTTTTTGAATCTGTAATAATTTCTGCCTTTACGAACATACCAGTTAAGAATTTTTGTGTCTCATCTTTAGGATGTGCATGTACGATTATGGTTCTATTTTCTTGTATCGATGTACCAACTAAATACACAGAAGCTTCAAAATTTTTATCAGAGGACTCAGGTATATTAAATACAATTTTTTGATCCTTTTTAATAGTCATAATGTCTTTTTCGAAAACGGATAATTCAATATGAACATGACTATTATCAATAATCTCTAGTATTGAAGTCGATGAAGAAACATACATACCTTTAGAAGCGTTAACTTTGGTTATACTACCACTAATAGGAGAATAAAGGTTAACTACAGATGTAAAAACACCTTCTTCAACCCTTGACGAACTAATGTTTAACATTGCGAGTTGCTTTTTAAGACCTCTGTATTTAGCGTTTGCAGTGTTGTATTGACTTTCTGCTTTTAAGTACACTTTTTTAGAAACAATATTTTCATTAAACATTGTTTTTTGGCGTTCAAATTCAGATTTTAAATAATTTTGCTGCTCCTTTATTTCCAAATATTCTTGTTGCATCTGTACAAATTCTGGGCTTTCTATTGTTACAACTTTTTGCCCTTTCTTTACAATATCACCAACCAATAAAGGAATCGTTTTTATATAACCTCCAGTAATCGAACTAACAACAGCTTTGTTTTCTGGAGGAACATCGATTATTCCATTGACTTTAATGCCAGTCGGAAATACCTTTTCTTCTATAATACTAAATGCCATGTTATTATGATTAAACTGGGCTTTAGAAATTTTGACGCGATTATCATTTTGTACACTATCACTTTCCTCTACTTTTTCTGAATTTCCGCATCCTAAAAAGATAAGTAGTGTGCTAACGGTTAATATTTTATATAAAGATTTCATAACGTTGTTTTTAAAAGGTTAAATAATTTATTGTAATTACAGTTTGGTTGTAAGTATTAAGATTCTCGAGATGATTAAGTTTAATGTCGTATGCATTTTCGAGACTTAAGATGTATTGGTAAAAATCAATTTCACCGTTTTTAAAGCTACTATTAGCAGTTTTTAATATTTCATTTGAAAGATCAGCGCCTTCCTGTTCATAATAATCTAAAGCTTTTTGGTGCTGATTTAATTGAGACGTTAATACATTAAATTTGGTGTTTAATTCTATTTCAAAATTCTGATATTTTTCAACAGCAATAGTCTTAGCAATTTTTGAAGCTTTTATTCTCGAAGATTTTCCTGAAAATAAAATTGGAATTTTTAACCCAATCTGATAACCATATAAGTTGGTATTTATTCCAGAATTGGTTCCTAGGAAATACTCTAAACTTATATCTGGTAATAATTGTTGTTTTTCTAAACGACGTTTAGTTTCTAATAATGAAATTGTGTTTGAATAATATGCTATTTCGGGACTTTCTTTAATATTTACTATATCTAAAGCGGCTTTTGCTAGAGGAATTTTAGCAACAGTAATACTGTCTTTATTTTGCACGATGCTTATCAATTGATTATAGGCAATTGTAACATCTTCTTTTGCTTTAATAAGATTGAGATTAACCCGTCGTTGTTTAGACTTGGCAGTAATTTTTTCTAAATAATTAGTTTCACCAAGCTCAAAACGTCTTTGTGCAACTTTAGAAAAATTATGATACAAACTATCTAATTTTTGGTAAACCTGCTCTTTCTGTACAGTATATAAATACTTGTAATAGTATGAAGTGATGTTGCGTTTTAAAGCTTTTTCTTTAATAGAATAATTTGAAGACTCTACATCTAAACTTGCCTTATTCACTTTTTTCTGTGTTGAATAAACTGTTGGAAATAGAAAATCTTGTTGTACACCAAACACTCCAATTGGTTTGTTATTATTGGCTATATTATTTTGATCATAGCTATAATAGATTTGAGTCTTATCGAAATTGAAGGCGCTATTTATAAGCGCATCTGATTGTTTAACTTTTAATCTAGAGGCATTTATTCCAGAGTTATTTTCAATAGCAATAGTTATAAGATCTTCAAGTATTTTTTCGCTGTTTTGTCCAAATGAATTGAAAGAACATAAGCCTATTAATACCAGTAATGTTATTGAACTAGACTTGTTAGGACTTAAGTTTTTACTTTTATCACTAAATCTATTAAAGTAAGCATAGAGTACTGGTAAAACAATAAGTGTAAGTAAGGTAGCAGTAAACAATCCACCAATAACAACAGTTGCTAAAGGTCTTTGTACTTCGGCACCTGCATTTGTAGATATAGCCATAGGTAAAAATCCTAATGCAGCAGCTGTAGCTGTTAGTAATACAGCACGTAATCTGTCTTTTGTGCCTTGTTTAATAAGTGTTTCCATATTATCATAGCCTTTATTTTTTAATTCTTTAAAATGCTCAATTAGAACAATACCATTAAGTACTGCAATTCCAAAAAGCGCAATAAAACCAACACCTGCAGAAATACTAAAAGGCATATCTCTAACCCAAAGTAATAGAATCCCACCTACTGCAGCTAATGGAATTGCTGAGAAAATTAAAAGCGCTTCTTTTATAGAGTTGAATGCGAAGTAAAGCAACACAAAAATGAGAATTAGTGCTATTGGAACAGCAATAAGTAATCTCGATTTAGCAGTTTGTAAATTTTCAAATTGACCTCCATAAGCTATATTGTAACCAACAGGTAGATCTATATTTTCATTTATAAGCGCTTGGATGTCGTTAACAACAGATTCCAAATCACGATTTCTTACATTAATACCTACTACAATTCTTCTTTTGGTGTCATCTCTAGATATTTTAGCAGCTCCTTTTTGATAGGTTATAGATGCTAATTCGCTCATAGGTATTTTACCTCCATTTGGTAAATCTACATACAGGTTTTTAATGTTATCAATGTCTTGTCGTTTTGCTTTATCTAATCTAACGACAAGGTCAAAACGTTTTTCACCTTCAAATACACTACCAATGTTTTTTCCAGAGAACCCCATAGATAGCATATTATTTAGATCTTGAATATTAAGACCATAGCGCGCAATTTTTGAGCGATTATATTTTACACTCATTTGTGGCAAACCATCTATTTTTTCGACTATAATATCTGCTGCACCTTCAACATTTTCTATCAATGATTTTATTTCGCTTCCTTTTTTAGATAGAATACCTAAATCTTCTCCAAATATTTTTATAGCAATATCTGCTCGTACACCAGTGATTAACTCGTTAAATCGCATTTCTATAGGTTGGGTAAATTCTACTTCCATTCCGGGAATGATGGAAAGCGCTTCTTTAAATTTATTAGCAAGTTCGTCTTTAGATGAAGCAGAAACCCATTCACTTTTAGGTTTTAGAGTAATGATAACATCGCTTTCTTCCATAGACATTGGGTCTGTAGGAACTTCTGCAGCACCAATTCTGGTTACGACTTGTTTTACTTCAGGGAAATTTTCGATTAATATAGTTTCAATATTGGTAGTTATTTTTACTGTTTTACTTAATGAAGTTCCTGTTTTAAGTACAGGTTGAATTACAAAATCACCTTCGTCTAACGTTGGTACAAATTCACCTCCCATCATAGTGAATAGGTAAAATGAAAACGCCATTAATAAAGCAGCAAGACCAAGCACAAATTTTTTGCTTTGTAAAGCCCAATCAATAATTGGTTCGTATAGCTTATTAAGCCAATTCATTAAACGCACAGAAATATTTTTCTTAGTTGATTTTGTTGGTTTAAGAACTAATGCTGCTACAACTGGCACATAACTGAAACAAAATAGCATTGCTCCAATTAAAGCAAAACTGAAGGTTAATGCCATTGGTTTAAACATCTTACCCTCAATACCACTTAAAGAAAGAATAGGAATAAAAACGATGAGAATTATAAGTTGACCAAAAATGGCTGAATTCATCATTTTTGAAGCGCTTTCAAAGGTTATTTTATCTTTAATAGCTTGTGCTTCTGTTTTATTAAGAGCAGAAATCTCAACTTGTTTTCTTGTAATCTGAAAGGCAATAAATTCTACTATAATAACGGCTCCATCAATTATAATTCCGAAATCAATAGCGCCTAAACTCATTAGATTGGCGTCTACACCAAAAATGTACATTAAGGATATTGCAAATAATAAACATAAGGGAATTACGGAAGCAACGACCAAACCAGAACGCCAATTACCCAACAATAAAACCACAACAAAAACAACGATTAGACAACCTAAAATGAGATTTTCGGTAACGGTAAAAGTTGTTTTAGCAATTAATTCACTTCGATCTAAAAAGGCATTGATGTAAACGCCTTTTGGTAATGATTTAGAAATAAAGTTAACACGTTCTTTAACAGCTTCAATTACTTCTTTAGAATTTGCTCCTTTGAGCATCATTACTTGTCCTAAAACTTTTTCACCTTCTCCATTTCCTGTAATTGCACCAAATCGCGTTGCACTTCCAAATCCAACTTTGGCAACATCATTTATATATATAGGAAGCCTATTGTTGGTTGTAATTACAATATTTCTAATATCATCAAGAGATGATACTAAGCCATCACCACGAATAAAATAAGCCTGATTTACCTTTTCTATATATCCACCGCCTGCAACACTATTATTTAGTTCGAGAGCATTAAAAACTTCTTTTGCAGTAATATTCATTGCATTAAGCTTGTCTGTATTTAGTGCAACTTCATACTGTTTTAAAAATCCTCCCCAAGTATTTACTTCTACCACTCCTGGAATTCCGGATAACTGTCGTTTTACAATCCAATCTTGTATTGTGCGCAGGTCTTCAGCATTATAATCATCTTTATATTCTGGTTCTACATCTAAAATATACTGGTAGATTTCACCTAGTCCTGTAGTTATTGGACCCATTTCTGGTTCTCCGAATCCCTTTGGAATTTTCTCAGATGCGGATTTAATTTTTTCGGCAATGAGTTGACGTGGAAGATAAGTTCCGATGTCATCATCGAATACAATTGTAACTACAGATAGACCAAACTTAGAAACAGATCTAATTTCTTGTACACTCGGTAAATTTGCCATTTCTAATTCTACAGGATAGGTTATAAACTGTTCCATATCTTGTGTAGAAAGATTACGAGAAGTCGTAATAACTTGTACTTGGTTATTGGTTACATCTGGTACTGCACCAATAGAAATTTGAGAAAGTGAATACAACCCAAAAGCAATAATAAATGACGTAAATAGTAGAATAATTAGCTTATTCTTTAAACTGAATTTTATAATATATGATAACATAATTCATTGAATTAAATAGTGTCAACTCATTGTATAATAAGTTGAAATAAATAAAATTTGATAAAAATGAATTATGCCTGTTTGGGAGGCTGTAAAAGTTCTTTTTCGTGTAATGACGAATAAAGATTGAAGTAATGAAAATTAGATTCCGTTGTATCTATAATTTCAATAGCATTAGAATAAAAAGGTAAAATTGAGGGTAGAAAAGCTACAACCGAAGACATATGACCTTGACATTGAAAAGGTAATTCCTCATGATCTTTCTGCTCTTCCTGATGTTTTTTACTGTGCTCTGCTTTTAGTTCACCATAATGTTTGGATAAAAAGATAAAAAAATTATCGCCATATTCTTGTTGGTGAAACTGAGCATGTTCCATCAATTCGTCTAATTGCATAATATCATCAGCTCCAATATTGAAACTTTGAAATAGCATCAGTGCAGAAAGTGATATGGCAAATAGTTTACTCACAATGACAAAGTTAGTGAATTTATAATTGAAAAATTGAATATTTCATAATGTTGATTTTACATAAAATATTGCAATAATGAGCATATTCAAACGTCTTTATCAAAATTAATATTTTGTTAATTGTGGCATGATTTAGGTATTTGTATGATTAAATTTAATCTATGAAATCTATTCTATTCACGTTAATTTTCTGCTTCGCATCACTTTTTTATACGTTAGAAGCGCAAGTTCAAGTTGTAAAAGATTCTTTAAGTATTAGTAAGATTGTCGGGTACCAGCAAAAAATTGTTTTTGAAGACTATGAAATAAAATTTAAGAAGGTAGTTGTAGATTCTAGATGTCCAAAAAATGTGATGTGCGTTAGAGCAGGTGAGGCAGAAGTTTTAGTTTCAATTTATAAAAACGGAAACTTTATTGAAGATAAAAAAATTAGAATTGATGCTAGTGGCTGTGTTATGGAATCTAACAATTTAGCCTTTAACACTAAAACCTTTAAAATTTATGGATTTGCTTTAACACCTTATCCAGGAGGTGTAAATGATATTGCAGATAAAGAATATGAATTAGAAATTGTTTTAAAGCCTAAAAGCTTATAATAATAAGATTCCTTTTTTCAAAAGGATTTTAATGACATCCACAGCCATCATCGCTTCCACAAGCTTTGGTGGTTTTTGCTTTTTTAGGTTTCCAGACAAATTTTTTAACTAAGAATATTAGCGCAATTGCTAGCACAGAAAAAACTAATATGTTTTGAATAACTGTATTCATCTATTTTAATGCTTGAAAAGCTACTAATGCTACAATATACGCAAAAGCACTCATTAATACGAGTTGATACATTGGCCATTTCCATGAATTGGTCTCACGTTTTACAATGGCTAATGTGCTCATACATTGCATTGCAAACGCGTAAAATAGTAGTAAAGAAATTCCTGAGGCAAAGTTAAATAAAGGCTTTCCGCTTTTAACATTGACTTCTTTGGCCATTCTATTAGTAATCGTTTCAACCTTATCATTTCCTACACTATAAATCGTAGCTAAAGTTCCAACAAACACTTCTCGGGCAGCAAAAGAACTAACTATAGCAATCCCTATTTTCCAATCATAACCTAGTGGTCTAATAGCAGGTTCAATGGCGTGTCCTGCAATACCAATAAATGAATGTTCTAGTTTATGAGATGCGATTTTTTGTTGCAATTCATCGTCATCTAAGCTTTCCGAGGCATACTGTTCAGTTACAATTTGTTCTGCATTATTAAAGTCTTCGCCTGGTCCATAAGAAGCTAAAAACCACAATACAATCGAAATTGCAAGAATAATTTTACCAGCTCCAAAGACAAAGGATTTTGTCTTTTCTAATACAGTTAATGCGACATTCTTAAACATTGGTAATTTGTAGTTAGGCATTTCTACAATAAAGAATGTTTTACTTCTTATTTTAAGTATTTTATTTAAAATCCAAGCAGATCCAACTGCTGCCCCAAAACCTATAAGGTATAGAAGCATTAAGGTTAATGCTTGATAGCTTAAGCCCAAAACTCGTCCTTCAGGAATAACCAAAGAAATTATAATTAAATAAACAGGAAGTCTTGCAGAGCACGTGGTAAAAGGTGTTACTAAAATGGTAATTAAGCGTTCTTTCCAACTTTCAATATTACGAGTTGCCATAATCGCTGGTATAGCACAAGCAGTACCAGAAATTAAAGGCACAACACTTTTGCCACTAAGACCAAAACGTCGCATAATACGGTCCATTAAAAATACTACACGACTCATATAACCACTCTCTTCAAGTATAGAAATGAATAGAAATAGAAATGCAATTTGAGGAATAAAAATAACAATACCACCAAGTCCTGCAATGATACCTTCTGCTAAGAGATTTGTAAATGCTCCTTCAGGTAAAGTGTTTTTTGTCCACTCGCTTAATGAGGCGAATGTACTATCAATAAAATCCATTGGTATGCTAGACCAATCGTATATAGCTTGAAAAATAGTAAGTAAAATAATTCCGAAGATTAAATAACCCCAAACTTTATGAGTTAAAACTCTATCGAGTTTTATGCGTAAATCTTTAGCTGATTTAAGGTCAATAGTTTGCCCTTTTTTAAGCGTTTCGTTAATAAACTGGTAACGCTTTATAGTTTCTTTTTGTTGAAGTCGTTTTAAATCTGTTTTAGACTTGGTCTTAAAGTCTTCAACTTTGTCAAAAGTCTTTCTATCGGTTTTACCAAAATTGACATCTTGTGTAATTACTAACCAAAGCTTGTATAATAACTGATTCGGAAACGCTTTTCTTAAATTATCAAAATAGGGTACATCTATTGAAGAGGCATCCATGCATGGTTTTGTGGAAAGCTCTTTATAACTACGGATTAGTTCCTTCAGCCCATCAATTCCTTTATTTTTTCGCGTACTAATTAGAGCAATTTTAGTTTCTAATTGCTCTTCGAGATACTCTATATCTAGAGAAATGCCTTTGTAAGCCATTCTATCAGACATATTAATTACTAAGATTGTAGGAATTTCTAAATCCTTAATCTGAGTAAATAACAAAAGATTACGTTTTAAGTTCTCAACATCACTTACAACAACTGCAACATCAGGAAAATCCTTATCAGTCTTATTTAGAAGTAACTCAATCACCACATTTTCATCAAGCGAAGAAGCATTTAAGCTATAAGTTCCTGGTAAATCAATGATATGAGCTTTTACACCACGTGGTAATTTGCAAATACCTTCTTTTTTTTCGACTGTAATGCCAGGATAGTTACCTACTTTTTGGTTAAGCCCAGTAAGTGCATTAAAAACAGATGTTTTTCCTGTATTAGGATTTCCTATTAAGGCAACATTAATCTGCTTACTCATTCGTAGTTTCTATTTGAATATGAATTGCAGTCTCTTTTCTAATCGCTAAATGAGAACCATTGATGTTTAAATACATTGGGTCAGCAAAAGGAGCAACTTGTACAAGCTCAACAGAATTACCAGGTAGGCAACCCATTTCGAGAAGTTTTAATGGAATGTGAATAGAAGATACATCTGTTATAATACCTTGTTGTCCACGCTTTAAATCTGCAAGTGTCAAGCTTATTCTTATTTAGATTGATTTTAAAGAAGCAAAAGTAAGTGAAATTTATGAGTACGAAAAATAAGATAATAATTATTTGTAGGCTTTGACTTTTTTAGTAACCTCCAAAGTATTTTAAGGTTTTGATATCTTCCAAAAGTCTTTCAATATCTTCTGGTTGAGTGCCATCATAAAACCCTCTAATTTGCTGTTTCTTATCAATAAGCATAAAGTTTTCTGTATGGATCATATCAAACTCATCTCCATTGCCATTTGTTTTTACAGCTAGGTAACTTTTTCTAGCTAGCTCATAGATTTGCTTTTTATTTCCAGTAACTAAATTCCATTTTCGGTCAATAACACCTTTTTTCTTGGCATATTTTTTTAACTGAGCGACACTATCAATCTTTGGTGTAACAGAATGAGAAAGTAACATGATGTCTTCATCGTTAATAATTTCTTTTTGAATTTGACACATATGATCCGTCATTATTGGACATATAGTTTGACAAGTTGTAAAAAAGAAATCTGCAACATAAACCTTGTCTTTATAGTTGTTTTGAGTTACGGTTTCCCCATTTTGGTTGATTAAGCTAAAATCTCCAATCTTATGATATTTTTTTTGATGTTGAATAGTACTATCTACCAATTCTTCACTTACCATAGCTGGCTGATATATTGGTAGAGGCTGCTTTACATTTAATACATTGTATATAATAGCAATGATAATTATACATAGAATAGAAAAGAAGATTCCAAAGTTTTTATAACCTTTAAAAAACGAAAGAAAGGACATTGTTTTGTAATTTAATTTTAGGATTACAAAGGTACGATTCGAGTCAATTTTTAAGGATACTTTTAACACAAAAATGTAATATAAATAGGTTGATTTATAAATCGGAGTTAAAAATAAATCGAATAGAAATACAATTATTTTCTAAGTTGCTTTAAAACCTTACTTTTGTCAATCGAAATTTGAAAATGACTTCATGGAATTTGTAATAAAGATATCTCAATTTTTACTCAGTTTATCCTTGCTTATTGTATTGCACGAGCTTGGACATTTTATACCAGCAAAACTTTTTAAAACTAAAGTTGAAAAATTTTATCTCTTTTTTGATGTAAAGTATTCGCTTTTTAAAAAGAAAATAGGTGAAACAACTTATGGTATTGGTTGGTTACCACTTGGTGGTTATGTGAAAATTGCTGGAATGATCGACGAAAGCATGGATAAAGAGCAAATGGCACAACCACCACAACCATGGGAATTTCGTTCTAAGCCAGCTTGGCAACGTCTCATAATTATGTTAGGTGGTGTAACAGTAAACTTTATTTTAGCTTACGTTATTTATGTAGCTATATCTTTTGCTTACGGAGATTCTGATGTAAAAGTAGACAGTCTTAAAGATGGGTATTGGATAGATAATCCCGCTTTATTAGAGATGGGTTTTAAAACTGGAGATAAGGTTTTAGCGATTAACGATACACCTATTGTTAACGATTCTGATATTGGTTTTAACCTTATTAGTGCAGAATCAATTACGATTAATAGAGCTGGCGAAGAAAAAGTTATTGATTTACCAGAAGATTTTTTAGGACAATATTCTGCAAGTAAGAGTAAAAATAATTTCGAATACCGTGTGCCTTTTATGGTAGGTGAAGTAGCAGATACGTCTTTAAATGCTAAAAAAGATTTAAAGCTTGGAGATGTAATTACAAGTATTAATGGTAAGCCTTTAAGGTATTTTGATGAGCTTGAAGACGTCACTAGTGGTTTAAACAACACCACAGTTTCTGTTGAAATTTTACGTGAGGATAATACAACTATTAAAAAGGAATTAGCTATAGATGAAGAAGGGAAATTTGGCATTAGACGTTATGTTAATCCTACTAGATTTGAGGAATTAGGCTATTATAATATTTTTAGAAAAGAATATACTTTTGGAGAAAGCTTTGCAGCTGGTGGACGTAAATTCACAAAAACGATTAGTAATTATTTTGATCAGTTAAAGGCGATTTTTAGTCCAAGTACAGGAGCTTATAAAGGTTTAGGTGGCTTTAAGGCTATTTATGATCAGTTTTCGCCAGTTTGGAGTTGGTCATATTTTTGGGGTTTAACAGCGTTTTTATCTATTATGCTTGCTATTTTAAACTTATTGCCTATACCAGCGTTAGATGGTGGACATGTAATGTTTTTGTTATTTGAAATGATATCTGGTCGCAAACCGAGCGAAAAGTTCCTAGAACGAGCACAAGTTGTTGGATTCTTTATTCTAATTGCTTTAGTAT
>NZ_JADGDZ010000033.1 GCF_016744625.1 Winogradskyella sp.
ACCTAATAGCATTAAAACTATTGCTAATGCACACAAACCTAATATGTAATTGTTTTTTTTACTAAGATCTAATTTCTTTTCGGCTAAGTCTGCACGCTGTGTTAGAATTTCTTTTTCTTTCTTTTGGTTTTCATATTTAGCTTCGAGCTCAAAAATAGTTTTGGTCTTTTCGATTTCAAACACACTATCTTTTTGTGTTGTGTAGTTTTTGAGATAACTAAAAGCATTTTTATAATTACCAGTTTTAGCATCCACTTCTGCCAAGTACTTTAAAGCCTTTATTTCAAATTCTTTAAAATTTTTATCTCGTGTAATTTTTATAGCTTCATTTAGTTGATTTTTGGCTTCAGAATAATTCTTATTCACTATATAGTTATGAGCTAAACTTACTTTGGCATTTGACAATTCGTAAAGATTATTGTCTTTTGTAAAAGCTACAATTGATGTTAAATAGTCTTTTTTCGCATCTTCATATTGTTTTAAACTATCCTTAGCTATAGCAATATTTACGCGCATGTATGGTTTATAGCGAGAATAACCTAAACTGTCATACAATTTTTCAGCTCTTAGAGAATAACTAATAGATTCTTCATATTTCTTTAGATTTAAAAATACAGATCCAACATTGCCAGTAGTAATCGCTTCTCCGATAAAATAGCTATTCTCTTTATATATTTTGAGTGCTTTTTTATAGTAGTCAATAACTTTTTGATACTCTTTCTGCTTTTTATAAACAATGCCTATATTGACATAAACCATTGGCACTTTATCAAACTCTTTGGAGTGCTTTTCGTAAATTTTTAAGGCTTCAAAATAGTTTTCTAATGCTTTAGAATAGTTGCCTTTGGTGTCGTAGATAATTCCTAAATTATTCAAAGTATTAGCTATACCAAGTGTATCTTTAATTTCTAACTTTAGATCTAAACTTTTTTGATGATATGTAAGCGCACTATCTATTTTAGAAGCCGCCTCATAACTACTTGCAATATTATTATAAGCTGTTGCGATAGCTTGCTTATCATTAATAGAATTGGCAACTTTTAAAGATTTATTTGCATAAACTAAAGCACTATCTGTATCTGAGTTTCTATATTCCCAAGAAATTTCATTGTAAGTTTTAACCAACTCACGACCTGTATTAGTTTTTGTTTCATTTAGTAAACTATCTAGACGTAAAGAACTTTGAGCATGAAGTCTAAAAAAACAGAAAAATAAAATGGAATAAACGTATAATGTTCTCATTTAATTATGTCTAATGTATTAAATAAAAATCCAAAAACTTAAAAGTATTTGGATTTTACTAATTCTTAAATACTCGATAGTTTTAGCGAGCGAGAGTAGCACCTTCTTTTGCTTTGAAAGTTATTCTTCCTTTTCTTTGTGATGAGGACTCAGACTGTTCAACCTGAATATCATAATCATTTATATCAGTTGAATGGTTATCACTTAACCCTCCAAGGGTTCCTAAAAAATCATAAATGCTGCCAAAATTTCTGTCATAATTATCATATTTAAAATTTACACTCGAATATAATCTTTTTTGCAGACCTAGATAGTTACAATTATTTCTGTCCCACTATTCTCTTTAGAAATAATCACTATTTCACCTCCAATACTACGAACTCGTTTTTCCATATTATTGAGACCATTACCTCTTTTCACATTAGTAATGTCGAATCCTTTTCCGTTATCCGAAATTTTAAACACAAGGTTAGATACAACTTTAGACACCTCAACCTCAATTGTGGTTGCATTAGCATATTTTAAACTATTATGTATAGCTTCTTGTACTACGCGATGAATATTCATGCCTTCAACCGAAGTGAATTTTTTATTCACATCTACACTATCATCAACATTAAAGTCAAAACGAATATTAGAATCGTACAGATGAGCTTTCTCTATGTAATTAGATATTCGAGATTGTAAATCTTCAAAAGTAATTTCACTTTTGTTCATTGCCCAAATAGTATCTCTGAGCTCATAAATAGTACCAGAAGTAAAGTCACTTATCGTTTCGAGCTTCGTATTCAATTTTTCATCTTTTATATCGAAACCATATTTTAAATTGTCTATGGATGAAATTATAAAAGTGAGCTGCGCTCCAATATTATCGTGTAAATCTCTACTAATTCTTAAACGTTGTTCTTGTAATTTATTCTGAGTTTCAATCTTTAACAAAGCATCTTTTAACTCATTTTCCTTTTGTAATTGTGCGTTTTTTAATTTCTGCTGGTTGTAAAAAAGATAGCCTATTAAACCTAATATTAAAGCTAAACCAAGAAGTCCATAAATTTGATAATTGCGCTTTTGAATAATAAGATCTTGTTCTGCAAGCTCTGCACGTTGAATTAAGATTTGCTTTTGTTTTTCTGCTGATTGATATTTTTCGAATACCTCTTGAGTTGCAACGACTTCATTTTGTTTTGCTATAGAATCTTTTAAAGTTAAAGCTATATCAAAGTTATCTACTGAGTTTTTATATGCATTTAAATTCATGTATGCATAAGCTAATCTCCTGCGTATCTTAAATTGTGTGAAGATTTCATCTTCAGAAGTAAAATTTAATGCGGCTTCTGAATATTTTATTGATTGTTTAAAATTCCCTGAATTAAAATACATTGAACCTAAAGCTGAACTATTTGTTGCTTTTAATTTTTTAGATTTGAGTTCATCATAAATCTTATCTGCTTTTTTTAAGTAATATTCGGAAGAATCAAATTGTTTAAGAATGTTATACTCTTGCCCTAAATTATTATAAACAATGCCTAATCCCCTTTTATCTCCTATTTTTTCTTTTATTTTAAACGCTTTGTGCGAATAATAAATAGTTGAATCGGGATAATCTATATAAGAATAAACTTGAGATAGATTAGTATAAGATGCACCAACACCATAAGTATCCTCTATACTTTTCCTTAGTTTTAATGCTCTGATATGATAATTTTTTGATTCCTTATAACGCTTCAATTCTTTTAATAATAAACCAATATTATTTAGACTATTGGCTTGACTCTTTTTGTTATCTGTCTCTTCAAATATTTTTAGAGAACTTAGATAGTTTTCCATCGCCTCATTATAGTTTTCAGAGTTCCAATAAATTAGACCTTTATTATTATACACTGAAGCTTTACCATCTATATCATCAATCTTGTTTGCTATCTTATATGCCTTGTTATAATCTAATAAAGCACTATCTTTTTTTCCAATGATATCATAATAAATACCATGTCTTAATAAGGCTCTAATCATTAAAAAATCATCTCCTCGTTTATCGCAAAGCTCAATTGATGCATCAGCTAAACCACGTGCAACTTCTGGTTTAGAATAGCAATATTTAAAGAAATCTCTGTGTATAATTTGAATAGCTAATGAATCTGAATTATTAAGCTTTGCATTTGCAACAATACTATCTGCTATCTGCTTATTAGATTGCCCAAACAAACCTCCTGTAATAAAAAATAAAAAAAGCATCAGATACATTCTGTTTTTAATAACAGAAGGTATAACTGATGCCTTTTTAAAAAAATTGATTAATAGCATTACTAATATATGATTATTTATGAGTCGATTACTTTTTATTCGATTAAGATACAATTTAAAAAGATTAAGCGTAATTGGTTGGGAATTACGCTTAATCATAACAAATCTCAACAACAAGATTTATTTATTAAGGTTGTAAGCATAAATCGTTTTATCATTGAGCTTATAATATAAATAACCTCCAAATTCATCAACTTTATATACTGGTTTTTTGTCTTTAAGGAGTATTTCTTTTTCAACTGTCCCAGTATCTTTATTGAGCTTTACTAAACCAACACCTTCTTCTAGTTTGGTTAATACGAATTGAGCATCTTGGGTAGCAGAAGTTGCTTTAAAACGTTTAAGCATCTCCGCTATAGAAGCACCAGTTGCAGATGCCATACCTTGAGCAAAATCATTTAAATTTTCACCTCTAGATGTATATTGACCTATTCGATTTCTATACTGCTGCGCTTCCATAGTTGCCGATACTGAAGCTGTAGCAGCAGCAACGGCTGTAACTCCAGCTAAGATTGCACCAAAAGCACTTTTACCAGGTGCGCGCTTATACTCGTGCCAAGAATTATTACCATCCCAATCTAATAACATCATATTTTGAGCTGAAGTCAATAATATACCATCATCTCTTATTTCTACAGAAGTCGGATCTTCTTTACCTTCAAATTTAGCTTCGCTAATTAATTCTGAATTACCTGAATTAGCATCAATGCTATATAGTTTTTCATCTGCGGCAATTAAATATCTATCGTTCTTCTGGTCGTAAGTAGAGCTTACGACATCAGCTCTTTTAAATTTCAAAGGCTTTGACCAAACTTGATCTCCAGTTTCAAGATTAACAATATTTGCATCCTCTGAAGTGATATAAATTAAACCTTGTGGTGTTAAAGCCATAGTTAGTATATTCTCCCCAGTCTTTAATGGTTTTTTAAATAATGCTTTACCTTCATATGATACTTTATTAATTCCTCCAGATTGAATTCCAAACAAAATGCCATCATCCATAATATAGAAATGTTGTACATAGCCCTTTGTTTTTGGTGCTTTCTCCCAAAGATCGTCTCCAGTAGATGCGCTCAAGAGTGCAATTTTAGATTCAGATTTTGCTGCAAACGTACCACTACCTCCAGCTACATCACTAACCACAGCTAATCCTTGAGGTAATATTTGAAAATTAGAAATATTACCTTTTACTTTTCTTTCATCTGCCCAAGCTAAAGATCCATTAGCATTAAGCTTATAAATTTTTGTATTCTTTTTGTTAGATGTCGAAGCAAAAGCATAAATCTCTTTTTCTGAAGTATCTGCAACCATCCAACCAATGTATTTGAGTTCATTTTCCCAAAGCACATTACCTGAATTCATATCTACTTTCATTAAGCCTTTTGTTGTCGGAATGATAACTCCATCTTTTAGCACTAAAGGCTTGCCCATTGCTTGGCGAGAGCCTTTAAATTTATAGAAACTCACTTGTTCTCCTGTATTTAAATCGTACAAAGCAACTGCTTGTGCATACTTTTCTGAAGCTCTACGTTGACCACTAACTATAAGCATGTTTTGAGGCATTAATACTTGAGACATCCCAATAGCTTTCCAACCATTTTTCTCAGTGCTAAACAAGGTTTTACCAGACATATAATCAATGACAGCACTCTTTGTTTGCAATCCACCAAAACCTGTTTGACCAACAACTACATAAGGAGCTCTAGGTACAAAATTTAATTCTTCAGATTTTACTTTACCATACTCAGTAAAATTAAATAGTAATCCATCTTGTCCTGGCTTTAAACCTACAAGTCCATCGTTTGTGGCTACAACTACTGTCCCTCCTTCAGTAATTGTCATATCATTAATCTTAGCTCCTAAATCAAAATTATGATCTGGCGCTTCTGCCTTCTGAGCAAACAATGATGCTGCACTCAAAAGAAGTGCAAACATCATTAATTTGTGTGTTTGAATTAATAGCGTTTTCATAATAAAAAGTATTAATCAAGTTTTGCTTTAAATTCTCCATTAGTTACAACCTTAGTGGTCATATCACCACCATTATAACCTTCAAAAGTAAACGTACCTTCTACTGTTGTTCCATCATCAGAAGTCACTTCTATTGTACCTGGCATTAAAGTTCCTAAAGCTGCTGATGCTAAACCAGAAGCCCAAGTACTTGGTGTGGTTCCACTAATTGTTAAATACTGAATAAAGTTGGTGTTATTAATAACATCACCAGTAGTATAGGTCCCAACTCCAGTATATCCATTTATAGCCATACTAATTGTGTTACCCGTATTAGTACCACCTTGTACAGATAAAATGCCATTTGTACTTTGTGCTCCTACAATTACAGCAGGACTTTGCGCTGCAGCGAAAGCTGTACCATCTACAGTAGCTGTTAAAAATTCATCTACATTGTTGTTACCTCCATCATTGTCGTCATCGCTTGAACATGATGTGAATGTTACTAATGATACTGTCATTACAAGTAACATAATTTGGTTTAATTTTCTCATTGTTGAATTATTTATTGGTTATTAATACCACAAATTTGAACAATAAGACAAAGGCAAAACATACGATGAATTGCGTATATTTTTACAAGTATTTGGTTTTCAGATAATTAAATGCGATTTAAAAAGAGATATGTGGATATTTTATGCGCAAATCATCAATTTCTGTCTGAAGTTTTGTCAAAAATTGCTCATGTGCGCTAGATTCGGAATTGAATGGTCTATGTGCTTTCCTAGTCTGAATTGAAGCAATAACCTCAGAAGTTTTTAAAGCTTCTTCAGACAACCAAACGTTTTTAAATTTTTTCCAGATATAATCAATAGCTACTTGACTTGGATGAATCATATCAGCATTGTAGAAACGATAATCTCTTAATTCGTCCATCATTATCTCATACGACGGAAAATAATGAATCTGCTTTCTTGGTTCTATTACCTGATGAATTGCTGCAAGTAAATGCGACTTACTTTGAGTATTTTCAATAAAACCATCCTTTATATGCCTTACAGGTGAAACGGTAAATAGAAATGTAATTTTTGGATTAACACTTTTAACCAAGTTTACAATAGCTTCTAGAGATTTTGTTATGGTGTCAACAGACAATAACTCTTTATGAAATTCTTTTTGAGGTAACTTATGACAATTTGCAACAATAGCATCTGAAGCGATATGTCTATATACCCAACTTGTACCTAAAGTAATAACTATATGAGACACGTTATTAAGTTGTGCATGTGTTTTATCAATCTGATTATTCAATCCTGTTAAAAATTCTTCTTTTGAAATACGATTCAGTTTTGAATGTGCATCTAAACAGCACCATTGTTCATTACTAAAAAACAAATCGTCTTCCGAATAACAATCCTTATTGATTGCTCTTGTAATAAGATTTTCAATAGCAAATGGATGAAATAAAATTCCAAAAGGATTTACTGTAGATTGAAATTTATGATACTCAAATTTGTTGCCTATATTTTCAGAAAAACATGAACCTAATAACAACACCTCTGAATCATAATTAAATTGATTATGAGATTGTTTACTTAATGGTATTTGTGTTTGTAGTTTCATAGTGGATTCCGCATCAAGTGCGGAATGACAAAAAGATTATAAATAATTCTTCCCAGCCTTCAAAGCCTCGTCAATACCTGCAGGATTTTTCCCTCCTGCAGTTGCAAAAAACGGTTGGCCTCCACCTCCACCTTGGATGTGTTTTCCAAGTTCTCTTACAATAGTACCTGCATTTAAATCTTTACTTGCTACTAATTCTTTTGATATGTAACAAGAAAGTATTGCTTTTCCGTTGTTCTCAGCTCCAAATAATAAGAAGAGATTATCAAACTGACTTCCTAATTCAAAACAGACATCTTTAACTCCTGAAGCATCTAAATCTAACTTCTTAGCTAAAAACTGAACACCATTAATTTCGGTTAACTCATTCTTAAGTTCGCCTTTAATGTTCTTTGCCTTGTCTTTAAGTAAGTTTTCTATTTGTTTCTTTAAATCCGTATTCTCAGATTGTAAACTTTGTAAAGCTTTTACTGGTTCTTTTGCATTATTGAGTAAATCCCTCATTTCAAAATATGCTCTGTTATTTTCGAAATAAAAATCTTTCACAGCATCATTAGTAATCGCTTCAATACGACGAATACCAGATGCCACAGCACTTTCTGCAGTAATTTTAAAATGCCAAATATCTGCTGTATTATCAACATGAGTACCTCCACAAAGTTCTATGGATTGACCAAAACGAATGCTTCTAACTATATCTCCATACTTCTCACCAAATAAAGACATTGCGCCATCTGCAATAGCTTGTTCTTTTGGTATACTTCTATTTTCTTGCAAAGCCAACTTACCTTCAATACGAGCATTAACAAAATTCTCTACATCTCGTAATTCTTCTACTGTAAGTTTAGAAAAATGTGAAAAATCGAAACGTAAATACTTAGAGTTTACAGCTGAGCCTTTTTGCTCTACATGTGTTCCTAATACTTCACGTAGTGCTTGATGCAATAAATGTGTTGCTGTATGATTACATTCTGTTCTATTACGTTGTTTAGAATCTACAACGGCTTTTAAAACCTCATCATTATGTTTTGGTAAGTTTTTAGTAAAATGAATAATAAGGTTATTTTCTTTCTTTGTGTCTAATATGTAAACGACATCACCATGTTCATCTTCTAAATAGCCTTTATCACCAACTTGTCCACCACCTTCAGGATAAAATGGTGTTATATTGAACACAAGTTGATACATTTCGCCATCTTTTTTAGAGGTTACTTTTCTATAACGTGTAATTTTCACATGTGCTTCAAGTGTATCATAACCTATAAATTCTTCTACTTCGTCATGATGTAAAATAGTCCAATCGTCCGATTTTAATTCAGATGCTTCACGTCCTCGACCTTGCTGTGCTTTAAGTGAATTCTTAAATTCTTCAACATTGTAGGTGAATCCTTTCTCTCGAAGAATAAGATCTGTTAAATCTTCCGGAAAACCATATGTATCTTTAAGTTCAAATACTTTAGCACCTGGAATTTCTTTAGTCTTAGAATCTTTAATAATTCCATCTAAAATTATTAAACCTTGATCTAGAGTCCTTAAAAAAGAACTTTCTTCTTCTTTAATTACATTTTCAATCAATTGCTTTTGTGCTTTCAATTCTGGGAAAGCAGTTCCCATTTTTTTCGTTAAGATATCAACCAAACGATAAATAAAAGGCTCTTTTTTATCTAAGAATGTGAATCCATAACGAACAGCACGTCTCAAAATTCTACGAATAACATAACCAGCACCTGTATTACTTGGTAACTGACCATCTGCAATAGAAAACGCTACTGCTCTAACATGATCAGAAATTACTCTAATTGCAACATCTGCCTTTTCTTCCTTGCCGTAATCTTTATTGGTTATCGTTTCAATCTCACGAATAATTGGAGTAAAAACATCTGTATCGTAGTTAGATTGCACCTCTTGTAAAACCATACATAGACGTTCGAAACCCATTCCTGTATCAATGTGTTTATTCGGTAAAGCTTCTAGTGATTTATTTGCTTTACGATTGTATTGCATAAAAACGAGGTTCCAGATTTCCACTACCTGAGGATGATCCATATTCACTAAAGATTTACCATCGACTTTAGCTTTCTCATCAGCAGAACGAATATCTACATGTATTTCACTACAAGGTCCACAAGGACCTTGGTCACCCATTTCCCAGAAATTATCTTTTTTATTTCCCATTAGAATACGGTCTTCTGGAATAAGTGCTTTCCATAAATCGTATGCCTCTTGATCCATTTTTAAATTGTCTGCATCATCACTACCTTCAAAAACAGTGACATATAAAATATCTTTATCAATACCGTAAACTTCAGTCAACAATTCCCAAGCCCAAGCAATTGCCTCTTTTTTAAAGTAATCACCAAAACTCCAGTTACCCAACATTTCAAAAAGTGTATGATGATACGTATCATATCCTACTTCTTCTAAATCGTTGTGCTTACCAGAAACACGTAAACATTTTTGACTATCAGCAATTCTGTTTTGCTTAGGATCTGCATTCCCCAAAAAATACTCTTTAAACGGAGCCATACCAGAGTTTACAAACATTAAGGTTGGATCATCTTTTAAAACCATTGATGCAGATGGCACAATGAGATGCATCTTTCCTTCAAAGAAATTTAAAAATTTAGCACGAACTTCTTGAGATTTCATATACTATATACTAGCTTGTTTCTATTTAATTGCCACAATTGCAAAACATTTTTCATGTTTTCTCTGCCATTTTTCATTTACCTTTATGGTCAGAGAGAACCATCTGCAAATATATTCCATTAGTTTTTTAAATTTGTAATGAAAATATTTTTGTAGGTTTGATGGTTTCGCAAGTACAATAAGACACCTTGTGTGCCTATTAGCTGCAAAAATAGCATAAATTCAAACATGGGTAAGGTAAAATATTATTATGATTCTGAAACCCTTTCTTACCGCAAAATAAAGCGTAAGAAGGCAACAACATTTAAGTATGCTATGGGATTCTTAATTGGCGCTGCTCTATTTGGATTTCTATCTTTTTTTATTGCCAGTCAATACATTGAATCTCCTAAAGAGCGACAAATGACTAGAGAATTGCAAAATATGGAGTTGCAATATGAACTGATTAACAAGCGTATGGACGATGCCATTTCTGCTCTAGAGAACGTTGAAGAACGTGATAATGCCATTTATAGACTTTATTTTGAAGCCAATCCTATACCAGACGAACAAAGACGCGCTGGTTTTGGAGGTATAAACCGTTATAAGAAATATGAAGGGTTTGATAATTCGCAATTAATTTCTGAGAGCAATAAACGTCTAGATATTTTAGAAAAAGCAATTGTAGTGCAATCTAAATCACTAGATGAAATTGCCAAATTAGCTGAGGATAAAGAAAAATTTCTTGAAGCTATACCAGCAATTCAGCCTGTAAGCAATGTAAATTTAACACGAATGGCTTCTGGTTATGGGTACAGAACAGATCCATTTACTAAAGTTAGAAAGTTTCATTTTGGTATGGATTTTACTGCACCTCGTGGCACACCTGTTTATGCCTCTGGAGACGGAGTGGTAAAACGAGCAGATAATAGTTCTACTGGTTATGGTAAACATATTCGTATAGACCATGGTTATGGTTATTTATCGCTTTATGCACATTTATATAAGTACAATGTAAGAGTAAACCAACGCGTAAAACGTGGTGACTTAATAGGGTTTGTTGGTAGCACAGGTCGTTCTGAAGCTCCTCATTTACATTACGAAGTATTTAAAGAAGGAGAGCGAATTAACCCAATTAACTTTTATTACGGAAACTTATCAGCAGACGAATTTAATGTTATGCTAAGAAAAGCTTCATTAGAAAACCAATCACTAGATTAAGATGCATATAGACTTACCAGAAAAAAGATATTATGGCATTGGCGAAGTTGCTAAAGCCTTTAAAGTAAATGCTTCTTTAATTCGATTTTGGGAGAAAGAATTTGATGCTATTAAGCCTAAAAAAAATGCTAAAGGGAATCGTAAGTTTACTCCTGAAGACATCAAAAACTTAAAATTTATTTATCACCTCGTAAAAGAACGCGGTTTCACACTCGAAGGTGCAAAAACACATTTAAAAGAGGAGAAAAAACAAGCCTTAGAAAAATTTGAAATCGTTGAAAAGTTAGAAGGTATAAAAGCTCAACTTATTAAGATAAAAACACAACTTTAAAACTAATTTATTATGAAAAAATGGCTAATCCCTTTAATTGTTATTGCAATAATAGTTTTTGGCGTATATCAATGGGCAGTAGGATTTAACAATACAGCTGTAGAATATGAAGCAGATGCCAAAACAGCTTGGTCTAATGTTGAGAGTTCGTATCAAAGAAGAAATGACCTTGTAGGTAATTTAATAAAGACTGTACAAGGTGCTGCAGATTTTGAAAGAACAACATTAAGAGAAGTGATAGAAGCAAGAGCAAAAGCAACTTCTACGACCATTGACGCTAGTAATTTAACAGCAGAAAATATGGCGCAATTCCAGCAAGCTCAAAGTGGTTTGGGTGGAGCATTATCAAAACTTTTAGTATCAGTAGAACGTTATCCAGAATTAAAAGCCAATCAAAACTTTTTGGAGTTACAAAGTCAATTAGAAGGTACAGAAAATAGAATAAACGTTGCTAGAGATCGTTTCAATGAAAAAGTAAACATCTACGATAAACACACTACAAAATTTCCTGGCAAATTACTTGCAGGTTGGTTTGGTTTTGAAGAAATGTCGCGTTACAAAGCAGATCCTGGAAGCGAAAAAAATCCAGACGCAACATTTGAATTCAATTAAAATTCAGTTATGCCATATATTGAAGATTTCCTAACTACAGAAGAAGAACAGGAAATCGTTGAAGCTATTCGTGTTGCTGAATGTGATACCTCAGGTGAAATCCGTGTACATATTGAGCAAAATTGTGATATAGATGTTTACGAACGCTCTCTAGAAGTATTTCATATTCTAAAAATGGATAACACCAAACAACAGAATGGTGTACTTATTTATGTGGCTGTGGACAACAAATCTTTTGTCATTTATGGAGATCAAGGCATCAACAACATAGTTGGTCCAGACTTTTGGAATTCTACTCGCGATAAGATTAGCTTACAATTTAAAACAGGTAATTTTAAACAAGGCATTATCGATGGTATAAAAGAAGCAGGACAAGTGCTTTCTAAGCACTTTCCTTGGGTGCATGGAGATAGTGATGAATTAGATAATACAATCTCAAAAGGCTAATGCAACAATTGAAGCATATAACATTTAGGTTTCTTTTCATTCTATGCATGGGAAGTCCTTTTGTTGTTTTGGCGCAGTATAAGATTCCTGATAAACCAAAAGATTCAAAACAGCATTTTGTCTATGATTATACGAACCTACTTTCAAAACGTGATAGTACCGAACTTAACATAAAACTCAGAAAATATGCTGACACCACTTCAACACAGATTGTTGTTGCAATTATAAGCTCAACCGAAGGAGAATACATAAACTATTTAGGTGCACAATGGGGCGAGAAATGGGGAATTGGAAAAGCTGATAACGACAATGGTGTTTTAATACTTTTAGCAAAAAATGATCGGAAAATTGGGATTAATTCAGGCAAAGGTGTAGAACACTTACTCACAGATGCTATAAGTAAACGCATTATAAATAATGACATTATTCCATACTTTAAACGCAATGACTATTATGGAGGTCTCAATAGAGCCTCTGACGCTATTTTTGAGGTTTTAAGTGGTGAATATCAAGACTCAAGAGATAATGAAGTTCGTTTTCCGTTTGAACTTTTCATTTTCTTATTCATCATATTTATAATTTTCATCATAGCAATTTCTAAAAATCGAAGAGGTGGTGGTCACGGAGGAAATAGAGGAAACCGATCCGACAGTAGAAGTCTTCTTGAAGCTATAATTCTCAGTAATATGGGACGAGGTAGTTATTCTAGAGGTTCATCTTCAGGTGGATCTGGTGGAGGTTTCGGAGGAAGTTCTTCTGGAGGCGGAGGTTTCGGTGGAGGCTTTGGAGGCGGTAGCTTTGGAGGTGGTGGAGCTTCTGGAGGTTGGTGATAATCTAAAGTGTTAACAGACTAAAATTACATTATTTTCGCATACATAAAAACTTTAAACTTACTTTTTTCGCATATAAACACTCACTGGTACACCATTGAAATCGAAATGATCTCTCAATTGATTCTCTAGAAAACGTTTATAAGGTTCTTTTACATACTGTGGTAAATTACAGAAAAATGCAAATTGCGGCTGTGGAGTTGGCAACTGCATAATATATTTTATTTTAACAAATTTACCCTTATTTGCTGGTGGAGGTCGATTCTCAATAATTGGCAATAAGGTTTCATTAAGCACACTAGTTTTAATCTTCTTCGATCTATTTTTATAAACCTCAACAGCTGTTTCTATAGCTTTAAAAATACGCTGCTTATTTAATACCGAAATAAACACAATTGGGACATCTGTAAACGGAGCTATTTGACTTTGAATATGCTTTTCAAATTCTTTGGCTGTTTTTGTATCTTTTTCTACCAAATCCCATTTATTCACCAAAATCACGATTCCTTTTCGGTTACGCTCAGCTAACCAAAATATATTTTGGACTTGGCCATCAAAACCACGTGTCGCATCTAAAACGACTAAACAAACATCAGAATGCTCAATAGCTCTAACACTTCGCATTACTGAATAAAATTCTAAATCTTCTTTAACCTTCGTTTTACGACGGATTCCTGCTGTATCTACTAAGTTAAATTCAAAACCAAAACGATTGTACTTTGTATCTATAGAATCTCTTGTTGTACCAGCAATATCAGTAACAATATAGCGATCCTCGCCTATTAAAGCATTTATAAAAGATGATTTCCCTGCATTTGGTCGTCCTACAACAGCAAAACGTGGTAATGTTTCTTCCTCTTCTTCTTCCACTTCTGGTAAGGCTTCAACTACAGCATCTAACAAATCACCTGTACCACTTCCATTAATACTTGCAATTGTAAAATAATCGCCCAATCCAAGTGAGTAGAATTCAACAGCATCTTCAGCACGCTTACCATTATCTACTTTATTTACCACTAAGAAAACTGGCTTTTTTACTTTACGCAGTAAGTTGGCCACATCTTGATCCATACCAGTGATACCAGATTCAACATCTACCATAAAAATAATAGCATCAGCTTCGTCAATGGCAAGTTCAACCTGTTTATCTATTTCTGCTTCAAAAACATCATCACTACCAACAACATAACCTCCTGTATCAATTAAGGAAAATTCTTTTCCATTCCAATCTGTTTTCCCGTAATGGCGATCTCTTGTTACACCACTAACAGCATCAACGATAGCTTCACGTCTTTTAATTAGACGGTTAAAAAACGTCGATTTTCCAACATTTGGTCTCCCTACAACTGCTACTATATTTCCCATATATTTATATTTAATCTGCATTACATATCCTGTAAGCGTTTGCAAAGGTAGTGTTTAATCTGATAATTAGATCTTGCTTTTCAGCAGGATTAGTTTAACTAACGAAATTTAATTAATTACACTTTTAAATTTTGAGTTTCACTAAGAAAATATGTAAATTGAGTTCTCTTATTTTAGCAATATGTCACTCACTAATGAAATAGTTTTAAGACCACGTTTTAAATTTGACGTGGAAACAATCAATGAAAAATTATTAAAAGGTTTTGAGGAAACTAAAACTACGCAATCTGATTTTGTTGTCTCAAGAATAGATGACCATGTCTTTATAAAATTTCCAAAACAGAATCAACATTTTTGGTCACCACAATTACATTTAGAAATCAATGAAAAAGATTCAAATAATGCAACTGTACATGGCCTTTTTGGTCCCAACCCAACGGTATGGACCATGTTTATGTTTTTTCACTTTATAGTTGCTGGTCTATTTCTAGGTTTTGGTATTTGGACTTACACTAATGCTACCTTAGGAAATTCTTATGCCATACAGTTATTCCTTACACTTTTTATGGTACTGATATGGTTTGTACTTTATATAGCAGGACGAATGGGTAAAACAAAAGGAAAACCTGAAATGTATAAATTACATGCTTTTATGAAAGAAACCTTAAGAGTTTATCGCTGATTATAACCAAAACGTCTTAACTGTTTTTGATTGCTTCTCCAGTTCTTATTTACTTTTACATAGAGCTCAAGGTGCACTTGCTTACCAAAAAATTTCTCTAAATCTTTTCTAGCCTCTACTCCAACACGTTTTAATGCAGAACCTTTGTGACCAATAATAATCCCTTTTTGAGTTTCGCGCTCTACCATAATTACTGAACGCATTCTAATAATGTCATCTTCCTCAAAAAATTCTTCAGTATCTACTTCTACAGCATAAGGAATCTCCTTTTTGTAATGCATCAAGATTTTTTCTCTAATAGCTTCATTTACAAAAAAACGTTCTGGTTTATCTGTTAATTGGTCTTTTGGGTAAAATGCAGGAGACTTTGGTAATAATTCTATGATTCTATCAAATACATTTTGAACATTGAATCCTTGTAATGCTGAAATTGGAAAAAATTCAGCATTTGGCACTTTATTTTGCCACAATTCCGCTTGTTCTTCTAATTGCTCTTGGTTAGAATTATCTATTTTATTCAATAATAGTAACACAGGAATTTTAGAATTTGTAATCTTCTTGAAAAAGGCCTCATCTTTTAATTCCTTCTCGCCTATCTCTACCATATAGATTAAAACATCTGCATCTTCAAATGCCGATTTCACAAAATCCATCATGGATGCTTGCAATTCGTATGCTGGTTTAATAATTCCTGGAGTATCACTTAAAATCACCTGAAAGTCTTCACCATTAACAATTCCTAAGATACGATGCCTTGTAGTCTGCGCCTTAGATGTAATTATAGATAATTTTTCACCTATAAACGCATTCATCAATGTGGATTTACCAACATTAGGATTACCAATAATATTTACAAAACCTGCTTTGTGCATTGATTTAAAAATTTTCACAAAGTTACAACCTTTAGAGCTTTATCCTTTAAAAGTAAACAATACAATTTTAGACATGATAAAAATCACCCATTAGACATTATTAATACAATACATTTGAAAGATATTAATTTATCATTCTTATTATGACCGATCTTCAAATAGCCAAAAAAGTAAAGCTTAAACCCATTACAGAAATCGCAGAAAAATTTGGAATTGATCCCGATCTTATTGAAATGTATGGTAAGGATAAGGCAAAAATCCCTCTTTCTTGTATCAACAGAACCAAAGCTAAACAAAGCAATCTTATTCTAGTTTCTGCAATTTCGCCTACTCCTGCTGGAGAAGGAAAAACAACTATATCAATTGGACTATCTGAAGCATTAAACAGATTAAATAAAAAAACTACAGTAGTACTTAGAGAACCTTCTTTGGGTCCTGTGTTTGGTATAAAAGGCGGAGCTACTGGAGGAGGTTATTCTCAAGTTTTACCTCTAGAAGATATTAATCTTCATTTTACAGGTGATTTCTCAGGCATTGAAAAATCACATAATTTATTAGCCGCCATAATAGATAATAATATTCAAAGTAAAACCAATTCTTTAGGTTTAGACCCTAGAACAATTACATGGAAACGTGTAATTGATATGAATGATAGAGCTTTAAGACGAATCATTGTAGGTTTGGGCGGAACAACTTCAGGAATCCCAAGAGAAACAGGTTTTGATATTACAGCAGCATCAGAGATTATGGCTATACTTTGTATTGCTAAAAATTTAAGTGATCTAAAAAAACGGCTAGGTAACATTTTTATTGGTTATACTTTTTCTAAAAAGCCCATTTATGCCAAGGATTTAAAAGTTGCTGGCGCTATGGCAACCTTATTGCAACATGCTATAAAACCTAATTTAGTTCAAACTATTGAAGGAAATCCTGCTATTATCCATGGTGGTCCTTTTGCAAATATTGCACAAGGTACAAACTCAGTAATTGGAACATTAATGGGTATGACTTATTCTGACTACACTGTCACTGAAGCTGGTTTTGGGTTTGATTTGGGTGCCGAAAAATTCTTTGACATTAAATGTCAAAGCGCAAATATTTCTCCTAAAGCTGTAGTACTCACTACAACAATTCGTGCTTTAAAGTATCATGGTGGAGCAAATATTAAAGCTTTAGATACTCCTAATATAGATGCTTTACGAAAAGGGTTACCAAACTTAGAAAAACATTTAGAAAACATTGGTCAATTTGAAGTCACTCCAATTATTGCAATTAACAAATTTAAATCAGATAGTAAGGAAGAGATACAACTCATAAAAGATTTTGCTAAAATTAAAAATATCCGTGTTGCGGTTGCTAATGTTTGGGCAAAAGGTGGTGAAGGAGCAATTAAACTTGCACAACACGTTATTGAAGTTTCAGAAGCATGCAAAACCAAATTCAAACCACTATATAAATGGGACATGGATATAGAAACTAAAATTGAAACCATTGCTCAAAAAATATATGGAGCTGAACACGTGGATTATAATTCAAGTGCTAAACGACAACTTAAACGCATCAAAGAACTTGGGCTAGAAAACCTACCTATATGCGTTGCAAAAACGCAAAAATCCTTATCTGACAACCCAAAGCTTTTAGGTCGTCCTAAAGATTTTATTATTACTGTTAGAGAAATTGAAATTGCATCAGGTGCAGGTTTTTTAATTCCTATTACTGGAGAAATTATGCGTATGCCAGGTTTACCTGCGCATCCTGCATCAGAAGGTATAGATATAAGTGATAGTGGTGAAATTTCTGGTTTGTTTTAGAAAAAATACAAGTATAGAATGATGAAATCTTTTAATGAATGTCTTTTCATCAATTCACTATTAGCTCTTAATTTCTCATAATAATGTGAGAGGTTCATATTTAGATGGTACTCTGAGCAATAACAACAAATTGCTTTGAAAAGATTAGCTTTAAAAACTAAAATATCACTTTCAGCAAGTATAATGTACAATTAATCGCACATGATTTGATAACTGGTACGTTTCTCTTATATTTATTGCTAAATGCAAGAAAAGAGTCCAATCCTAGCTAAAAACCAAGGTTTTATAGTAGCTGTACAGAACAACGATACGCAAGTATTAAAAAATCTGTATGTCACTAATTATCCGAAAATTGAAATATTGGTTTTAAAGAATAACGGCTCTAAGGATCAAGCAAAAGATATTTATCAAGATGCTTTTTTAGCGGTTTGGCAAAATATTAAGCAGAATAAGTTTGTACCAAAAAGTGAATCTTCAATAAACGGTTATCTCTATACCATTGCTAAGAACAAATGGTTGGATGTTCTACGATCTCAAGGCTATAAAAAAACAATTGTTGCATCACAATTAAATCATTTTGAAATAAAAGATGAAGAAAATAATAACATTGATGATGACATTTTAAAAGACAAACGATTAGAAGATGTAATGTTAGCTTTTAAAAATTTAGGCCAAGCATGCAAAAGCTTACTACGTAAGTTTTATTTTGAAAAAAAATCAATGAATTTAATAGCTGAAGAATTAGCATTAGATTCTGCTTCTACACGAAATAAAAAGTACAGATGTATGCAAAAACTAAGAGAAATAGCCCTGAAAAATAATTAATAGCAATGAACCTGAATAATATTTCACAAAAGGAATTTGAAAGGATTGAAGCCTACCTTAATGGTTTACTTTTAGATGATGATTTAACTGCATTTGAAAATATATTAAAAAAGGAAGATGGTTTTAAAGCGAAAGTAGAAGATATAAAAACTGTTTTAACTGGTATTGAAACACAAGTCCTAAAAGAACAGTTAGATATATTTCATAAGGATATTGAGCAAACATCTAATGATAATGTATCTACAGATATCAAAGTACGTACTTTACATTGGAAAAAGATAGCTGTAGCTGCCGCACTAATTATTGCAGCAGGAAGCTTTTGGCTTATTAGTGGAGATTCTAATGAGCGCCTCTATTCACAGTACTTTACACCAGATCCTGGTTTACCAACGACCATGAGTAGCACAAATAATTATGAGTTTTATGATGCCATGGTAAATTACAAACAAGGCGATTATAAAACCGCAATATCTAAGTGGGAAGTCTTGCAGAAAGCAAAACCTAATAATGACACTATAAATTACTTTATTGGTGTAGCGCATTTAGCAAATAAAAATGAAGAAACCGCTATTTCTTTTCTAGAAAATTCCATTAAGAATGACGAATTTCCATTAGTCAATGATGCCTATTATTATTTAGGTTTAGCTTATTTAAAAGAAGGAAATTTAGAAAAAGCGAAAGCGAATTTCAAACATTCTAATATCGATAACAGTAAAGCCCTCCTATCTAAACTGAACGATTAACTTTCTTACTAATCAATTGATTATGAAACGATTTTACAATTGTACTAGGATAGTATTGCTCTTTTTTTTCTTTACAATTGGAAAACAAGGATTTTCACAAAGGAATACAGTTTCTAGTATAGAAAAGATAAACAAACTCATCGAACAAGATTCTTTGCAACGAGCAGAATCTATACTTAGTGAGCAACTAAAAAGGTTTAAAGCAGAAAAACTATATGATTCTCTCGTTAATTATTTATCTGTAGTTAGCAGCTATAAATTAGCAAAAAACGATTCAAAAAAAGCCATTAAAAGAACGGAAGAATTAGTTGAATTTATAAAAAGATCTAATCGTCCCGAAACAGTAAAAAATGCACTCATAGAATTAAACAATGTATATGCAACTGCAAGATTATTTGATAAAAATTATAAATTAAACCAAGAAGCCTTATCATATGCAAATAAAATAGATCCGATAAAGCATAGAGATATATCGCAAATTCAATATAATTTAGGGACTTGCGCCATTAATTTAAATGATATAGACTTAGCAAAAAAGCACCTCTACAATTCCAAAAAAATACTTGAAACTAATCCTAGTATAGAAGCTGAACAATTCTATCTAACCTATAATTCTATTGGTAGAATTAAAGCCAGATTATTAAAATTAGATAGTTCTAGTTTTTACTACAACAAGTCCTTAAAAGCTTTAAGCACAATGGAAGCTACGCCTATAAACACCTATTATAGAGCCGCAATTGTAAAACAAAATATTGCTTTAAACTTATTCAATTCTGGCAAGATTGAAGAATCAATTACTACCATAAAAAAGGCAATTATAGATTATCAAAGCTATGTCAAAGTTGCAGAAAATGAATCTAAAAAATTACGAGCTGCCAGGTTTCGTCTTGCAAGTGTAGATAACTTAGGTGGATTTTACTCTGGTATTGGAGATAATAAAAGCGCTATTGAAGTTTTGACTTACTCTTACAATGAAAAACGTAAAACCATGAGTGATGATAATCCTAACGTTATTTTATCTACTTTAATATTAGGTCATGTCCATCTCATTGCTAAGAATTATTTAGAAGCAGGTGATTATATAGATAAAGGTTTAGAGTCAATCCATAAAGCTCCATACTATGAGGATTATGCTTTAATGATAAGAGCTTCGGTTTACGACAACTTGAATGATTTTGAAAATGCGAAGAAAATTTATAAAAAAAGTGAAAGGCTTTACAGAGAAGAATACCAAAATAATTATTCCTTTGAATTTTTAGAAGCCCTTGTAGAAATGTCAAGATTCTATGCTAAAAATGGTATGAATGAAAAAGCTATTCAATTAGCTGAAGAGAGTTATAATCATACAAACAAAATCACTTTCAAGAATTTAATTAGCAAATTTAAGCATACAGAAAATCTAGCTCAAGTATATTATCAATCTAAAAATTACCAAAAAGCACTTAGGCATAGTAATGAAGCACTTTCATTTAATTTAAAGATGAATAACGCTTTAGATTCCATTCAAAATGAAATGAAAAAGCCTCGAGCTTTATATATAAATGCAAAATCGAGGTATCAATTAAACCCAACCAAAAACATCGATACTCTTCAATCATTATTAAAACAAATTGAGCAAGGAATAAAAATTTTAGAACAAAGAAAAACCGTAGTTAATACATCTGAAGATATATCGTTACTTATTGAGGACAATAACGATTTATTCAATTTTGCAAAACATTTACGTTTAGATTTATATCAATTAACAAACGAAGAAATCTATCTAAATAATTTACTTTCAATTCATGAATCTAGTATATATAATCGCATCCGTTCTCATCTAAACATAAGAAACAATATAGCCTTTTCTAATCTTCCTAACCAAGTTATTGAAAGAGAAAAAACACTAAAACAATCCTTATATGCTTCATTAAATAACACTAGTAACATTGATAAGTTTTTTACAGTACAAGCAGATTGGAAGACTTTTAAAGATTCATTAAAGCTTAATTATCCTAAATACTATAGAATGCGTTATGCTACAATTGAAGAATCCTTAGATAATTTACAAAATAATATCTCAAACAATACAACACTAATTCGCTACATTTTTATTGAAGATGAATTATATGCTTTTGTTGCTAATAAAACACAAAAAAAAATAATCAAATTAGACTCTAAAAATCTAAAACATAAAATAAATGACATTAGCAAAAACCAATATGATGTTTTAAAGATTAGCGAAAAATATCATGATTTATACAAACAACTATGGCAACCTTTTGAAGCCGATATAATAACTAAGAACATTATTATCTTCCCAGATCGAGAGTTGTTCAATTTAAGTTTTGAAACCTTAACACCGACCAAAATAAACACATTTAAAGAACTTGCGACTAATAGCTTGCTTTCACAATACAGCATATCATATAATTACAGTTTGTTATTACTAGATGAAAACAAAAAAACTATTAATTATAATAGCGATTTTATAGCATTTGCTCCAGAGTTTAATGATGAAATGAAAGACAATTATAGAATCACTATTACAGATTCTATTGATATAGATAACACTTATTTAACCTTACTTCCTCAACCCTTTACTGCGGATTTGGCTAAAGAATATTCAACATTATTTAACGGTAGTTCTTTCACAAATGAGAATGCTTCAAAGCAAGTGTTTACAACTCAAGCCAAAGAACATAAAATTATACATATTGGTACACATGCTGAATCTAATAATGTCTCACCCGAATTATCACGACTTATATTTGCGAAAAATGTAAATGATACTATTTCTTCAGAAGACAATTCGTTATACACTTACGAAATTTACAATCAAAATTTATCTTCTAATCTAGCTATATTAACTGCTTGTGAAACTGGCAAACCAACATACCAAGCAGGCGAAGGAATGATTTCGTTAGCACATGCTTTTAATTATGCTGGCAGCGAAAGTATTTTAACTAGCCTTTGGAAAATAGATGAACAATCTAGTGCTAAAATTATAGAACATTTTTACAGCCATCTTAAAAATGGTTTGCCAAAAGACGAAGCTTTGCAAAAAGCAAAACTAGATTACTTAGCTACAGCTGAAGGCAGAACTAGGTCACCTCAATATTGGGCAGGATTAGTACTTATTGGAGATGCATCGCCTATTGATTTAAAAACCTCATCGAGTTTAGTATTTTGGTTAATGGGCATTGTCCTCTTAATAATCATAGTTGTTATTTTAAAAAACAAGAAAGCATGAAGACATTATCTAGTTATAATATGTATGTTGTATTATTAATATTTATAATTGGTTTTACATTCAGTTCAAATGCTCAAACACATTCTTTATCAGATACAGAACTCATCGATTCATTACTTTCAAATAAAGACTTTAAAAAAGCAGATTCTGTCTTAATAAATAACATAAATAAATTAAAACAAAAACAAGACTATTTAGAGCTAGCAAAGCGCATTTACTATGTTGGCAAAATAGCCTTAAAACAAAATGGAAAAGAGACCGCAATAACCAAAGCAAATAACTTTGCAAATAGCCTTACAGATGCAACAGATTCACTATCTGTTGCTAGGCAAAAGTATTTAGTCCTCTCTCGGTTTTATGTGCTCTTACGCGACTACAAGACGTCTTCTGAGCAAAATTTAATCGCCTTAGAAATCACCAAAAAAATGCCAGATGCAACAGGTGACCTGTTTGGTTTAATACATCATAATCTAAGCATAGATTATAGACGACTAGGAAATATTAAAAAAGCGACTTGGTATAGTCATAAATCTTTAAAAAATTACTTGTCTTATCCCAAATCAGACAAAACTAAAATACTAGACGCTTATAACTCTCTAGGAGGAAGAATGTGGGATGCTTACAAAATAGATAGTGCTTTATTCTATTTTAAAAAAGGCGAAGACATCATTACAAAGTTAGAGCCTACACCAATGAACAAGTATTATTATGCAGCTTCTAATCAGGCAAATATGGCATCAATATACTCGACGCTAGGTAATACTAAAGAATCTATAAAGTATAATGAGAAGTCAATAAAAAATTACCTCGCCTTTCTTAAATCTGATGCTGAAGGAAAAGACTTTTTTAAAGAAGAAGCGCGTATGTTTTTACATATGACTATTGAAAATTATGCATCCGATTTTGCCAAACAAGGAAACTTAAAAAAAGCAAAAGACTTAAATACATTTACTCTTGAAGAAAAGAAAAAATATTTAGCTAAAAATGATCCCGAAATAGCTTTCACAAACCTGCAAGTTGCCAATTCACATATCAAACTAAAAGATTTCGAAACTGCAGAAAAATTCGTCAATAAAGGCTTAGACATTTATCTTAATAATGAACAAAAAGATTATTTAGGTATTGCAGATGGATATTACTACAAAGGTGTTGTAAACGAATATTATAATAACACCGAAATCGCAAAAGAATGTTATGAAGAAAGCGAAAACTACTACAAAAGTGTATTTGGAGATAGCTATGATCCATTCTATTTAGAAGCTATGCTTACTTTTTCTAATTTTTACTCAAAAAACGGTTATACAAAGAAAGCTATAGAGATAGCAACTACAACTTACAATTATGTTGTAAAGAATCAAGGCAAGAGTACTGTTTTAGAATACTCACAATTATTAAACCTAGCAGATATTCAATATAAATCTAAAAACTACATAGAAGCTTCAAAACAAATAAATAAAGCTTTAGAGCTTTTAAATGTTTCTTATTCTTCAGAAGTGAATGAATTAAATGCTTCAAATAAACCAATGGCATTATTGCTTCAATCTAAAGTAGCTTTAAAATTAAAGAACAATAAAGACGCTTTGTTTCTCAAAAATGAATTTAAAAGGCTTAAGGAAGCAATAAGTATTTTAGAGCAGCAAAAGATAATGGCTAGCGAAGATCAAAACATATCTATTATTCTAGATGATAATGACGATGTTTTCGAATTATCTAAAGAAATAGCCATGATGCTTTATAAAGAAACAAAAGACGAAAATTATTTAAAAGAAGTATTAAGTATTCACGAATCGAAACTATACAATAAAATTAGGCAACAACTTAACATACAATCTAATTTCACAATTGATGGTATTCCCGAATCCATTATAGAAAAAGAGAAACTATTAAAAGACGAACTTAATTCAGCTTTAGGCATTGAAGATGGTATAGGAAAATTTTTAGAAACCAATGAAAATTGGGTCAATTATCTTGAAATCTTAAAACGCGATTATCCAAAATATTACAACTTAAGATATGCATCAATCTCAAAGTCTTTAAACCTTAATCATTCAAATTTTTATAACAAGACATCTATCATTAGATATGTAATTATTCAAGAAAAACTCTATGTTTTTATAATTGAAAAAGACAAAATAGAAGCTTATAATATAAATGTAAATAAGCTAAATACTGAGTTGACCGCAAAAGAAAATAAAAATAGTCTACTAGAGAATAACTTAAATTCTTATAGCAATTTATATGATATATTATGGCGACCATTTGAAAAAACAATTACCAACAAAAGTGTTATTATAGTTCCTGATGGAGAACTCTTTAATTTAAGTTTTGAAGTTTTAACAACAACTAAAGTCAATTCATTTATAGAATTAGCAGAAAAAAGCCTACTAAACAAATACAATATATCTTACAACTACAGCCTATTGTTAATTGATAAAAACAAAAAGCCAAAGTTTTTCGAAAAAAACTTTGTGGCATTTACACCAGAGTTTAATGACCAAATGAAAAACAACTATAAAATTGCCATTAAAGATTCTGTATTATTAGACAAATCATACCTTACCTTATTACCTCAACCCTTTACAGTAAGTCTAGCTAGAGAATACTCTCAACTATTTGATGGTAACTCCTTTGTAAATGAAAAAGCATCTAAACAAATCTTTACTCAGCAAGCAAAAGAGCATAAGATTATACATATTGGAACACATGCAGAATCTAATAATATATCACCCGAATTCTCTCGGTTAATATTCGCAAAAAACCTAGACGATGTTAAAAACACAGACAACAACTCACTCTACACCTACGAAATTTACAACCAAAATTTAGCCTCTAATCTGGCTATTTTAACAGCCTGTGAAACTGGAAAACCAGGCTTTCAACCAGGTGAAGGCATGATATCTTTAGCACATGCTTTTAACTATGCTGGCAGCGAAAGCATTTTAACAAGCCTTTGGAAAATTGATGAACAATCTAGTGCTACCATTATTGAGAATTTTTATGGGCATCTTAAAGATGGTTTACCAAAAGACGAGGCCTTACAAAAAGCAAAGTTAGATTATATTGCTAGCGCAGAAGGTAGAACTATATCACCTCAATATTGGGCTGGCTTAGTATTAATTGGTGATAATTCACCAATTGATATTTCTACTACAAGCTATTGGTGGATATGGCTCATCTTAGGCATTACCGTTTTAATAGCTATAGTGCTTTTTAGAATAAACTTGAAGATGCGTAAAATCTAATTTTTATAATAAAATTTTAGAACATTACAATACTAACTTAGACACTTAAGTAAGTGATGAATCTTGAAATTAAGTTTCAGTCATTTCAAAAATTTGCTCACAATTAAATGCTTTCTCGATGTAATGATATATGCTATTAATTAATCATTACATTATTATGAATAAAACCGTACACACCTTTATCTCGCTATTATTTTTATTGTCAGGATTAACAGGATTCAGTCAAACTAATCCTTGGATTCAAAAAAATCCTATTTCTGTTGAAAACAAAACAGGTTTTGAAAATTTAAAAACAGAACAACACAAATTTTACTCACTAAACCAAAACCTCCTTATAGAAAGCCTTATTAATGTCCCTCAAAGAGGTGTTAACGATAACCTAACTACTATTAAAATTAGTTTTCCTAACGAAAATGGTGACTCTGAGGTCTTCTCAATTTTTGAAGCTTCTGTTTTAGCAACATCACTATCTCAGAAATATCCTAACATTAAGTCTTATGTAGGCTACTCAGAATCTGGATCAATTTTAAGATTTAGTTTAGATCACAGAGGTTTGCAAGCTACGATAATGAGTAACAAAAAAACAAGTACTTATATTCAATTCTTAGATCGTAATACTAATAACCATGTGGTTTATAGTGCTGACGCAAGAAATGATGAATTAAATGACTTCGTGTGCTCAACACCAAACGAATATAATGAAGTTGACAATACTAATTTTCAAAATAGAGATGCCAACGATCAGCTACTTAGAACTTACAGAATGGCTGTTTCAACTACAGGTGAATATGCTCAATTTCATGGCGGTACAATAGCTGATGCGCTAGCTGCAATAAATGCTACAATTACAAGAGTTAATATGGTTTTTGAAACTGATTTAGCAGTAACATTCGAGATTCAAGATTTTGATCAACTCATATATACAGATGCCACAACAGATCCCTTTGCTGATTCTATTATTGGATCAGATGGTAATAATTTTGGCACATTAGATAGTTGGGGAGCACAATTACAAAACCTTCTTACTACAGAAATTGGCAATGCAGCATATGACATTGGGCATTTGTTTGCTACAAATACAGCCATAAATGGCAATGCAGGTTGTATTGGATGTGTATGTAATGATGACGATGGCACAAGTGATACAGACAATGATAAAGGTGCTGCATATACATCATCTGAAAATCCTATAGGTGAATATTTTGATTTAGTAACTACTCACGAAATTGGTCATCAAATGGGTGCAAACCACACATGGTCTTTTGCCGAAGAAACAGGAACAATAACAAATTCTGAACCAGGAAGTGGCTCTACCATTATGGGATATGCCGGTATTACAGGTGACAACAATGTACAATTAGAACCAGACCCTTACTTTCATTACCATAGTATTAGACAAATCTCTGATAATTTCAACTTTAATAACACATGCTGGATAACCAATAATCCTATAACAATTGTCAATAATGCGCCTATAGCAAATGCAGGTAACAATTATACCATTCCGCAAGGAACAGCATATGTTCTCAAAGGAAATGCTACTGATGCAGATACTGGAGACAATTTATTTTATTGTTGGGAAGGAATAGATAATGGACGTGTAACTAATACTGACTTTGGACCAAACTATATTTCTGGGTCGATGGTACGATCTTTACCACCAAATCCTAGTTCTAATAGATATGTCCCAAATTTAGGTAGAGTAGCTGCAAACCAACTCACAGAAACTAATCCTACTTTGGGATCTGCTTGGGAAACAGTTTCTATAGTAAATAGAACATTAAATTATGCTTTAACGGTTAGAGACAGAGAGCCAGACGCTTTAGGACTTAACGGACAATCTAGTTATGATACTATGCAAGTCACAGTTGATCAAAACTCAGGCCCATTTGTAGTGACTTCGCAGACCACAACAGAAACATGGCTTGTAGGCACTAATCAAGATATTACTTGGGATGTTGCTGGTACAGATACTGGTAGCGTAAACACACCAAATGTAAATATTCTTTTATCGATTGACGGAGGACAAACATTTCCGTTTACACTTGCCTCCGATATACCTAATTCTGGAAACGCAAACATTGCAGTACCAGATATTGGTGACGTAGATACTAGCACTGCAAGACTTATTGTTGAAGGTAATAACAATATCTTTTTTGCTATGAATGCTTCAGATTTCGAAATCTTAAATACTGATTTCATTATAAAATCTGATTATTCTGATAATGCTATTTGCAGTGGAGATGATGCTGCATATGACTTTACTTATTTAACATATCTAGGCTTTAATGATCTCACAACTTTTTCAGGCTCAAATCTGCCACCTGGTACTTCTTTAATTTTTAATCCAACATCTGCTATTACAAACGGAACACAAGTTACAGCATTACTGACAGATACAGAAAACCTATCAAATGGATTTTATTCTTTTGATTTGGTCGCAACGTCTGGAAGTGAAAGTTTCTCTGAAACAGTGTATTTAACGGTTTACGATGAAGGTCTTGTTATACCTACTTTACTTAGCCCATTGGATAATGCCATCATATCAGAGTTTATAATTAACTTTTCTTGGGATTCAAATTCAAATACAGAATCATATTATCTTGAAGTTTCAGAAGACGATACGTTTTCAAGTGTGGTTATCTCTGAATTTATAGAGACCAACAGTTACGCTGCAGAACTCGAACCAGGAACAGAATACTTTTGGCGTGTCACTCCAGAAAATCTGTGTGAAACTGGATTTACTTCTAATGAATTTTCATTCATTACTGGTAGTTGTACAGAATATGACGCAACTGATTTACCGATAGAAATTCCAGAATCAGGTGTTAGTAATCCTTATAACTCAGTAATTACTATTACTGAAGATTTAGTTATTCAAGATATAAATATCGGAATAACAATTGATCATACATGGAATGAAGATTTAGACATTCTCCTTATTGCACCAAATGGTACACAAATCGAATTATCTATAGGTAATGGTGGTAGTGAAGATAATTATACTAATACTATATTTGACCAAGAAGCTACCGAACCTATAACTTCAGGAACTCCACCATTTACAGGGAGCTTTATCCCAGAAGGTGATTTATCTTTATTATATGGTTTATCTTCAATGGGAGATTGGACATTGAATGTTTCTGATAATTTTTCTGGAGCAGATGGAGGAACAATTCTAAACTTCACAGTAGACATTTGTTCAGCGACTACGTTATCTACTGAAACATTTCAAAATGAAAATATGCTATCTATCTATCCTAATCCAGCTAATGGTAATTTTACGATTAGCTCCACAATACCAATGGATGATACAAAAATTAATATATATGACGCTAATGGAAGATCGGTGCTCAAAACAATGCACAAAACCTATGGTTCATTTTTGCATAAGGAAATTTCAGTAAATCATTTTAGTGCAGGAATTTACTTCGTAGAAGTAAGTGATGGATTAAGAAAAGTAGTGAAAAAGTTAATTATTAATTAACTTAAATGCTTAAAGAATACAAAGCCTTTTGAGAAATCAAGAGGCTTTATTTTTTTGAAAGAAACATGAAGTTCTCTATACTCTAGATTTATCAATACCTCTATCATACATCACAATACTGCCAGCAACTGAGACATTAAGACTTAATTGAGATTTAAATTTTACTAAAAAATGGCTTTTTTCTATAGCTTGTTTTGATAGACCGTGATCTTCAGCTCCTAATAAGTAAACACAACGTCTTGGATGATTAAACGTTTCTAAAGGTTCAGAAGCATCGGTTAACTCTACACCAACCAATCTTGCTCCTTTTGGCAAGTTATTGAAGAAATTTTCAAAAGTATCATAATGAAAATAAGGCATCGATTTTACAGCATTATGAGTGTCACTCGCTTGTTTAGCGTAACGATTACCAATAGTAAAAATAAAACTAGCTCCAAGATTCTGTGCAGAACGCCAAAGCACACCTAAGTTTTCTGGAGTCTTCCCATTTTGGATTCCAATAGCAAAGAATTCGTTTGTTAAATTATCTGTCATAAAACAAAAGTAAAAAACCTCTTGATTTTTCAAGAGGTTTTATTTTACAATTACACCTATTTAGTCTAAACTAAATGTCTTATCAAAATGTGGCATTCCATCGTCCTTCCACTCAACTCCTGTCTTTTTATTATGCCACCATAATGGCTGGACATGTGTTTTACTCCATGCTTCAGCAGCAATAACTAATTTTTTCAATATATCTGGATGTGATATACTAATATCATTTTTCTCGCTAATATCTTTATCAATATCGAAAAGTTTCCACTTTTGTTTGTAGGCTTTTACAGCTTTCCATTTTCCGTTGCGTACACCAACATCACTAAATCCGTTTCTATGTCTCATTGTAAAGATATTATCATCAATTCGCACCTCTTTATTCATCATAAAATTGCTCCACATGTCTTTTCCATCTAAGGTTTTACTAGAAGGAATATTTGCATCTGCTAATTGAGCAAAAGTTGGATATAAATCTAATGCCGAAATCGGGTTATCATAAATCATTCCCGAAGGTACAACACCATTCCAATGGAAAAACATTGGCACTCTATAACCACCTTCATACACACTTCCTTTTCCTTCTTTCAATGGATAATTATTTGCTCCTTTATCTGGTCGTCCACCATTATCACTAAAAAACACAATCAACGTATTTTCATACTCACCAGTTGCCTTTAATGCATCTACCATTTTCTGGACACCACGATCTACAGCATAAACCATTGCAGCATACGTTTGACGGTTTTTATCTTTGATACTAGCGAATACTTCCATATCCTCTTTCTTAGCTTCGAGTGGTGTGTGAGGTGCATTGTAAGACATAAACAAAAAGAAAGGATCATCTTTCTTTGAAGACGCTTCAATAAAACGAACTCCTTGATTAGACAATACATCTGTTAAATATTCATTATCATCTGTAACCTCTAGTCCATTATGTTCTAAAGGGCCTAAATAATCCCAAATCACTTTTACACCGCGTTCTTTAGCGGCAGCATACTTCGTTTTATAATCTTCTGGATGATAATTATGTCCACCTCCTAAGAAACCGTAAAAATCATCAAAACCTCTGTTATTTGGATGGTATTTATCAATAGCACCTAAATGCCATTTCCCAACTAAACCAGTATGGTAACCAGACTCTTGTAAAGCCTTACTCATAAATTTCTCAGAGATATCAATACCTTCTCCAATTGTTTCGCTATTTGGTGGCAAGTTAAATTGCGCTCCAATAGTATGTGCATAACGACCTGTCATAATACCTGCTCTACTTGGTCCACAAAAAGGATGTGGTACATAAGCCGAAGTAAATTTTGTCCCAGTTGCTGCTAAAGCATCTAAAGCTGGTGTTTGTATGTCTTTTGAACCATTAAAACTCACATCACCATAGCCTAAATCATCACAAAGCACCACTAATATATTTGGTCGCTTTGGTGTTTTTACTGGTTTTGTAGTAACTGCTGTAGATTCTGATTTACTTTCAGAACTGCTGTTTTTTATCGAATTACAAGCTGCTGTAAATATCAGTATGGCAGCAATTGCGAGTTTAATTCCTTTTGAAATATTCATAATTCTTAAGTTTATCTTAGTCTTAATTTAGGTTTTATTAATTTAACTGTAGTTGATCCAACAGTGTTTCTTTTTTATTTAAATCTCTAATAAAAAGCTGAATTGTATGCGCGTTAGACCAATCAACTACTTCAAAAAAGAGATGATATACTTGTAAAGGGTTTACTAGTAAATCTGTTTGTTCTTCTATTATATTTCCGTCAATATCTAAAAGCCTTAATACAGGAAAACCTTCAGTAAATACGCCATACTTACCTGTAACATTTTCTAATTCTTCATTAAATTCTAATCTTTTTGTTGTTATGCCTGCTAAATTTACATTTAAAACTGGCGAATTATCAATTTGCGCAGCTCCATGAATTTCTCTATAACTAAAACTTTCATTTGGATCTAAATTGTACAAAGGTGTTTGTACTTCAGTTTCTATATAACCTTCAGACAAACCACTACAAAAAATGGCATTATTTAATCCATGATCGTATTCCAATTCTGGATTGTAAGGCTCCATGATTTTCACAAATGCTGTATTAGTTTTCTTATTGACATAACATAACCAAGGTTCTGAAGCAATTAAATGCAATCCTGCCATTTGGTTATAATCGTACTCTACTTCATAGATTCCCGGTGCAACCTCGCCTTTCCAGTTGGTACCATGATTGTAATATTTTTCAATATGTTCTGGATTGTTTTTATCGAGTTTAAAACGATTACGATTTAAATATCTCCAGCGTTGATCTTTGTTTGTAGTAATTTCGAATTGTTCTCCATTTGGTAATTTTAAATCTTTATCAAATGGAATATATGCCACATAATTTTCTCCATCGTGCAAACCAAGTTCGGTCTCAGATACATGTTGACTTGAAATTTTAAGGCCTCTTTTCACTTCAGAATCACCAACGTTTTTAAGTAAGTGATCTATATACACTAAACTACTATTAGGCTTAATATATAAGGTTCTTGAATATTGTAATTCTTCTTCAATCTTATCGGGATATATAAATCCAGTATTCCCAAAAAACTTAGGTACTGGCAATTATAAAAGGTGGAACTTAATTGGTAATCCTTACCCCTCATATTTAGATTTTGGAGCATTCTTTACTGCAAACGCAAGTCAATTTGATCCAGGAGGTGCGTATCAAGCTATTTATGGCTATAATGGTAATGGATGGACAACATGGAATAACTTAAATGCTACAGACAAAATTGCGCCTGGTCAAGGATTCTTTGTAAGGTCTAAGGTAGGTGGAAGTACGACTGATGTAACTTTTACACCAGCTATGCGTGCCATTGGTTCTTCAGATGATTTTATTGACCGATCATCAACACCAAATAATGCATTATCAGAATTATTCTTATCTAATGAATCAGATACACGCTCTACTAAAATTTATTTTGTTAATAATCAGACACGTGGATTAGATCCTGGCTATGATGCAGGTGCATTTGGCGGAAGTGGAGCTGGTATATACACACACCTTGTTGAAGATAATACTGGAGTTAATCTTGCGATACAGGCGCTTCCTTATCAAGATTTTAATGATGTTGTTGTACCTGTAGGAGTTAATGTCAACGCTGGTGTACAAGCTACTCTAGGATTAAATAGTTCAACTACAAACATTCCTTCTAACATTAATATCTATTTAGAAGATAATGTAGCTAATACATGGACACTATTAAATTCTAATGATTATACGTTTACACCTACTGTTTCTTTAAATGGAACTGGTCGTTTTTATATTCATTTTTCTTCATCAGTTTTATCTGTTAAAAATGATGTTCTAAATGGATTAAATATATATACTGACCAATCTATTAAGCAAGTGATTGTAAAAGGGCAATTAAATAGTGATACTGTTGCCACAATTTATGATATACAAGGAAGAGTGGTTCTCTCAAAAGAGTTAAGCATAAATAGTACAACAAACACTATAGATGTCAACAATTTATCTGCGGGAATCTATATCGTGAAACTTAAAAACACAAGCGAAACTCGATCACAAAAAATAATTCTTAAATAAATCTAATATAGATTTATTGTTTTAATAATAATACTTATACTCGCTTA
>NZ_JADGDZ010000134.1 GCF_016744625.1 Winogradskyella sp.
CTGTTTGTACTTTATCTGCAGCCTCTTGGAATTCAGTTGCACTCATTACATCTAATCCAGAATTATCAATTAATTCTTTAGCAATGTCTGCATTTGTTCCTTGTAAACGTACAATGATAGGTACAGTAATATTACCCATATTTTTATAGGCATCAATAACACCTTGCGCCACACGATCACAACGTACAATTCCACCAAAAATGTTTATTAAGATGGCTTTTACAGCAGGATCTTTTAATATAATTTGAAAAGCAGCTTCTACTCTTGCAGCATCAGCAGTACCACCAACATCTAAAAAGTTAGCTGGCTCTCCACCTGCTTGCTTAATTAAATCCATAGTTGCCATCGCTAAACCAGCACCATTTACCATACAACCAACGTTTCCGTCTAAATCCACATAATTTAAACCTAAAGCACCTGCTTCAACTTCAATTGGATTTTCCTCACGTAAATCACGTAATTGTGCTAAATCACGATGTCTAAATAAAGCGTTGTCATCTAAAGTAACTTTAGCATCAACCGCCATAATCTTGTCATCACTAGTTTTTAAAACTGGATTGATTTCAAATAATGAAGCATCAGACTTTACATACGCTGTATATAATGCAGAAACAAATTTTGTCATTTCTTTAAACGCAGTACCAGATAGACCTAAGTTAAATGCCACACGACGTGCTTGAAATCCAAGTAATCCCAATGCAGGATCAACCTCTTCTGCAAATATTAAATGTGGAGTTTCTTCAGCAACCGTTTCAATATCCATTCCACCTTCAGTAGAATACATAATCATATTTTTACCTGTACCACGATTTAACAACACAGACATATAATATTCTTCTGGCTCATTATCTCCTGGGTAATAAACATCTTCAGCGACTAAAACTTGGTGTACTCTCTTTCCTTCCGCAGAAGTTTGAGGTGTTACCAAATCCATACCAATGATGTTTCCAGCAACTTCTTCAACTTCTTGAAGGTTTTTAGCAAGTTTTACACCACCACCTTTTCCACGTCCACCTGCGTGAACTTGGGCTTTAATAACATGCCATCCTGTGCCAGTTTCAGCTGTTAGTTGTTTCGCTGCATCAACAGCTTCTTTAGCACTTTGAACTACAATTCCGCGTTGTATGCGTACTCCAAAACTACTTAATAATTCTTTTCCTTGATATTCGTGTAAATTCATTTGTTATCAGAAATTTATTGGTGGCACAAAAATAAGCATACTAAAACGTTTTTGCCAATAGTTTTTAATAAATGGCACATCTTATTTATTAGTTTTAATTTTCCTTGGTTTTTTTTAGTCTTTTAAACGCTTAATTACCGAAAATGCTTTGTCAACCAAGTCGTCTTCAACAACTATTGTAAACTCATTGGTCGTAGAAACCACTTCATATAAAGTAATCTTTTCCCAAGCTAAACGCTTAAATATTTGATAATATAAGCCTGCAATTTTCGAATTGCCTTTTGGCAAATAAATACTGATAGCAGACAATTTATCTTGTAACCCAATTTGTGTTTCATTTTCAAATGCTTTTAAGATACTTTCCTTTTCGGACGTTGAAATAATAATGTTGCTTTCAAACATACCACGAGTAAAAGCATAAAAAATTTGATGATTCATACTTATTTTTTCTAAAACTTGCGCATGACTATTTATTAATGTTTTAGAATTTTGAAATGTAAAATCGCTTAAATTTGAACGCACTGTAATATCTCCTAAGTTTTTAAAGACCTTTTTTAAACGTCCAGAATTTTCAAGATTTAAAGGTTGTTGGTGTCGTCGCAGTGCCATCATTATAGCTCCATCTTTTACAGGTTTTCTAAGCATTTCTGAAATAGGCGTATTTAAATCTTTTGCCAAAGCAGAAAAATTAATGATTTGCCGAGACAAGGCTTCCTCTAAAAAAGGACTTGACATTATTATTTCTTCTACACAAGTTGCTATTGTTTTCACACGTTTAAATTTGTTAATTATTTAACATTTTGTGTGAAAATAGCAATATTTTTTAATTTTTATGTTTTTAAAACCTATTCCATCTACATTTGATGCTTCACAATAAATAAATATTATAAGATTTAAATACTAATGAAAAATACTACCTTACTAAAAATTGCAAAAGATTTCGGAAGTCCTGTTTACGTTTATGATGCGGAAACCATTACAAATCAGTACAAACGTTTAACAAAAGCATTTAGTAAGGTGAAACAGTTAAAGCTTAATTATGCAGTTAAGGCATTATCTAATATTTCTGTTCTAAAATTATTTAGCACGCTAGGTTCTGGTATTGATACAGTATCTATTCAAGAAGTGCAATTAGGATTAAAAGCAGGTTTTAAGCCAGAAAACATCATCTTTACTCCAAATGGAGTTTCTCTTGAAGAGATAGAGGAAGTTTCAAAATTAGGCGTACAGATTAATATTGATAACCTTTCAATATTAGAACAGTTTGGTACTAAGCATCCTAACATTCCGGTTTGTATTCGTATTAATCCTCATGTAATGGCAGGTGGAAATACTAACATTTCAGTAGGACATATAGATAGTAAATTCGGAATTTCGATTCATCAGATTCCTTTAATACTTCGTACTGTTGAAAACACTAAAATGAATATTAACGGAATTCATATGCATACTGGTAGTGACATATTAGATATTGATGTCTTCTTATATGCAAGTGAGATTTTGTTTGAAACTGCTAAGAATTTTAAAAACTTGGAATTTATCGATTTTGGTTCTGGTTTTAAAGTACCATATAAAACTGGTGATATTGAAACCAATATTGAAGAATTAGGAGAAAAACTATCTAAGCGTTTTAATGAGTTTTGCAAAGAATACGGAAAAGACTTAACCTTAGCTTTTGAACCAGGTAAATTCTTGGTGAGTGAAGCTGGAGTATTTTTAGCCAAAGTAAATGTGGTGAAACAAACCACTTCTACTGTGTTTGCTCAGATTGATTCTGGTTTTAATCATCTCATAAGACCTATGTTATATGGTTCTCAGCACAGCATATTAAACATTTCTAACCCAAAAGGACGTGAGCGTTTTTACTCAGTAGTTGGATACATATGTGAAACGGATACATTTGCCAATAATAGACGTATTTCTGAAATAAATGAAGGAGATATTCTCTGTTTTAAAAATGCTGGTGCTTATTGCTATTCTATGGCTAGCAATTATAATTCGCGCTACAGACCTGCTGAAGTTTTACTGCACAAAGGGAAAGCACATCTTATTAGAAAACGTGAAACCTTTGATGATATATTACATAATCAAGTTGAGATTTCACTCTAACTAAAAAAGCGTTACAATTAGTAACGCTTTTTTTATACCTTTAAATTTCCTCAAATCTTTTAATTCTAACATTAAAGATTCATGAAATCAATCAAATCAACAAGAATAGAATCTATTGATATTCTAAGAGGTCTCGTTATGGTTATTATGGCTTTAGATCATGTTAGAGATTACTACCATATCAATGCTTTTAGTGGTAATTATCCTGAAAACTTAGAATCAACAAATATCATCTTATTTGGCACACGTTTTATAACACATTATTGCGCACCAGTATTTGTGTTTTTAGCTGGTACATCTGCCTTTTTATATGGACAAAATAAAAGTAAAGGACAGTTATCCAAATTTTTAATCACGCGTGGATTATGGCTCGTTTTTGTCGAAATCTTCATTAATAATTTTCTCTGGTGGTTCGATGTTAATTTTGGTTTTACAAACCTTCAAGTTATATGGGCTATTGGTTTATGCATGATTGTTCTCGGCTTAATTATTTACTTACCAAAACGAATTATTCTAGCTCTTGGATTGCTGATTGTTTTTGGACATAATGCATTAGATAGTATTGTAATGAAAGGTGATAGCATTCCCTCTCTACTTTGGTATATGCTTCATCAAGGTAATGGTTTCAGTGTAGGCGAAGGTCATTTTGTATCATTTTCTTACCCTATTTTACCTTGGATTGGCGTTATTTTTTTAGGGTATTGTTTTGGAGAGTTTTACAAAAAAGATGCATCTGTAACTTTCAGAAAAAAATGGCTTTTATACATTGGCATATCTACCGCAATCTTATTTTTTGTGTTTAGAGGACTTAATTTTTATGGAGACTTAGTTCCTTGGATAACTCAAGAAACAACAGAGAAAACAATTATTTCATTCCTTAATGCGAGTAAATATCCACCATCACTAGCATACCTTTTGATAACATTAGGGCCAGCATTATTATTTTTATATTTCATTGAAAATATTAAAAACGCTAGCACTAACTTTTTATTGGTTTTTGGAAGAGTTCCTTTCTTCTATTATATATTACACATCTTTATTATTCATATTGGTGCAATCATTGGATTATTAATTACTGGGAAAGATTGGAAATTGATGATTTTAGATAATGACACTATGAGTTCTGGTTTACTTCAAGGTTATGGTTACTCCTTATTTACAGTTTATCTCGTATGGATTGCAATTGTCCTACTTCTATATCCTGTTTGTAAAAAGTATATGCAATACAAAGCCAACAATAAAGACAAATGGTGGCTTAGTTATTTGTAACTTATTTGAAAAGACATATACTAATAAATAGCAATCATAATAAATAATGACAGGATTAGATATAGTAATGGTATTTGCGGTTATCCTTTTTGCAAGATTAGGAATACGATTGGTCTCTCGATATATTAAAATGAAAAACGAAGATGACGAAGAAAAAAGTGACTAATCCATTTATTTATTGCAGTAGTATATTAATTATGAACATCAATAAGGAACGATTTAATATCTTATTTAATTATCTCTATAGAAAGTTAATCCGTTACCAAACAAATCATAGAAAGCAAACTCTTTAGTTCTCCAAGGAGTACTTTTTAAAGTCGTATTTTTATGAAATACATTTTTCGTTTTATACTCTTCAAATAATTGTTCTATATGTTCTACATAGATACGTAGCATTTGAGTATTAAAACCATTTTCCCATTCAATACTATCATGCCATTGTAAATGAATTTCTATACCATCACGACCTACACCTGCATATCCATTTGCGTCTGTAGTATCTGTAAAAGCGAGTTTAAAACCTAACTTGCTCACATAATAATCAATAGTTTTTGTAATATCCTTAACTGGGAGCACAGGATGAATTTGCTTTAAATAGCCTTGCTTGTTTGTATCCATTAGTCTTTAACTTTTCCTGTAAAATGATTCACTTTTGGATTAATTGGATTACCTGTAGTTCGTCTATAAATGACTAGCTGTCCACAATGCCAAATTGCATCTGCAATTGGTCCATTAACCTGATTCCAAAACGGAATTTCTTGTTCACCAAAAATAATTTTGTATTGCGAAATATCTTTACTAGCTCTTAAAATATCAGCAGCAGTTTTGAGATTATTTAATGTCTTAGTACGCATATCTGCATAGGATAAATCTTCTTTATCCCTTGAATTTGATTTCTTTAATGTAGAATTCACAATGATTTTAGATAAATCATAAATATGCTTTATTGTTTCTTCTGAAGATCTACCATCCTCGTTGGCTTTATAAACCAAATCTTTTTTGGTAAGACTGTCACTTGCCCAATAATACCGAAAACCCAAAGCATCTACCATACGTGCTGCTATTGTACCAGCAGTAAATTCTGATGAATAGTCTGGTACTTCATAGTATGGTAGTTCATTATCTTTTTCTTGTGAAAAAACATTTATGGTCATTAAGAAAACACCTAGAACTAAAACACACTTCATATATATAATTTAAATTTTATCAAATTTAAGGATTTAACGCATTCAATTAGACCTATTATTATACACAAGTGTTTTAACTATATTTGCGAAGTAACCCACTTTATTGTAAAAGTCTTTTATGAAGGTAATAAAAACTTGTTTTATTTTATCAATTGTTCTATTTACAAATCTTCTTTCTGCTCAAAACCATGAAGAATCTGATTCTTTAGAAATAACTAAGCCATCAATACTTTCTACACACCCATTAGGATTATTATTTACACGCCTCGAAGGACATTTTAAAACCAAGCCTACAAAAAAAATAATATTGGATTTTAATATTGCAAGTGGAAATGTTTGGGCACCACCAGTGAAGGCCTATATTCCAAATCTAGAGAGAGATAGAAGTTTTGTAAAACAATTCGCATGGCATAGAAGAGAAGCTATAGTAGATGTTGATACTTTAAATGCAAAGACCATAGAAGCACAGAATGAT
>NZ_JADGDZ010000034.1 GCF_016744625.1 Winogradskyella sp.
GGAAGAGTAGGTCGCCGCCTTTTTTGTACCAACATTGTTGGTATTAACCAAAACCCTTACTAGATTAACTAGTAAGGGTTTTTTCGTTTTTATGATGTTTTTATGTGTGAATAAGACAGAATTTTTATTAAGCTTCAATGTATTAGGATAAGTGATGAAGTGGAATTATTTTTTTTTGAAAATGCTATTGAGGATAGTATTAATACCAATAAATAAAAATGAAATGGCTAATATGCATAGTAGAATAGACAATATAAGTAAAGGGATGTAAAGCGACTTATCTTTATTATCTAATGTTAGGTGTAGTAATGTAGGACCTACAAACATTAGGATAAGACAAATTCCCATTTGTTTTAGACCTTTAGTTAAAATATCTTTATCTGTTTTATTGTTTTCGTCCATGTGCTGCTATACTTTTTCTTACGCTTTTATGAATAGATAGTAATTGAGTTGCTTCCACTTTTGAAACCTTCAATTGATCCATAATCATTTTTACACCTCTATTAACTAACTTATCATTGCTTAATTGCATATCTACCATCTTGTTTCCTTTTACTTTACCTAGTTGAATCATAGATGTGGTAGTAATCATGTTAAGAACGAGTTTTTGTGCAGTACCAGCTTTCATTCTTGAGCTACCAGTTAAAAATTCTGGACCAACTACAATTTCTATTGGATATTGAGTTATTAAAGCTAAGGGACTTCCTTGATTACAGGTAATACAACCCGTTAGTATATTTTGTTTATTACACTTTTCCAATGTACTTATTACATATGGTGTTGTTCCTGACGCAGCAATACCTATGACAGCATCTTTGCTTGAAATGTTGAACCCTTCTAAATCTTCCCAACCTTGTGTTGTTGAGTCTTCAGCGTTCTCTACTGCTTTTCTTATCGCCATATCTCCACCCGCAATTAATCCGATAACTAAATCATGAGATACACCAAATGTAGGTGGACACTCTGAGGCATCTAGTATACCTAATCTACCACTTGTTCCAGCACCAATATAAAACAGACGGCCTCCGTTTTTTAATTTAATAACTACTTGCTCTATGAGTGATTCAATTTGAGGCAACGCTTTTTCTACAGCCAAAGGAACCGTTTTATCCTCATTATTGATAATAGTGGTAATCTCACTAATAGACATCTTTTCGAGATTATTGTAATGAGAATCTAGTTCTGTAGTCTTAGTAAATGTCATGCTTTAAAGGTAAGGAATAAATTTGGCAGATGGGTGCGTTAGCGATAGAAACGACATCCTTGTTTATGGTCTAAACTATAAACAAGATAAAGAGAATAGCGCGAGCCTTGGGTAACGCCAAAATAAAATTATTCAATCGTGTAAACAATTTCATCGACCTCAGAGAGTCTGAAATATCCAAATGGATAATTACTTGGATTGGTTTCGTTAATGCAATTTCCTCTTACGGTTGCAGGCTGGGCTTCGAATGGTCCACCACCATCTTCACTTCCTTGCTGTAATAGAATAAACATAAACTCGTAAAACCGCTCAGAAATTCCATAATTTCTAATAGTAACCTCATTTCCAGATTCTAAATCTTCCTCAGTATAAAACCCAAATATTTGATTGCCATCTGTGAATTGATCGTCGTAAACCTCTAAGGTAGGAATTACTGGAATATCACTAATAAACTCAAAGAAATAATAATTTTCTATGTTTGCCGGATCTGTATAATATACTTTTAGTTCAATCTCATCTCCAGTAAAACCACCTTCATTATTTTGTTCTATAAAATCTATTGAAGATACTGATTTTAATGTCTCAGTTGCAGTGTATACTTCCCCTTCATAATTGATATTAAGAGAATATGTTTCGTTAATAACCGGAGTAAAATTACTATTTCTGTATATGCCTGTACTTCCATTTTCAATAAAAATAAACACATTACTATTTGTGTCCATAATTTCTATAGTAGCACCATTTGCTGGTGGGATTGTTTCATCAAAGAATGGAGCAGATAATGACAGTTTTATACATTGCTCATTTCCTGAAGTATTTTTGTACCAATTAATAGATGCTTCTATAACTAAACGAGGTTCAGCTTCATTGAGGTCTATATCTACAACGTCTTCACAATTGTAACAAAGACAAAACAAAAGAACGATGTATATTATTTTTTTGCTCACACTATTTTTAAGGCTAAGATGTTCTTGGAAATTCCCTGAATTTTTCATGAATTAAAATTTAAAGTTATAAGAAACTGAAGGAACTATACCAAAAATTGCTAGTCTAACAGCTTCATTAGAACCAGACATTCTATTCTCTCTAAATGAGATATTTGCCGCATTTCTACGGTTATAAATATTATAAATTCCGAAAACCCATTGACCTTTAAATTTCTTGGCGTTATCTGGTTTTGGATTATAGTTTACTGCTAAATCTAGACGATGGTATGAGGGTAATCTACTAGAATTGCGTGCTTCAAAACTAGGAATAACAATACCGTTATATTGATATTGTCCATTCGGAAATGTTGCTGGTTGTCCAGTTTGAAATAAAAAATTAGAACTAAATGACCATTTTTTATTTAATTCATAACTTCCAGTTAATGAAATATCATGCGTTTTATCAAAGGCAGTGTTATACCATTCACCATTATTGATTCCTGATTCTGTTGCTGTTCTTCCTTGTGTTCTTTGCTCTGATTTTGATAATGTATAGGCTAACCAACCTTTTAACTTACCTTCATTTTTTCTTAAAAGTACTTCTAATCCATAGGCTTTGGCTTCACCATTTAGTATGACTTGCTCAATAGCATTGTTTGCGATTAAATCTGCACCATCTATATAGTCAATTCGGTTTTGAATAGTTTTATAAAAGCTTTCTATTTCTAAAGAGAATTCATTGTTTTTAAAAGTTTTAAAATAACCAACTGCAACTTGATCCAAAAGCTGTGGTTTCACATATTTCCCACTTGGAGTCCATACATCTAACGGAGTAGGTGAACTTGTATTAGATAAAAGATGTAAATACTGACTCATACGATTATAACTTGCCTTTAGTGAGGAGTTGTTATTGAGTTGATATGCAATAGCTATTCTAGGTTCTATATTTGCAAAGGACTCAATGACATCACTTTTATTAAAATTTTCAGTTCCAATTGGATTTGATTTTTCATAGATGCCAAGTTCTTCATTAAATAGTAAAGGGTTATTATTTTCGTAGATGTTTAATTCGTCTTGCCCTAAACGATGAAATGTACTAAAACGAGCACCATAACTAACCGATAATTTATTACTCAATTTATGTTCGGCGTCAATATAAATTGCATTTTCAAACGCATATTTATCTATTAGTTTAAAAGGATTAATTCCAGAACTTTCCGTTGTAGGATTAATTTCTCCAGGATTAAACTTATAATAGATACTATTTAAACCATACTCTAGTTTGAAATTATTATTGATATAATGTTTAAAATCATATTTAAGATTGAAGTTTCTTATTCCAGATTCCCAATCGAATTCTACGAAGTTTAATTTTAGGCCATAGTAGTAATCTGAATATATTAATGACAAATTAGAAAAGAGTTTATCTGAGAATAAATGATTCCATCTAAAATTTACGACTGTATTGCCATAGGTGTTTTCAAAGGTGTCTGCTATTTCAAATACATCACGACCAAAATAACCTGAAAGGAAAATACTATTCTTATCATTTAGTCTATAACTTAGTTTGGTGTTGAGATCATAGAAATATGCCACATTATCTAAATCGAAAAGAGGCAAGAACAAATGTGCATAACTGCTTCGACCACCTAATAGAAAAGAACCTTTGTCTTTTTTAATTGGACCTTCTGCAAGTAAACGACTAGAGATTAGTCCAATACCTCCATTCATATGAAACTCTCTACTATTTCCTTCTTTCTGATAAATATCGAGTACAGAAGATACACGACCACCATACTTTGCAGGAATCCCACCTTTGTATAGCTTAATGTCTTTAATAGCGTCAGGATTGAATACAGAGAAAAAACCAAATAAGTGAGAAGAATTAAAAATCGTCGCCTCGTCCAAAAGTATTAAATTCTGATCTGCTGCACCACCTCTTACATTAAAGCCAGATGATCCTTCACCAGCATTGGTTACACCAGGAAGAAGCGTTATAGATTTAATAATATCTACCTCTCCTAAAATTACTGGCATATTCTTTATCGTTTTAATCGATAAAGCGTTGACACTCATTTGTGGTTTTTTGATGTTTAGTTTTTCAACATCTTCAGTTATAACAACTTCATCAAGGCTTTCCGCAGATTCAACAAGCTTAAAATTCTTGGACACATCGGAATTCAACTCAATTGTTTCTGAAATCGTTGTGTAACCTAAATAACTAATTAGAATCTTATAATTGCCAGAAGGCAAGGTAATAGAGTAGAAGCCATATTCATTGGTTGTGGTACCAGATTGAATCTCTGGTATTATAATATTAACACCAATTAATGTCTCGTTACTCTGGTTATCAGTAATGGTTCCGCTTAGTGTAAATTTTTCTTGAGCGTGAAAAAATAAAGGACATAATAAAAAAAAGAGTAGAATTCTTTTAATATATATGATCATAGTTTATGATTGATGTTTAATATATAGACGTGTAAAAATTTAAAAAGGTTGCTTTACAAGCTAAAATTAATTCAAAAGAATAAAAAAAGCTCCCGTAAAGAAGCTTTTAACATAACCTTAATTCTTAGCCTTTATTAATTTAAAATAGTATTTAATAAAGTGCTAGGTCGCATTGCATTGCTAACTAAATTTTCACTTGGTAAATAGTATCCTTCAATATTAACAGTTGCATCTTGGCAATCTATAAGTTCTTTAATAATAGCATCTTCATTAGAAGATAAAGTATTGTGAATACTTGAGAATTCAGATTTTAAATCTACATCTTTATCTTGTTTTGCTAATGCTTCAGCCCAATACAATGCTAAGTAAAAATGACTTCCTCTGTTGTCTAGTTCATTTACTTTTCTTGAAGGTCCTTTTTTGTTTTCTAATAATTTATCAGAAGCATCATCTAAAGCTTCTCCTAAAATTCTTGCTTTCTCATTACTATTAACTTCGGCAAAATGTTCGAGTGATACTGCTAAAGCTAAAAACTCACCTAAAGAATCCCAACGCAAATGATTTTCTTCAACAAATTGCTGAACATGTTTTGGTGCAGATCCACCAGCTCCTGTTTCAAATAATCCACCACCATTCATTAATGGAACGATTGATAACATTTTTGCACTTGTACCAACTTCTAAGATTGGGAATAAATCGGTTAGGTAATCTCTTAGAACATTTCCTGTAACAGAAATTGTGTCTTTACCATCTTTAATGCGATCTAATGTAAAATTAGTCGCTTTGATAGGAGATAAGATTCTAATATCTAAACCAGAAGTGTCATGGTTTGGAAGGTATTGATTCACCTTTTTTATCAATTCTGAATCATGAGCTCTATTTTTATCTAACCAGAATACTGCAGGAGTTTTAGAAGCTCTTGCTCTTGTTACTGCAAGTTTAATCCAATCTTGAATCGGAGCATCTTTAACCTGGCACATTCTCCAGATATCACCAGCTTCAACTTTATGACTTGTTAAAACTAAACCTGAAGCATCTTCTATAACTTCAACTTTTCCTTTTGAAGCAATTTCAAATGTTTTATCGTGCGAACCGTATTCTTCAGCTTTTTGAGCCATAAGTCCTACATTAGGAACCGTTCCCATAGTTGTAGGATCGAATGCACCATGTTTCTTACAAAAATCTATTGTAGCTATATAAACACCAGCATAACTACTATCTGGAATTACCGCTTTTGTATCTTGTAGTTTGCCTTCAGCATTCCACATTTGCCCAGAAGTTCTAATCATTGCTGGCATAGAGGCATCAATAATAACATCACTAGGTACATGAAGATTGGTAATCCCTCTGTCAGAATTTACCATCGCTAAATCCGCACTATGATGTAGAGCATACCTAATATCGTCTCTTATTTCGTTATGTTCATCATCAGGTAGTTCACTTAGTTTTTCAAGTAAATTTCCAAAACCATTATTAACATCCACTCCAATTTTCTCGAATGTTTTACCGTGTTTTTCAAATAAATGTTTGAAGAAAATACGTACAGCATGGCCAAAAATAATAGGGTCAGAAACTTTCATCATTGTTGCTTTCATGTGCAACGAAAACAATACGCTTTTATCTAAAGCATCTTCAACTTGTTCTTCTAAAAATTCTATTAAAGCAGCTTTGCTCATTACCGTTGCATCGATAATTTCACCCTTTAATAAACCTAAACTGTCTTTTAATGTGGTTTGATTTCCTTTACTATCTGTATACACAATTTTTACAGTGGTAGCATCAGAAAGCGTTACCGACTTTTCATTATGAGCAAAATCGCCATGCGACATAGTAGCTACGTGAGTTTTGGAATCTGATGACCATGCTCCCATACTATGAGGATTTTTCCTAGCATAGTTTTTAACGGCTTTTGGTGCACGTCGATCAGAATTCCCCTCTCTTAAAACTGGATTTACAGCACTTCCTTTAATTTTATCGTAACGCGACTTCACATCTTTTTCTTCATCTGTTTTTGGATCTTCAGGATAATCAGGCAACTTATAACCTTTAGCTTGTAATTCTTCTATCGCATCTGTAAGTTGTGGTATAGAAGCACTAATATTTGGTAATTTAATAATATTAGCTTCAGGTTGTTTTGCTAATTCGCCTAGCTCAGCTAAGGCATCAATTACTTTTTGATCTTCTGTTAAGTGATCTGAAAATGCAGCTAAAATCCTTGCTGCTAATGATATATCTTTAGTTTCTATGGTAATACCTGAAGACTTAGTAAATGCCTTAACAATTGGTAAAAATGAACGTGTTGCTAAAGCTGGCGCTTCGTCAGTTTTTGTATAAACAATCTTTGCTGTTTTTGTCATAGGTCGTTAAAATAATAGTGTTGAATAGTTGCTTATTTTTAAGCTGAACAAATATACAAAAAGGATAGTGTTTTGTTAGTATTGGATTGACAGTAAAACACCTAATATTTTAAGAAAATGATAATAAAAAACAAGTGTAATTAGAATGTTACTTTATTTTAATATTAAAGGAACTGAGCAGCCCAAAACAGTTGTCTTTAGAGAAAACTGCGTTTTTCATTTGATTACTTGAAGGGTTTATAGAAAAATTATAGGCTGTTAAAAAATCTGCGTTTTCGAGAATAGTGGAATCGAAAATAGAATCCTTTAAATCACAGTTAGAAAACACTGTATTTTTGACTTCCGTTTCTGTAAAATCTACCTGATGCATTTTACAGTTTGAAAATTTTGTACTGTTGATTTTTAATTGATAGAAGGAGCTGAGATTAAGAGTGCAATTTGTAAAGCTAAATGCTAGTAAAAAATCATTACAATTTTGAAATAAAATACCAACTAATTTACAGCCATTAAATGTAACATCATTAAAAGTGGTATGCATTAAATTAGTATTGCTAAGATTACAATCTATAAATACACATTCTAAAAAGGAACTATTTGAAAGGTTCGAATTTTCGAAATTGCAATTGGTAAAAGTACAGTCGCTATATTCTCCTTTAGAGAGCATATCTATAGTATAATTCTGATTTTTGAAATTTAGATTGTCTATAAGTGGAAGGTTCATTTTACAAGAATACAAAATTGCGATAGGTCCTGAAAACAAATCTAGGATGACAAAATTAAAAGTATTGTAAAAGTAAAAAGCCATTTCACTACAGATAAATCTGTCTTGATATGGCTTTTATAGAAACAGTACTTACGTGACTTATTTAGTTTTCACTAACTCGGCTGTACGATTTTCATCATCATCCTTTTCAGTTCAAGCGTTGCTGCTTCGATGAAACGTTTCATACCTTTCAAAATGTATTGACCTGATATTACTATGTTTCTTAAGCTTGCTTTTCTTGATGTTTTTTTCTTTATCATTCACTTGCGTGTTTAATACTCCTAAAAACATTGCTCATCCTTTTCGTGTTCACTTTCGATTCCATTACTTCTTCAAAGCTTTTCACTTTATACTTATAACCTACAATGCATGTTATAATTATTCAGCTTCTTAATTAGCTTACCAACACTTGCTTACACAAGCGGTTTGCCAACCTCAAAAAACAATCTCATTAAATAAAGAACGTTACTCTATCAACAGTTAACACAAATTCAAAATTACTTTTAAAACCAAACTAGGTTTGTTGTTAATTGTTCAGCTAATTTATATTATAATTACGAAAAAATAATGTTTTTAACAGATTAGATATCAACATCTTATAAACCGTACTTATTAACAAAAGTTCATAAACAAAAAAAGCCCTCAATAATGAGAGCTTTCTTTGTGTTATGTAAGTTGAATTATCTTCTAACTTCTTTGATTCTTGCTTTCTTACCTGTAAGACCTCTAAAGTAGAATATTCTAGCTCTACGTACTTTTCCACGTTTGTTAACTTCAACTTTCTGTAAAGCTGGTAAATTAACTGGGAAGATACGCTCTACACCAATAATCCCTGACATTTTACGGATTGTGAAAGTTTCTGAAGTTCCTGTTCCTTTACGTTGTAATACTACACCTTTAAAGAACTGTGTACGTGTCTTGTTTCCCTCTTTAATTTCGTAATACACAGTGATTGTATCACCAGCACTAAATTCTGGAAAGTCTTTACGGGTTACAAATTCGTCTTGTACAAATTTTACTAAAGAATTCATTTTGTTTTATTTATAATGGTTGTTCCAAATCAACATTCGCGATTCTCGCCAGAGGTTAATCCAAAATTGGGTGCAAAGATAATTAAAAAGTTAAAAGTAGAAAGCTAAAAGTGAAAAGTTTTTTACTCGTCTAAAAGGTCTGGTCGTCGTTCCTCTGTTCTCTTATAGGCTTGTTCTTCACGCCATTTTTCAATTTTTGGGAAGTTGCCACTAAATAAAACTTCAGGTACTTTTAGTCCTTTATATTCTCTTGGTCTTGTATAAATTGGTGGTGCCAACAAATCATCTTGAAACGAATCCGTTAAAGCAGAAGTCTCATTGCCTAAGACACCTGGTATTAATCGTATCACTGCATCACAAAGAACAGCAGCTCCAAGTTCTCCACCAGATAAGACATAATCTCCAATAGAAATCTCTTTTGTAATGAATAGATCTCTAACGCGTTCATCAACTCCTTTATAGTGTCCGCAAAGAATTATAATGTTTTCCTTTAATGAAATATGATTAGCAATGCCTTGATTAAGTTGCTCACCATCTGGTGTCATATATATGATTTCGTCGTAACTACGCTCTGCTTGTAGTTTAGAAATGCATTTATCTATAGGTTCTATCATCATTACCATACCAGCGCCACCACCAAACTGTGTATCGTCAATGGCTTTATAATTACCAGTAGTATAATCTCTTAAATTATGAAAGTGAACTTCTACCAAACCTGCTTCTATAGCACGTTTTAAAATTGAAGCTTCAAACGGGCTTTTTAAAAGTTCTGGTAATACAGTTATAATATCTATACGCATAAGAATTCTAAATAGAGTGCAAAGGTAGGTTTAATTGCAATAATTTTTGGAATGTATTTTTTGGAAGTTTATTTAATGGCTCGCGGATATAAAAGCGTTTCAATGTTTAATATACAACGTTACTGAAACAAGTTCATCACACGTAAACGAAGTTAGACTTTTAAATTTAGAAAGTCAAGTAGTCATAACGCTCTAAATGTCTATTGTGTCGTCCAAAAAAACTGCAAATCAGTATCTCTCTCAAAACCTAAGCGTTCATATAAATACTGTGCTGGATTGTCTAAAGCGGTTTGTATGGCTAAGCCTTTATTGTTTTCAGAAACACAAAGTAGTTTTGCTTTTTCTATTAATGCTTCACCAACACCTTGTCCTCTATAATTTGCATCTACAAACAAATCATTTAGTAAATACATAGGTTGCATAGAAACGGAAGAGTGTAGTGGATAGAGCTGTGTGAAACCAACAGCTTTATCCTTGCTATATGCTATGAAAATTATAGAGTCTTTGTCTTTAAATCGTTCTATCAAAAATTGACGTGCTCCTTCAGTATCAGAATGTTGTTTGTAAAAAACTCTATAGCCATCAAACAATGGAATTATATCTTCTAAGTGATCTATATGTGCTTTGATTATAATCATAAAAAAATCCGCAATTAAAATTACGGATTTAAATTTTTATTAGAGAAAGCCTTTTAAGACTTCTGCTTATTCAATTCGTCTTGTAATTGACGTCTTACTTTTTGTTCGCGTTCTAAAGCACCTCTTCTGTGTTCCTCAAATTCTGTCTCTACTTCTTCTAGTTTATGTTTTGCATCTCTAGTTGAAGAATTACTTCCTTTAAATTTAAAGATGAAGAACAATAAGAAGGCTAGTAGCGCAGCAATAATAGACCACATAATTACGTTATAATTGGTTTTACTGGTTTGCATACCTAACAAAGTCATATTGTTTTTTTCAGAATTGGTTAGGTCTAGATTGCTTTGAGTATTTCCAAGTTTAGCTTTTAAATCTTCTATTTCTTTTGCTTGGTTACCAACAACCTTTTCAGAATTCTCTAATTTAGCATACGTAGTTTTTAAAGAATCTAATACATGTGCTTTTAGAGTTATAAGTGAGCTGTATTTGACAGCTTCGTACTTTTGTCCTTTAGTGCCTTTAAAATTACCAGATTTTTTAAATATATATTCAAACTGGCTGTCAATAGTGCCACTATTTAATGAAAGAATTTCATTTTCTTGGTTTGAGGCTTGTGCATTCGTAGTTTGAAAACTAAGCGTAATTACTATGATTACAGCTAATTTAGTTAAGAATTTCATCCTTAATTTAATTTTTGGTTAGGTTAATTAATTGGTTGCCAAGATAATAATTTTATATGCATTACATAAATAATTACTAAACAAATAGCCTCTCATAATTGAGAGGCTATTTATATACGTCAGAAATTTAAGCTTAGATGTTTATGGTGCTTAAATGAGACATATTTGTAATATTATTACTGTCTAAACTATATTGATACAATCCGTTTTCTCCAATTAAAACGAGAATGCCATTATTAATAATAACATCAAAAGCATTTACGTCTATAGATGTAACTAATTGAGAATCTTCAGGATTTGAGACATCAAATACTTTTACTTCATCATCACAAACAATTAAGTAGTTGTTATAAAGTCCAAGACCTATTGGCTGTGTTAAATTTCGAGATGAAATCAGTACTGGATTATTAATCTCGGTAACATCATAAATTTCTAAGACATTGAGGTCTGCTCCACAAAACGTATTGGTATGCAAAGTAACAAAAGCATGTGTTTCATTTGCTACAACGGGATCGCAAGCTGTAAAATGTTGCACGTCCGAAATGTAAGCAGGTTCCTCCGCATTATCGATGTTATAAATAAACATACCTTCTCTAGAACCTATATATAAATAGTTTTTGTAATTGAAAAGTGTTTCTATATTAAAGCCTATCGGAACCGTATTTACCTGAACAGGTTCCTCTCTATTGACAATACTAAATACATTAAGGTTTGAATCATCTACAACATAGAGATAATCTACATAGAGTGCAAATCTCGCTAGCGAACCTCCTTGACCTGTCTCAGAAAATGCTGAAGAATCATTAGAATTACTGTCTGAACTGCAGTTGATAAGAAGTAAAGCTATAATTATGATTGAATATATTTTTCGCATAGACTTAGTTTATAGGGTTCCAATTAACGATAATATCATCCGCTTCTAGATTGTAATAAGATTGTCCTTCTGGAGACCATATTTGAGGAAATACATTCTCTAAGCGTTTTGTAATAGTTAGTGTTTCTGAAGTTTCATCAATTGTAAAAGCAATTAAGTCGGTTGCATTATTTGCATAGAGTACATTTTCCTTAATGCTTAAATCGGAAGACCCTAAGACCTTAATGAAACCAATATTTTGAGGATTAGAAGGATCACTATTATTTATAAGGTGAAAACCTTGATTGATTTCATTGACAAAAATAAAATTGTCTTTCACATAAATTTTTCCTGAATTTTCAATGACTCTTGGAATGTTTTCTAAACTAGTAGAAGTCTCAAAAGCATCTCGTTTCATAATAACTGGTTCATAGTTGTTCCCAATTGGTGGTTCATCATCGCCTCCTCCTCCAAAAGGGAAACAACTTTGAAATAAAAGGGCAGTTACTGCAAATAGCAAGATATACGTTTTTTTCATAATGAAGGATTGGTTTTTTTATAGATGCAAAAACATCAAAAGGGTTGCGTTAAATACCAACTGAATTTCAAAATAAAATAGAATTCAAATTTATTATCAATCATTTTAAAATTCATTTAGGTATAAACAAAAAAAATCTTGCCGTTAGACAAGATTTTTTCTTTTTCCTTTTTCAAGAGTTCTAATAGTAAGCATAGCGTCTTACCTTAGAGATATATTTTGCCAATCTTATTACTTGATGGCTATAACCATATTCATTATCATACCATATATATAATATGGCATTTTTACCATCTGTTCTTACAATAGTAGCTTTACTATCATAGATTGATGGAGCAGAGCTACCAACGATATCACTAGATACCAATTCGTCACTCATTTCGTATTTAATTTGCTCAACTAAATTACCTTCTAGAGCATATTTCTTCATGATAGTGTTCATACTATCTATAGACGTTTTATTTTTTAGCTCTAAACTTAGAATTGCCAAAGAACCATTAGGTACTGGTACTCTAATAGCGTTAGACGTTAGTTTTCCTTCAAGAGATGGTAATGCCTTACTAACTGCTTTTCCTGCACCAGTTTCTGTAATTACCATATTTAAACCAGCTGCACGACCTCTTCTGTATTTACTGTGAAAGTTGTCAACTAAGTTCTGATCGTTAGTGTAAGCATGAATCGTTTCTAAATGACCGGTTTTAATTCCAAAAGAATCCTCAACGGCTTTTAAAATAGGAGTAATGGCATTTGTTGTACAAGATGCTGCAGAAAATATTTTTACCTTATCAGGATTGTGTTCTGTATGATTTACACCATGCACAATATTTGGGATACCTTTACCAGGAGCAGTCAATAAAACTTTATCAACTCCTTTTGCTTTTAAGTGCCTGCTTAATGCTTCTTTATCTCTAAAAGCACCTGTATTATCTATCACTAATGCATTTTTGATGCCGTACTTTGTATAATCGATATCTTCTGGAGCGTTAGCAGAAATGATATTAACAGTTGTTCCGTTGATAATTAATGCAGAGTTTTTTACATCAGTACTTACCATACCAGAAAAATCTCCATGCACAGAATCGTTTCTTAATAATGAAGCACGCTTTTCTAAAACAGTTTCATTAATAGCACCTCTAGTTACAATTGCTCTTAAACGCAGTTGGTTTCCATTTCCTGTACGTGTCATTAACTCACGAGCTACTAATCTACCAATTCTTCCAAAACCATAAAGAATAACATCTTTAGGTTCTATACTTTTATTGTCTTTTGCGTCACCTAGTTTTGCTGCAACAAAAGCTGTAGCATTACTGTGTTTCTGATCTTCTAAATGAAACTCGTAAGTTAATTTACCAATATCTAATTTAGCTGGTGGCAAGTTTAAAGCGCTAATTGCTTGTGCAATTTCAACAGAATCGAAAATAGAAATTGGTTTTTGCACAAATTCACCTGCATATTCGTGCAAGTTTAAAATTTCGCTTACATTTCTGTCGATTAATTGATTTCTAAATAAAACTAGTTCAATAGACTTATCGTACCATAAGTCACTAACAATTTTAATAAATTCTACAGTTGCTCTGCGACGATCAGCTTGAAACGCTAACTCTTTTTCGTAAGTGTCATTAAAACCCATTTGTTTTTGGTTTAGTGGTTTTTAGATTTGGCGCAAAAATACATATTTCAATCGTTTTCGTAACGCTTTTTGTCGAAAATAAAAACCCTTCAAAGAATAATTCTTTGAAGGGTCATTTTAATCTATTTTAATTGAATTTTATCTAAAATTGTAAACCACTTTTTCACCTTCTTTATTAATTACTTCAATTTGAAGCGGCTCATTTAAGTTTCTTGTTTTTAATGCATTTTGAGCATCATCAATAGAATACAGCTTTTTACCATTAATCCTGGTTAAAATACTTCCTTCTTCAACACCATTTTTATTCCAATACGGTTTGTAGTTTTTATCAAATTTTGAAATCTTTACACCATATTCAGCATTAAATTTATTTAATTCTTTTTTTGAAGCATTTTTCACAAAGCCAATTGTTTCAACAACATAGGTGGATGGCTTTAATAAGGTTACAGGTAAAATTTCTTCATCACCATCTCTAAGTAAGGTCACATTAACCACATCATCTGGGCTTTTAGTTTTTAGATAACCAGTTAAGTCAGAAAACTTATTGATTTCTAAACCATCAATCTTTCTAATAATATCTCCAGATTGTATTCCTGCTTTTTCAGCTCCAGTATCTTCTTGCACTTCACTAACGTAAAAACCTTCAGTAATATCTGTTCCTAATTCGTCTGCAGTTTTACTATTTAAAGCACCACCAACAACACCTAGAATACCGTTTTGTACATTCCCATACTCCATAATATCATTTACGATTTTACGAGCAATATTACTTGGTACAGCAAATGAATATCCAATATAAGAACCAGTACGAGATGAAATAGCTGTATTAATACCAATTAAATCTCCATTGGTACTAACAAGTGCTCCTCCTGAGTTACCAGGATTTACAGCTGCATCTGTTTGAATAAATGATTGGTTATTTTGACCAGTTAGATCTCTAGATTTTGCACTAATAATACCAGCTGTGACTGTAGAATTTAAATTAAAGGGATTTCCAACAGCTAGAACCCATTCACCAATTTTTGCATTATCAGAATCACCGAAAGCCATAAAAGGTAGATCTTCTTCGGTTTCAATTTTTAAAAGTGCTATATCAGTGGATTCGTCGGCACCTATCAATTCTGCCATATAAGATTTGTTGTTATTTAATGTAATACTGATTTCGTTAGCATCACTAATAACATGATTGTTAGTTACAATGTAGCCTGTTGGAGAAATAATAACACCACTTCCTGTTCCCACTTGTGCACGTTGAGAGCTTCTACCGTAAAACAAATCTTGCATACTCATTGGTGAATTAACGATAGATGTATTTTTTACATGAACTACGGCATCTATTGATTTTTCTGCAGCTTCAACAAAATTTGGTGCAATAACCGAAGTACTATTTATAGTGTTAGAATTGCTTGTTGGAATATATATAGGGAAATCCGACGATTGTTCAACCGCTAATTGTTCGTTATTTTCTTCGATAAAAAGTTTGTATCCACCTAAGGTTAATAAGCCACCCAAAGCCGATACACATACTAATGTTATAATCTTCTTCATAATTTTTCAGATTTAAGTTTTACTATTTTATTAATTCAGTTCTAATTGCTAACGTTTAAAATTAGATAATTATTGAATTTAAAATTTGTTTTAACTACTATTTAACGTCAACTTTAACGAGTATTTAACAAGTCAATTTACAGTGTATTATTCTTATATTTGCCTATAATTATGACAATGACATTTTATAAATATCAAGGCACAGGAAACGATTTTATTATTGTTGATAATCGTTTGCAGAAAATTGACAAAAATAATACTCAACGTATTGCAGAATTATGTGATCGACGTTTTGGTATAGGTGCAGATGGTTTTATCCTATTAGAAAATGATGAAAACTCAGATTTTAAAATGGTCTATTTTAATGCAGATGGCAATGAAAGTAGTATGTGTGGTAATGGAGGACGTTGTATTACAGCATTTGCAAAATTCTTAGGTATTATTGATAATTCTGCTCAGTTTATTGCGATTGATGGATTACATAATACTAAAATTGAAAAGGATATTGTACACCTTCAAATGCAAGATGTTTCTGTAGTTGAATCTTATGAAAATCATTCGTTTTTAGACACAGGTTCTCCGCATCATGTAGAGTTAGTTTCAGATTTAAAGACTTTTGAAGTGAAATCCACAGGGTCAAAGATTAGACATGGACAACCATATAATGAAGCAGGTAGCAATGTGAACTTTGTAGAACAAATCTCTGATGACAGTTTTGCAGTAAGAACATACGAACGAGGAGTAGAAGATGAGACACTTTCTTGTGGAACCGGAGTTACTGCAGTGGCTCTAGCTATGTATAAAAGTGAAAAAACGAAAAGTAATACTGTTAATTTGAAAACTGAAGGCGGTCAATTAAAGGTCACTTTCAATATTAATAAAAAAGGGTACAATAACATTTGGTTGATTGGACCAGCAACTCAAGTTTTTAAAGGCGAATTAGAATGGTAACATTAAAAGGTGAACATATCTATTTAAGAGCTTTAGAGCCTGAAGATTTAGATTTCGTTTACGACATTGAAAATGATACATCACTATGGGAATTGAGTGATACTCAAACACCATATTCAAGATTTTTGATAAAGCAATATCTCGAGAATGCACAGCAAGATATTTTTGAAGCCAAACAATTAAGATTAGCGATTTGTGATAAAAATGACAATACAATTGGTCTTATAGACGTTTTTGATTTTAATATTAAGAATAAACGTGCAGGTATTGGCATACTTATTAAAAGTGAGTCAGAAAGATATAAAGGCTATGGAAAGGAAGCTTTAGAACTTTTAGTGAATTATTGTTTTTCAACTTTACATTTGCACCAAGTTTATGCTAATATTTCTGAAAGAAATTTACCAAGCTTAAAGCTATTTGAAGGCAATGGCTTTAAAAAAATAGGATTAAAAAAAGATTGGAGTTTTGATGGCAATCAATACACCAACGAATATATATTACAACGTATTAACGATTAACTATGTACATTAAAAAAATTCTTTGGGCAGTAGCTCTAATTGGTCTTGTTATTTTTGGAGTTGTGGCTTACTATATTTATGGTGCTATGTTTCAGCCTAATACAGCTTTTAATAATGAGACTGCTTATATTTATGTTCCTAGTAATGCGAATTACGATCAGGTAAGGACACAGTTAGAGCCACTTTTAGATGATATAAATACTTTTGATGCTTTAGCAAGTCAAAAAAAATACACAAGCAATATTAAGGCTGGTCGTTTTGCTATTTCTAAAGGCATGAATAATAATGAAATTATTAATTCAATCCGAAGTAAAAACCTTCCCATTAAAATTGCTTTTAATAATCAAAATAATTTAGCTGATTTAGCAGGAAGAATAAGTACTCAAATTGAAGCAGATAGTTTGGCTTTACTTGAAGCTATGACTGACGAATCCTTCTTTAGTGAAAATGGATTCTCAAAAGCAACTGCGTTAGGAATGTACTTGCCAAACAGTTACGAATTCTTTTGGAATACTACAGATGAAGGGTTCAGAGATAAAATGCTGAAGGAATACAATCGGTTTTGGACAGAAAGCAGGAAAATTAAAGCTAAAAATTTGAAGCTTACTCCAAACGAAGTTATTACTTTGGCGTCTATAGTACATGAAGAGTCAAAGCAAGCCGATGAGCAACCAAGAGTTGCTGGTGTTTATCTAAATAGACTAAGAATTGGTATGCCTTTACAAGCTGACCCAACATTAAAATTTGCGGCATACCAATTGCCTAAGTATAAGAATACAGTAATAAGACGTGTTCTTAATATTCATAAGGAAATAGAGTCACCTTATAATACCTATAAGAATAGAGGTTTGCCACCAGGATTAATTGCAATGCCAGATTTATCAGCTGTAAAAGCAGTTCTTAACCCTGAAAAACATAATTATTTATATTTTGCAGCAGATGCAAAGCGAATAGGTTATCATAAATTCGCTAAAACACTAAGCCAGCACAATAATAATGCTCGCGAGTATCAAAGGTATTTATCGTCTCAAGGTATAAATAGGTAAGGTTTGAAGTGGCTCTATTTTTATATAGCCTTTTTGTTAGGTAGTATTCTTTACTCTCAATCTAAACTCAATCAGTTTTTAAAACCTAGTGATTCTCTAGATATATCACGTAGAAATGCTGTTGTAATAACTGAAACCTCTTTAGCTACATTAACTTTAGTTGGTCTAAATCAATTATGGTATGCAGATTATCCTCGCTCTAATTTTAAAACTATAAATGATAGTGAGGAATGGTTACAGATGGATAAATTGGGTCATGTGTTTTCTTCTTATCAATTAGGTAGTTTAGGTACCAACACATTAAATTGGGCTGGTGTTAGTGAAAAAGATCAATTGCTTTATGGTTCTACACTAGGTTTAGGATTTTTAACTGCTGTTGAAATCATGGATGGTTTTTCTGAAGAATGGGGATTTTCTTGGACAGACATGGCTGCCAATGCAGCTGGAACAGGATTGTATGTAGGTCAGGAGTTGTTATGGGACGAGCAGCGCATATTATTTAAATACTCATTCCATAGAACTCATTTTGCACAACAACGACCAGATAAATTGGGAAATGGTTTTTCTGAAGAATTCTTAAAAGATTATAATGGACAAACCTATTGGTTGAGCGCTAATATAAAATCGTTCTTAAAAACAGAAGGAATTCCAAATTGGTTGAATATAGCTTTTGGTTATGGAGCGGATGGTATGTTAACAGGAGAATCCAACGATCTATTGTTTTTAAATCAGAATAGAACACGGCAATATTACTTGAGTTTAGACATTGATTTAAGACGAATTAAAACAAATTCTCGCCTCCTAAAATCTGTTTTTAGCGTTTTAAACGTTATAAAAGTTCCTTTTCCAACATTAGAATTTAATAATAATGGTCGGATAAAACTGCACTATATCTACTTTTAAGTTAAAATTTTAACAGTTAAACAATTGATTTTCAGGGTTTAGAAAAATGTTGTATATTTGCACGCGCAATTAGTAAGGTAGTTTGGGGAAAATATTTTACTATTTAAAAATTGGCTGTTATGAATATAAATAGCGTTAAGAATTTTGTATTACCATTTGCGATTTGTTTACTTATTGCATTAGCATTGTATCCAGATTCATCTCTTAATCCTGAGGCATACTCTACTGAAGGGTTAGAACTCAATTATAATATTTCTGAAGACTTATCATTGGTAGTTCAAGAGCAACCAATTATACATAATATGTTTACTCCTTATTTAGGAAAGTCATTTGAAGGTTTTAAGGAAGCATTAGCATTTAAAGAATCTAGAGGTGATTATTTTACAGTAAATACTTTGGGATATTTAGGGAAATATCAGTTTGGTTCAGAAACTTTAAAAGTTATTGGTATATACAGTCCAAATAAATTTTTATATAATCCAGAATTACAAGAAAAAGCATTTATGGCTAATGCTGAGCGTAACAAATGGGTGCTTAGAAAAGATATTAAACGTTTTGAGGGTAAGCTAATTGGTGGAGTGAAGGTAACAGAATCTGGTATTTTGGCTGCAGCACATTTGGCTGGTCCAGGTAGTGTTAAAAAGTTTTTGCGAAGTTATGGAGGGAACAATTTTGCTGACGCATACGGATCTACTGTAAAACACTATATGAAAAAATTCTCTGGTTACGACACATCTATGGTTGTCCCTGATAAAAAAGCCAAGGCTACGCTTTAATCCTTCTGAATAATAAATATAGCTGGTCTCTTATGTAGATCTTCTTTATTGTGTTTCCAATTTTTTGCGATTTTCGTTTTTATATACTCAGTAGGTAGTGTTAAATCACAAGCAACACAGACTCTAGTGTTAGGCTGTAGAGTATTTGCTAAATCCTCAAGCATCTTCATGTTTCTATATGGAGTTTCAATAAATATTTGGGCTTGATTGTGTTCAGATGATAAACGTTCTAATGTTTTTAATTTAGATTTTCGTTCACTTTTATCAATTGGTAAATACCCATTAAAAGTAAAACTTTGGCCATTCATTCCAGAACCCATTAAGGCTAAAATTATTGAAGAAGGTCCAACAAGTGGTATCACCTGTATATTCATTTGATGCGCTAAACTTACAATGTCTGCACCAGGATCTGCAATGGCAGGACAACCAGCTTCAGATAGTAAACCAACAGAAACCCCTTTTAAACATATGTTTAAATACGTGTTGAGTTCCGCTTCTGTTGTATATTTATTTAATACTTGTAATTTTAATGATGGTTGTGATTTATTAGGTGATACGCGCTTTATAAAACGACGTGCTGATTTTTCGTTTTCAACTATATAATCATCAATCGTCTCAATGATTTTTTTAATTGAAATTGGTAAAACTTCGAGTGGTGGATTATCACCTAAACGTGTTGGTATGAGGTATAGTTTACCTTTGTTGGTGCTCATTAATTTATAACAAGTTTATGAGTACTTTGCTCTCCGTTATCGGTATTTATTTTTAATATATAGATTCCACTTGAAAGCTCAGAAGTATTAATTTTTTGAATCGTTTCAGTATTACGACTCATAGTTTTTACAATCTTACCTTGTATATCATAAATTAATATCTCAGTAGAGAGATCTAAATTATTATTGAAATTAATATTTAATTCATTTTCTGTTGGGTTAGGATATATAGATATCGAATTCAGGTTGTTTTCATCTATTCCTAGTTGATCATTATCTATTAACTTGTAGATACTTCCACCTAAAGAAGATACATAAAGTTCACCATTTATATCTTCACCAAATGCAGCCCAATTTCCTGAAAAAACTTCAAATGTAAAACTCCATGCATCAGTAGTGCTATTATAAACTAAGTTACCGATTTCACCACTACAATAATCTGCGAAAAAATACCAACCTTCAAAATTTGGGTAAGCTGAACCTCTATATCTGTAACCGCCAGTAACAGAGCATTTAAACTCACCATCAAAATGACTGTATTCAGAAACAGGAAAAGTCATTGTGCTCATGCTTGGACAATTTGTGTTGTTGTAGGTAGTGAAATTATTACCTTCATAACATCTCCAACCATAATTTAATCCTCCTGAGCTGCCCGAAGCCCTATTAATTTCTTCAAATTCTCCTTGACCAACATCACCTATCCAAATATCACCATTCAAACGATCAAAAGAAAACTTCCAAGGATTTCTTAAGCCATAAGCCCAAATTTCATCTCTTGCAGTAGAACTACCGACAAAAGGATTATTGGAAGGTATGCTATAGTTTAGAGGAGGTGTTGTTGTGTCAATGTCAATTCTAAGCAGATTGCCCAGTAAATTTGAAGTGTTCTGAGAATTACCTTGTGGATCACCACCAGAACCTCCGTCTCCAGTCGAAATATACAAGTAGCCATCAGGTCCAAATGCTAAATCTCCACCATTATGGTTTGAAAATGGTTGATTAAAATTTAAGATTGGAAATTCTGAATTCGGATCAGCAATAGATGGGTTTGATCCGTTTCTCGAAAATCGAGATACTACAGTATTACCAGAATTGTTTATATAGTTTACGAAAAAGTAACCATTAGTTATATAATCTGGATGAAAAGCTAAACCTAAAAGACCTTGTTCATTACCTGAGCTTCTAACACGACTATCAATGTCTAAAAAAAGAGTACTTTCTATTGTGCCATTTGCGTTAATTATTTTTATAAAGCCATCTTGCTCAACAACAAAAAGTCTATCGTCACCTGCATGCTTAATATTAACTGGTCTATTTAAGCCAGAAACAAATAACTCTAGCCCTAAGTCTTGAGCAAATGAAGACGTTAGACATAAAAGAAAGAGAATAAAAGTAGTTGTTAATTTCATTTCAGGTGTTTTAAAGGGGTTTAGCCACTAATTTACAAAAAAAGGATAAAACAGTAAGTAATCAACTACGCTTTAACCTTTTAAAACATCTACAAGTAAGTTGCAGGTATCATCTATTAGGTTGTAAATATGTTCAAAATCAATAAATTCTCCATAGTAAGGATCAGGTACATTTTTATTTACAATTGAAGTGTTAATTTCTAGGAATAGTTTCACTTTTCCTATATCATTATTATTTCTAGTTAAGTTGATGATATTTGTATAATTGGAGTGATCCATAGCGTAGATATAATCAAAAGCATCAAAATCTGAAACTTTAAATTGTCTTGCGCTTTGAGTACTAATATCTAGATTATGATTTTCGGCAACTTTCACAGAGCGATAATCGGGTTGGTTGCCAATGTGATAGGCTGCTGTACCAGCAGAATCAACATAAAAATTATCTTCGTTAAGTTTAGACTGTAAAATGCCATGAGCCAATGGTGAACGACAAATGTTCCCAAGACACACCATTAAAATGCGAGTCATAATAAAGTGATTAAAGTGCTAGCTTTTTAGATAAATCTTCAACGTATTTTCTGAATTGCTTATCTGTTGAAGATAAATTGTCAACAGTTTTACAAGCATGTAATACAGTTGCATGATCGCGTTGTCCTATTTGCGAACCAATACTGGCAAGAGATGCTTTCGTGTATTTTTTTGCAAAGAACATAGCTAATTGACGTGCTTGTACAATGTGACGTTTACGTGTTTTCGATTGAAGCGTATTGACATCCATCTGGAAGTAATCTGAAACTACTTTTTGTATATAATCAATAGAAACTTCACGTTTTGTATTCTTAACAAACTTCTCTACAATATCCTTAGCTAAGTTTATTGTTATTTCTTTCTTGTTAAAAGAAGATTGAGCAATTAACGAAATAATAGCCCCTTCTAACTCTCTGACGTTTGTTTTAATATGTTTAGCAACATACTCGATAATGTCTTCTGGCATTTCTACACCATCTCTGTAAAGCTTATTCTTTAGAATAGAAACTCTAGTTTCAAAATCTGGTGTTTGTAATTCTGCAGAAAGTCCCCATTTAAAACGAGATAATAAACGTTGTTCAATATCTTGCATATCAACAGGAGCCTTATCACTCGTTAGAATAACTTGTTTTCCATTTTGATGTAAGTGGTTGAAGATGTGAAAGAAAACATCTTGTGTACCTGTTTTACCAGATAAGAACTGAACATCGTCAATAATTAAAACATCTATAATTTGATAGAAGTGAATAAAATCATTTCTATTATTCTTCTTTACAGAATCTATGTATTGTTGTGTGAATTTTTCAGCAGAAATATATAATACTGTTTTTTCAGGATATTTATCTTTAATATCAACACCAATAGCATGCGCTAAATGTGTTTTTCCTAAACCAACACCACCAAAAATTAAAAGCGGATTAAAAGATGTACCACCTGGTTTATTTGCTACTGCAATACCAGCATTTCTAGCTAATCTGTTTGAATCACCTTCTAAGAAATTTTCGAAACTATAACTTGGATTAAGTTGTGATTCAATTTTTACATTTCTAATGCCAGGTATTACAAATGGATTTTTTAATTCTGGACTTTTATTATTAAAAGGAACATCAACATCTTGAGATTTTACTGCAGTTCTATTAGAACTAGGGATTTTCTCTGTAAACGGTTGTTTGTTGCCATAGGTGTTTTCCATCTTAATAACATAAACCAATTTAGCATCTTCACCAAGTTCTTTGGTTAAAGACACTTTTAAGATTTTAACGTAATGTTCTTCTAACCACTCGTAGAAAAATTTACTAGGAACTTGTATGCTTAAAGCATTGCCGGAAAGTTTAACAGCGTCTATAGGTTCAAACCAAGTTTTGTAGGCTTGAGGTTGAATATTATCCTTTATAAAGGCGAGACAATTACTCCATACAGATTGCGCTGTGATCTCCATTCGTTAAGTTAGATTTTTCGTTGTTAGTTAGCTTAGCAAAAAAAAAGAGAATTAGGATTCTCTCATTGTTTTTCAACAGGACAAATATGTGAACAAAATTCTTAATAAAAAAATCTAATAACATTGATTATTTAGAATTTTTTTCTCATGTTTAAATCATGTGAAAATTACGAATTTTTTCCTTAACAAACCCAATTAAATGAATTTTAACGAAACAAAAATAAGAGTTCGCTATGGCGAGACAGACCAGATGGGCGTTGTGTACCATGCAAACTATGCCGTGTACTTTGAAGTCGGTAGAACCGAGTGGTTACGAGAGTTTGGGCTGAGTTACAGTGGCATGGAGGCTGAAGGTATTATGTTGCCTGTAATCTCTCTGTCTATAAATTACAAAAATTCAGCACGTTACGATGATGTGCTTAAAGTAAAAACAACACTCAAAAAGATGCCAACAGCATCCATAGAGTTTGATTACGAATTACGAAATGAATCTGATGTTTTACTGGCAACTGGTAGTACTATTCTTGCATTTTTAGATATGAAACGAAATAGACCGACGCGTTGCCCAAAATATCTTTTAGATAAACTGCGAAATTATTCGTTATAATTCATGTATGCCTACGCCAAAAAATTGAGTAAACAGTTCTAAAATTTTAGAACTGTTGCTTTTTCTTACAGATATTTCTAAAAAACAATTAAGTTCTAACGTCTGATTTGTGATTTCTATTTGATTTTCTTTCAAAATTCGCATCACTTTACTCATGTTTTTATATTCAAATTTGAGCTGAAATATTCTGTTTATAGTTTTTTCGACTATTTCAGCCGATTCTAATGCCAATTGTGCACCAGTTCTATAGGCATTTATTAAGCCTCCAACACCAAGTTTTACTCCTCCATAATAACGAATGACTACAATTAAGATGTTGGTAACATCATAGGATTGAATCTGTCCATAAATAGGCATACCAGCCGAGTTGTTTGGTTCTCCATCGTCATTGGCTCTGTATTTAATCGTTTCCGTACCAATTTGATATGCATAACACAAATGCCTTGCTGAGTAATGTTCTTTTTTTAAGGCTTCAAGATGTGTTTTTACTTGTTCTTCATTAGTTATAGGAAAGACATAACCATAGAATTTACTATTCTTATCTTTAAAGAGTTCACCTTCAGCAGGTTTAGATATGGTTTTATAGGTGTCTTTAGGTTTCATTATGTAAGTGTGACTAAGATAATAGAAACTATGGCAATGAGAATACCAATCCAGTTTTTATTTGAAATTCGCTCCTTAAATAATAGTAAACCTATTAGTGTAGAAATAGCTACAATAACAACACTATTAATTGTGAATACTGATGAACTTTCAAAACCATCAACACGCAATGCTTTTAAAAGAAAATACATAGATCCGTAATTAATAATTCCAAGTGCAATGCCAAAAGGGATACTTTTTACTATAAAAGGATTCTTTTGCTTGATGGATTTATAACTTAAAAGGATTAAGCCTACAACACCAGCAACACCAAAAATTGCGGACAAAAATAATTCCATTTCACCTTCTGGTGCAAAATGATTTGACGATGTATCTATAATACCAGTGCCCAAAAATAATAGTATAGGTAAATAAATAGATTTTGTTATAATGGTATTATCTTTTGATTTTAGAGAAGTTAAATAAACTGCTATTAGTGCTAAAGTAATACCAGTGATTTTTTGAACACCAACACTCTCATGATAAAAAAAGATTCCGAATAAAATAGGGATTATAACACTCATCTTACTAGCTACTGAAGCAACAGAAAGGCCATTGTTCTGAGCAGTAAGAGCCATGACATTAAATACTCCTATAAATAAAAAGCCTAACGCAAATGCCACAATAAACCATTCTGAGTTTAATATTTCTAATGGTTTAATTTGACCATCGTAGAATATAGAACCACAAATACAAGCCACAACATAATTAAGAACTATTACTTGAAGCGTATTAATATCATATTTACTTAGTAGTTTAAATAAAACTAATATTAAGGTTGAAGATGCTATGCTTAGTAATAGGTAAATCAAAAGAGTTCCTTTTTAATTTCGAATAGATAAATCACATCTTCACTGGTTTCATCTATATTCCAGATATTGAAGTCTAATTGTTTTGCAGTATCTGTATTTTCTTTCGTATCATCTATAAATAGACATTCGTTAGCAGCTAAATTATTTTCCTTTAAAACGAATTCAAAAATGTCAGCATTGGGTTTTCTTAAATGCATTTCTTGAGACAAGTAGAATACATCAAAACAATTTTTGAAGTCTTCATAGAACGATACATTCTGTTTAATGAAATCTATATGCATGTCATTAGTATTGCTCAACAGAATCAATTTGAATTCTTTGTTTTGAGCTAAATCTTTAATGAAATCTAATCGATATTCAGGAAAGTCATTAATAATATAGTTCCAAGCATCTATAATACTGGTTTTATTCACATTTGGAAACTTGGATGTATAAAATTCAATAAATTTTGAAGTTGAAATCTTTCCAATTTCATATTGAATGTTAGTCTCAATCATATCATCTTCAAAAGTATCTAAGTCAAAGATGTCTAAAGCGTTTTGCATAGCACCTTGTTTGTCTAAATTGATAAAGACATCTCCAAAATCGAATATTAGTGTTTTAATCATATCTATTTCCCATCAAAGTGGTAACCTCATTCATTTGTCATTCTAAATTTGTTTCAGGATCTAATTTTTTTAATCGTTCTGATAAACTTTCAAAGAATCATTTATAATTTTAGCTTCCGAAATTAACTGTCCTTTTAATTTAGGTGCTTTTGTTCCTTCATTAAATTTTCTAGAACCAATAAAAACTCTTGCTTCATCCCAAAACCCTTCATCTATAAATGTTTGAAGTGTTTTTGCACCACCTTCTATAATGATGGAGTTTATATTCCTATTGTACAATAAATCACAAATCTGAATTGCTATTGGTTGCTCGTAATCAATAACATTGTTCGTTACTCTTATTGTTTCTGCTTCATCATTGAATACATTAAAACTAGAACTTAATTTTGATGTTCTGTCTAATACAACTCTAATGGGATTTTGTCCATTCCAATCTCTAACCGTTAAACTAGGATTGTCTTCTAAAACAGTATTAGTTCCAACTAAAATAGCTTGTTCTTCAGTACGCCATTTATGTACGAGTTGGCGTGAATATGCATTTGTTATCCAAACCGGTTTTTGTTTGTCTCTCGATTTAGGCGCAATAAAACCATCACTAGTCTCAGCCCATTTTAATATAATATAAGGACGCTTTTTATTATGAAACGTAAAAAATCGCTTATGATGTACTTTGCATTCGTCTTCTAAAACACCAACAGTAACTTTGCAGTCAGAAGCTTTGAGTTTAGCAATGCCTTTGCCTGCAACTTCGGGATTATCGTCAATACAACCGATTACTACTTCAGGAATCTTATACTGAGTAATTAAATCACTACAAGGTGGAGTTTTTCCGAAATGGCTACAAGGTTCTAGTGTAACATATAATGTGCTTTTAGACAATATAGTTTTGTCCTTTACTGAATTAATCGCATTTACTTCAGCATGATGATTTCCATAAGCACTAGTAAAACCTTCTCCTATAATTGTATCATTATAGACAATCACAGCACCTACCATAGGATTTGGTCGCGTACTACCCAAACCATTCTTGGCAATTTTTAAACAACGTTTTATGTAGACTTCTTGGTTTGTCAATTAAAGTTTGAGTTTTATTTCTTGAGTCTCGTCAATTGTGTAAGTAGAAGAATAGCCTAAAACCTTGTATTTAATATCTCCTTTGTATTGCACTTTTAAACGTTGCGAAATTAAACTACCTAATAAGCCACCGAGACTTTTTTTGTCTATAATACTATCAGTTGCTACTGCAACAATAAGAGGAATTTTAAAATTTTCTTTAGAAGGAACGTTAAATTCATCTGAAACTACCGTCGCAACTTCAATATCGTTAACGTAAACTTTTAAATCGTCCGTTTTTAAAGTACCACCTACATCATTAGGATTAATAAATAATGCATCTGCACTTAATGTAATTGATTGGACTGTAGAGTTAACCACTTTAATGTTTTCAAGTCCAACAAACTTTGGTTGTTCTGTTACAGTACAGTTGAAAACTAGTGTAAAAAATAACGAAATGAATAAAATTCTTTTAAGCATAAAATGGGAATTATCTCTATCTTCATACCGAAATAAATTCAGTATTAAAATCATAAATTAAGTGCGTAAAGATACTATTGTTATTCGAGAAATTGAACTAGAAGACAATCCTAAAATTGCAAAAGCGATTCGTTCTGTTTTAATAGAAATGGGTGTGCCTAAAGTTGGTACTGCTTATGAAGATGAAGCTTTAGATTGTATGACAGAAACTTATGATAAACCTCAGAATGCCTACTTTGTAGTAGTAGATGGAAATGAGATAATAGGAGGAGCCGGAATTTCACCTTTAGACGATTACGAAGGCAATGTCTGCGAGTTACAGAAGATGTACTTTATGCCAGAGGCAAGAGGAAAAGGCTTAGGTAGCAAAATGATGGCAAAGTGTTTAGATTTCGCAAAACAAGCTGGTTTTGATAAGTGTTACTTAGAAACTATGGCTTATATGGATGATGCTAGAAAGTTATATAAAAAGGTAGGTTTTGAATTTTTAGACCAACCAATGGGAAATACAGGACACTATTCGTGTAAAGTTTGGATGCTTAAAGATTTGTAGAGTGTTTATATGTTATTAAAAGATCTTCAAAATATATTTCATACAGAGCTAGATGCTATTTACGGAAAAGTAGAAGTGAATAGTTTCTTTTTTCTATGCATTGAGCATTATTTTAATATGCCAAGAATTCAATTGGCATTAGAACCAGAATTTGCGATTACAAAATCTGAAACAGACACTCTTTTTAAAGTGCTAAAAGATCTAAGGCAACAAAAACCTATACAATATATATTGGGTGAAACAGAATTCTATGGCTTAACTTTTAAAGTGAATGAAAATGTTCTTATTCCACGACCAGAAACAGAAGAATTAGTTGATTTAATAATACGTTCTGTCACTTCGAGCGAAGTCGAGAAGTCTTTAAAAATTTTAGATATAGGAACAGGTTCTGGCTGTATAGCGATTTCTCTAGCCAAACATCTTCCGAATGCAACAGTCTATGCATTAGATGTAAGTAAAGAAGCTTTAAAAATTGCTAAGCAAAATGCAGAGATCAATAGTGTTGAAATCACTTTCATTGAAGGAGATATTCTGAAACAGAATTGTCATTCCGCACTTGATGCAGAGTCTAATTTTGATATAGTTGTGTCTAATCCACCTTATGTGAGAGAACTCGAAAAAGAAGAAATAAAACCCAACGTTTTAAATAATGAACCGCATCTCGCATTATTTGTAGACAATCATAATCCACTACAATTTTACAAAGCTATTACTGATTTTGCTGTTAATAATTTGAAGCAAAATGCTGAACTATATTTTGAAATTAACCAGTATCTTGGTAAGGAAACAAAACAGTTATTAGTTGAAGCTAATTTTAAAAACGTAGATTTAATTAAAGATCTTAATGGTAATGATAGAATGCTAAAAGGAAGAAAAAATAAATGAAAAGTATATCAGTATTTTGTGGAAGTAGTTTAGGTAATGATGAAGGAATTATTTCTGAAGCGTATACGTTAGGACAAACCTTAGCAAATCGAAATATAACTTTGGTTTATGGTGCTGCTAAAATTGGTGTTATGGGTAAAGTTGCACAAGGCACGATTGAAAGTGGAGGTGAGGTTATAGGTATCATCCCTGTGTTTTTAAAAACTAAAGAAATTGTACATACAGAGCTTACCGAATTAATCGTTACTGACAATATGCATGATCGAAAAGTGATTATGTACGAAAAAAGTGATGGTTTTATTATCATTCCTGGAGGCTTTGGCACTATGGATGAGTTTTTTGAAATCACAACTTGGGGACAATTAGGTTTGCATACTAAACCGATTGGGATTTTAAATACCAATGGTTATTACGATGCTTTAATAGCACAATGTAAAATGATGGTTGAGCGTGGTTTTTTAAAACAAGAAAATTTAAACGCTGTTGTTGTAGATGCTACTATTGATGGCTTATTAGAGCAAATGAATAATTATAAACCATTGCCAGCACCAAAATGGCTGAATAAAGAAGGGTTGTAAATGAGTGTAGAACAAAAAATAAACCAATTAAGAGACGAACTACGTCAACACAACTACAATTACTACATTCTAGATAATGCCAGTATTAGTGATTACGAGTTTGATATAAAACTAAAGGAACTTCAGGCTTTAGAAGATGCAAATCCAGATTTTTTTGATGCAAATTCACCAACACAACGTGTAGGAGGAGCAATTACCAAGAATTTTAAAACTACAGTTCATGATTTTAGAATGTATTCTTTAGATAATTCCTATTCTAAAGAAGATTTATTGGACTGGGAAACCAGAATCAAAAAAATGGTAGATGGAGACGTACAATATACTTGCGAATTAAAGTATGATGGTGCATCTATGAATCTTACTTACGAAAAAGGTAAGTTGGTTAGAGCAGTTACAAGAGGTGACGGAGTGCAAGGAGATGAAGTCACAGCAAACATAAAAACCATAAATACGGTTCCATTGCAATTAAAAGGAGATTTTCCAGAGCGTTTTGATATAAGAGGAGAAATCATCTTACCAATTAAAGGGTTTCTTAAAATGAATGAAGAACGCATTGCTAATGACGATGAACCTTATAGAAACCCAAGAAATACAGCTTCAGGAAGTTTAAAATTGCAGGATAGTGCTGAGGTTGCAAAACGACCATTAGAATGTTTGTTATATAGTATAAAAGGAAATAATCTAAATATTTCAACACAGTTTGAAGGTTTAGATAAAGCCAGAGCTTGGGGATTTAAGGTACCTAAAGAAGCTAAATTGGTAAATTCTATTGACGATGTTTTGGATTATGTGGAGTATTGGGATACGCATCGTCACAACCTTCCTTATGAAATTGATGGAGTGGTAGTGAAGGTAAATAGTTTATTTCAGCAAGATGAATTAGGTTTTACAGCTAAAGCTCCGCGTTGGGCAATGGCTTATAAATTTAAGGCAGAACAGGTTTCAACTCGACTTAATGAAATTACGTATCAAGTTGGTCGTACTGGTGCTATAACTCCTGTGGCAAATTTAAAGCCTGTAGAATTAGCAGGTACTACTGTGAAACGTGCATCGTTACATAATGCAGATCAGATTGAGAAGTTGGATATTAGAGAAGGTGATGAGGTCTTTGTTGAAAAGGGTGGGGAGATTATACCAAAGATTATTGCTGTAGATTTAACCAAGAGACCAGGAAATTCTAGACCAACTATATATATTGAAAATTGTCCAGAATGTGAAACACAGCTAGAGCGTTTAGAAGGCGAGGCTAAACATTATTGTCCTAATTATAATGGTTGTCCTCCGCAAGTAGTTGGCAGAATTCAGCATTATATATCTAGAAAAGCTATGGATATTGAAGGCTTAGGAGGTGAAACTGTTGCGCTTTTAGTGAAAGGAGGCTTAATCACAAATTATTCTGATTTATATGAGTTAACTGTTGAGCAGGTTATACCGCTTGAACGAATGGCAGAAAAAAGTGCTGAAAACTTAATTAATGGAGTAGAGGCCTCTAAGCAAATCCCTTTTGAGCGTGTTTTGTTTGCTCTAGGTATTCGCTATGTTGGTGAAACTGTAGCAAAGAAACTAGCAAAACACTATAAGTCTATTGATGCATTAATGTTTGCTTCAATTTTAGATTTGGTAACTGTTGATGAAATAGGTGAACGTATTGCAGAAAGTGTTGTTGAGTTTTTCTCTTTTGAAGAGAACAGAAAGATTGTTGAGCGTTTAAAGACATTTGGTGTTCAATTAGAAATCTCTGCGGAGAAATTGGCGAGCCAAACTGATAAGCTAAAAGGTAAGTCCATTGTGGTTTCTGGAGTATTTGTAAGTATATCTCGAAATGAGCTTAAAAAACTCATAGAAGATAATGGCGGAAAAGTGTCTTCATCTATCTCATCTAAAACAAGTTATGTGGTTGCAGGAGACAAAATGGGGCCAAGTAAACGTACAAAAGCAGAAAATTTAAATATTACCATCCTCTCGGAACAGGCGTTTTTAGAGCTATTGAAATAAATTCTCACAAAAAAACACGTATTTTATCGATAAAAAGCATTTTTTTATCGTTTAATTGTAATATAATTTTATATTTGTTTCATTAATAAGGGATTAATTAATGTTACTAAACAAAATCTTA
>NZ_JADGDZ010000035.1 GCF_016744625.1 Winogradskyella sp.
TACTTATACTCGCTTAATTAATTTTATAAAAGTTATGTCAAAAAAAGCCGGTGTAAGTATTATTTTTTTTAGTCTTTTCTTTATTCTTTTAGGTTGTAAAGATCAGCATCAGGACAAAGAAAATATTACTAATAAAGAAGACAAAACCAAGTCTTCAAAAGTAAAAACTCCCAACGGTATGATTTGGGTAGATGGCAAAACCTTTTTGCAAGGCGCTAAAGATTCTGACAACTATGCCATGCATAGAGAGAAGCCAGCACATCATGTTACTGTCGATGGTTTCTTTATAGACATTACTGAAGTTACCAATAAACAATTTTCAACTTTCATAGATGCGACAGATTACATTACTATAGCAGAACGTGAAATTAATTGGGACGAAATGGTTAAAGATTTACCTGCTGGTACGCCTAAACCACATGACTCCATTCTTCAACCTGGAAGTCTAATTTTCAATAAAAACGTCAATGCTGTAGTTAATATGCAAAACTATGGACAATGGTGGACATGGAAAATTGGAGCCAATTGGAAACAACCGCAAGGACCAGGTTCTTCAATCGAAGGGCAAGATGACTATCCTGTAGTACACGTAGCCTACGAAGATGTTCTAGCTTATTGTAAATGGGCAAATAGAAGATTGCCTACAGAAGCAGAATGGGAAGCTGCAGCACAAGGTAAAAATAATGATGCTATTTTCACTTGGGGAAACGATGCAAATCAATTAAATAAAAAAGCAAATACATGGCAAGGCACTTTTCCAACGCTTAATGAACCTGTTGATGGATTTAAATATATATCTCCTGTAAAATCTTATGAACCAAATTCAATTGGTCTCTATGATATGTCTGGCAACGTTTGGGAAGTTACAAACGATTATTTTAATGTCAATTACTACCAATCCATAAAGGATAGCACAAATTTAGTTAACCCTAAAGGTGCATCTAAAGGCTACAATCCTGATAATCCTTATATACAAGAACGCGTTATTAAAAGTGGTTCTTTTCTATGTAATGCATCGTATTGTGCTAGCTTTAGAATCTCTGCTAAAATGGGAATGAGTCCAGATTCTGGTTCAGATCATATTGGTTTTAGAACAGTTGCTACGCCTGAAATGCTTAAATAAGCAAATGATATTTAAAAAGTTAAAAGCCTCTTGATTTCTCAAGAGGCTCTCTTTGTAGCGGGAACTGGACTCGAACCAGTGACCTTCGGGTTATGAGCCCGACGAGCTACCTACTGCTCTATCCCGCGATTTAATCTCAAAATGATAAACTTAGCTTTTAACTTTCGGTCCATAATACCGACTCAATCATTTTAGGACTGCAAATATACAACGCTTTTTAAATTTAGCAAGCATTAAAACAAAAAAATAACGCTCAAAAATTTGAGCATTATTTATATCATTATATGTTAATCGTCGTCGTTATCATCCTCTTCAGAATCTAATGTCGCTAAAGCTCCTTTCATGTTAGCTTCATCTAAATCAAAATCCACAATGTTAGGAAGTTGATCTTTTAAAACTGCATAATTTCCTTTAAACGCATTATTACTTAAAAGCAACGTTTTAAGATTTGTCAATTGCGCTAACTCATTTGGTAAATTACCGTAAAAAGCATTATTAGATAAAACTAATTCTTCTAATTGTGATAATTGACCAATAGAAGAAGGAATTGTTCCTAAGAAGCTATTATCAAATAAGCTCAATACTTTTAAAGATTTTAATTTAGAGATACTAGCTGGTAGTTTTCCTATTAATGAATTACTACTTAAAATTAAATTTTCTAGTTTTTCTAAATTCCCAATAGATGATGGAATTTCACCAAAGAAATTATTATTGTATAATTCTAAAGATTTCAAATTGGTTAAGTTTCCAATATTTTTCGGAATTGCTCCAATAAACTTATTTGAAAACAATTTTAGCTCTTCTAGGCTAATCATATTTGTCAATGTGCTCGGTAACTCACCTTGTAACTTATTAAAAGATAAATTCAAAACCTTCAAAGCAGATAAATCAGATATTTCTTTTGGAAGGTTTCCGTTAAGGTTATTAAAACTTAAATTTATCGCAACAACATTGTCATCTTCAATGGTTAAACCATGCCAATTTGAAATTGGTTGTTCTAAATCCCATGAAGTCTTCCAAGAATCACCATTTGTTGAATTATATATTGCTACAAGCGCGTCTTTCTGAGTTTGAGAAACATCTGCAAATGCAAATGCCGAAAGTAAGCAGCAAAGTAAAGTTAATTTTAAAGTTTTCATAATAGCAGATTTTATGTTAGGGGCGTAATCGCGTGACGAATATAAATGCAAATTCCATGAAATGCAAATTTTTTCGATGAACTGCATTATTAAAAAATTAAAACATTAACAATCAGTTGGTTAATTTTTTTACTATTCTATGTTTTCTGCTTGAAAATCTGTGATTCCTTGGTTCTCAGTTGTCACAGAAATTTGGATAGGGTTGCAACAAATTTCGCAATCTTCTATATATTTCTGATGGTTTTGAGAGGTATCAATTAGCATAGAAATCTGTTCCCAACAATAAGGACATTGAAAGAAATATTCATTCATAAGCTTTAAATCTCAACATTCAACAATTCTCCACTAAGTTGAAGTACTAAAACCTCAGCTAATTTAGCATCGTATTTAGCTTGATTTCTAGTTAACTCAGAAGTTAATAAATTAAGCTGTGCTTGTCTAAATTCTATTGATGTGACTTGACCGAGTTTAAATTTTTCTTGAGTTCTAGAAAAATTATTTTTTGCAGTTTCGATATTAGACTCTTGAACTTGAAAGATTCTTAACTTATTCTGATAATCATCCCAAGCGTTATTGAAGTTTCGCTCAACATCTAATCTCAATTGTTCTTTTTGAAGCTTTTGATTTTCAAGATTAATTTGAGCATTCTTGACTCTTGTTATTGTACCTCCTCCATCAAACAAATTCCAGCTTAGGTTTAATCCACCTGATAAGCCTGTATTGGTAGACACGGCTACAAATGAAGCTGCATTATTATTACTTTCATTCCAACCATAAGTTCCTGTTAAACCTATAGTAGGTAAATAACCAGATTTATTTGCCTTAAGTGTAAACTCATTAATAGCTATATTTTTTTCATTCTCAATTAACGTGACATTATTCTTATGCAACTTATTTAAAAGTTCATTCTTATTTAATTGTAATAAAAACGTAACCATTGTATCAACAGCAAATCCATTATCTATTGTATTTCCAGTAACAAAATTAAGATCGCGTTTAGCGTTGATTAAACTTTGTTTTGTATTAATGATGTTAATACTATCGTTATTTATATCCACTTCGGCATTAAGTACATCTAACTTAGTGCTTTGACCATATTCAAATTGATATTCGGATCGTGTTAATCTGTCTTTTGAAATCTCTAAAGTCTCTTGAAGCGACTCTAAATTCTCAGAACGTCTAGCTACATCATAATATACAGTAAGTAATTGTGTAATAGTATTCTCAATAGTAGCCCTTGCTTGTAATTCACTTAGACTATATTCTTCCTTAAGTCGCTTGTAATCGTAATGACGACCCAATCCGTCAAAAAGTGTATAATTAAGATTAACACTAGCATTATAACGCGAACTCTCTGCACCATTTAATGATGTTGTTTCTCCATTAGAGAATTGAGCTTCTGTATTATCCAAATTATAGGTTGCGCCAGCATTACCTGTCAATGTTGGCAAATATCTGGTATTTAAAATATTCTTATTATTCTCCGCAATATCAACAGTATTGCTTGCTATTTTAATTCCATAATTATGCTCTAATGCTAAACCGATGGCTTCAGACGGTTTTACAACTTGTTGCGAAATTCCATTAAAAGAAATACATAACGCAAGGATTAAAATAATTATACTAAAACTCTGCTTCTTCATTTTCTTCTATTATCAGATGTTCTTGATTGTATTCAATTCTAAGTTTTTCGGATTGTATTTCTGCATCCCGCTCTTTAATGGCACGCTCTACTTCTTCTTTTGTGATGCCGTCTCCAGTAATCAACCATTTTACGTTTTTCTTTACAAAGTTGCTAAACGATAAGAAAATTGGTAATACAATTAACGTTAAAACTGTAGCAAAACCAATACCGTAGGCTATAGAAACTGCCATTGGTATTAGAAACTGCGCTTGCCGACTCTCTTCAAAAATTAATGGTGCTAAACCTGCAACTGTAGTTATAGACGTTAAAAATATAGCTCTAAAACGCGAACGTCCTGCTTCATATAACGCATCATCAAATGCCAATCCTTCTCTTAGATTGCTATTAAACTTACTTATAAGAACCAATCCGTCATTCACCATAATCCCAATAAGAGCAATGATACCTAACATTGATAGAATATTTACAGGGAAATCGTGTATCCAATGTCCCCAAGCTACTGCTGGTAAACTCAACGGAATTAACAATAGTAATAACAATGGTTGACTATAACTTCTAAACGTAAATGCGATTACTACATAAATTAAGATTAAAACAGTTAAACCTACAGGTGCTAATGAATTCATTAGCTTTAAACGTTCTCTATTCTGTCCTTCGTATGATGGTGTAACCGTTGGATATTTTGATAAGATTTCTGGCATAATCTCATCTCTTATCTCAGCCATAATATCTGTTGAACTTGTCTTTTTAGCATCTTTTATATCTGCCGACACTTGTATTTCTCTTCGTCCTTCTAAATGATTTACAGCAACATCACCACGCTCAATACTATAACTTGCAATTTCTTTAAGTGGTATCTTTTTACCATTTGGTGCCGTAATACGCATATTATCCAAGTTGTTTATTGAAGAACGATTAGCTCTATCATATCTTACCCAAACACGTATCTCATCTTGTCCTCTTTGAAAACGTTGCGCCTGTGCCCCAAAAAATGCAGAACGTACTTGAGTCATTACTGTTCTTAGGTTTAACCCTAATGCATAAGCACTTTCATTAAGTTCTAAACGGATTTCTTTGATGCCAGCTGGATCATTATCTGTAACATCCTTTAATAAAACATTGTCTTCTAGGCTTTGTTTTAATTCTGCTTTAACTGCTTTGAGCTCAGAAATATCATTTCCTAATAAAGATACAGAAACTGGCAGGCCACCAAAATTGCCACCTCCTCCATACACTAAACTTTCTATTCCAATTACAGGTCCAACACGCTCTCTTAAACGGTTAGTTACTAAATTTGATGTAATCTCATTAGGTCTCTCCTCTCCTGGCAATAAATTAATCGTTAATGAAGCAGTTGAAGAACCTGGTCCAATGTTTTTAATCATATTTTCAACCAAGTGATTCTCATAGTCTTCATCTAAATATTCTTTATTAATCTCATCCGTCACTTCAATAGCCTTTGCCTCAATAAATGAAATAATACTATCTGTAACATTCTCATTAGTACCGTTTGGCATATTAAGCGACACTTGTATTCTATCACTTGCTATTCTCGGAAAAAAAGCTCCTCTAATAATACCACCATCAAAACTTGCTTTAGTTAGGATTAAGAAGACTATAAAAAATGAAAAGGTTAAAAATTTATAATTGAGAGCAAAACGCAATGTTGGACTATACATCTTGTCACGAAACCAACGCATTATATAATCACCAAATGTATTTATATATCTCAATTTTGAAAATATATTTTGAAATACACCAAGCAATCCAGCTTTTTGCTCAATATTCTGAGCTCTTAAAGCTTTAGAATGTGCTAAATGGGCAGGCAAAATAATTAAAGCTTCTACTAAAGAAACGAGCAGAGTAAGCATTACAACCACAGAAACTTCTCCAAAAAATTCACCAATTCTACCTTCTAAAAACAAGAAAATACCAAAAGCCAAGATTGTAGTTAAGATAGCTGAAACAATTGCTGGAAGCACTTCCATCACACCATCTATAGCAGCTTGTTCTGGCGACTTTCCCTTTTCGTAATGCTGGTAGATATTTTCAGCAATAACAATACCATCATCAACCAAAATACCAATCACTATTATCATCCCAAAAAGAGACAATACATTGATCGTTACATTAAAATAACCAGCAAACATAAACATTCCTAAAAATGCCACAGGCAAACCAAATGCAACCCAAAATGCCAAACGTGTATTTAAGAATAAAGACAAAAATAGAAGTACCAGTATCATACCAATAATAGCATTTTCTGTAAGCAAATCAGTTCGTTGTACTAAAGTTTTAGATAAATCTCTAACAACATTTAACTGTACATTGTCATATTTCTGATTAAACTCTTCAATATATGCCTTAGTTTTATCAGCCGAAGTAATTAAATCTTCGGTATTGGTACTTGTAATGGTTACGTTAATTGATAAGTCACCATTAAAATAATTAGAGTTTGGTGTTTCAGAAAATTGATCTCTAACAACTGCAATATCTTTTAGCTGAATGGTACGTCCTGAAGCATCTGCTTTTACCACTAAATTGGATAACACATCTGCATAATAAGAACGTGAATTTGCCCTAATCAAATATTCTTCAGTATTTGTCTTAATGGTTCCACCAGTAGTAATTAGACTAGATTCATTAATCGCTTGAGAAACTTCTGCAAAGGTTAAATTGTATGCTAATAAATTGGTTTCATTAAGTGCAATTTCAATTTCTTCTTCTGGATATCCAGAAATTTGAATTTGGGAAATTCCATCAATGCCTCGTAAATCATTTTCAACTTGTCTCCCTATTTGCTTTAAAGTAGCAAGTGGAATTTTAGAACCACTAATAGCAAACGTAATGGTTGGTCGTAAGGCTTCTTGTTTCGCTACAATTAACGGCTCCATCCCAACAGGAAAAGAAGGAACACGATCTACAGCATTCTTAACTTCTAGAAGCATAAAATCAATGTCTTTGCCCTTTTCTATTTCAACATTTATGCTTCCACTATTCTCTCTAGATGTTGATGTAACACGCTCTACACCATTTAAACCTTTAAGATTATCTTCTATTTTTAAAACGACACCTTCTTCAATTTCTTGAGGAGATGCGCCTGGATAAGCAACATTAATACTTATATTTTTTGAGTCTATAAGCGGAAAAAATGATGATTTCAGATTCTTAGCTCCGAAAAACCCAAAAACGAAAAAAGTTAAAACAACGACATTTACTGCAACACTATGTTTTATAAAAAAAGCAATTAGTTTTCTCATCCTTTAGTTTGCTTTTTTAGATGGTTTTTCTTTGCTTCTCTCTATCTTATCATTAAAAGGTTTTACCAACATACCTGCATAAGCTCCAGGAACTGGTTTTGATAAAATTACAGTGCCTTCAGGTACATTTTTAAGCACCACTTTAGTATCAGAAAAATAGATTGGTTTTACATCTATAATATCTAATATACTATCTCTAACAATAAAGATTTGATTACCTTCTAGCACCAAACTTCTATTTACTTCAATCGCATCAGGCTCTTCCTTTGCATTTAGATTGGCCTCTAAATACATACCTTCTTTCAGTGTTTCATTTTTAACTTCTATATAAGCTGTAATAGTTTGTGTGGTCGCATCAATACTTCCATTAACACGAGATACTTTCCCAGAATAGGTTTCTGTATTATCAAGATTTTTAAGGACAACACTTTTACCAACTTTTAAAAGACTTGCATAGGTCTTACTTAATGCAACTTCCATTTCGTAAACAGATGGATCGATGTATTCCCCTAATTTTTGTCCATTTCTAATTAAAGAACCTTCTGTAACTAATGCTTCAGTCAGGATTCCTGAAAAAGGCGCTCTAATATTATACTTAGCTAAGCGTTGTTCTAGATTCTTAACACCATAATAGTTAGAAACAATACCACGACCAGTTATAAAATAGTTCTCTTTATCTGAAGTTATTTCTGGTAATTTAGGTGTCGTTTTATTTAAATCGAAACCATTAAGATAGTTTTCCCATTTTTGAAAAATATCAGGAAAATCTAATCTTAAATCTGGCATTATAGCAGCTATAGAATTATATAGATTACTTTTTGAAGATTGTACACTTGCATAATATTCTGAAGCATTGATACGAATTAAATTTTCGCCTTTACGGTATTTTTGACCTGGTTTAAATAGTTTACTGCTTGTTTTAAAAACACCTTGAACCTCAGCATACAATTCTACACGACGCTGAGCTACCAAACTTCCGTTTGCAGGAATTATGATTTGCACAGTAGAATTTTCAACAGTGTCAGTAAATACTGTCTTGATTACTTTTGCAGGAATTGGTCTTGTTTTTTTCTTGCTATTACTTATAGATTTTCCAATAAAAACAGCACCTACAATTAGGATAACTCCTAATAAGGAAAGAATAATTTTACGCATTGTGTTGTTGATGGTTATTTGAAGCGCAAATTTACCTATAACAGAATGTTAAGTCGTTAAAATAATCTTAATTATTAATAGTATCTAACTGCTCTTGTATGTTTTCCCAGTCTTCCATTAATTGTTCAAGTGATTTTTTCTTGCTTTGATAAGCATCGAAAAACTTGGGATCTGAAGCCGTAGCATCATAATCGGTTGCCAGCTTCAAATCATCTGACTTAATATCTTTTTCTAACTGATTAATTTTAGATTCGATATTACTGAGCTTGTTATTTAAAGATTTTAATTTCTTTTGGTCTTCGTAACTCTGCTTATTACTTTCTTTCGGCTTGTTAGCAACTACAGTTCGCTTTTCTGCTTCTCGTAAATTTTCGAGATTACGTTGTTCTAGATAAAAATCAATATCACCTAAATATTCTCTAATATTCTGGTCTTTAAATTCGTAAACTGTATCTGTTAAACCTTGAAGAAAGTCTCTATCGTGTGAGACTAATATTAAAGTTCCTTCAAACTTTTTTAAGGCTTCCTTTAAAACGTTCTTAGATTTAATATCTAAGTGATTGGTAGGCTCATCCATTATAAGAACGTTCAATGGTTGCAATAATAGTTTTGCTAACGCTAAACGATTTCGTTCACCACCAGAAAGTACTCTAACATATTTCTCTGCCTCATCACCTCTAAATAAAAAGGAGCCCAAAATATCTCTAACCTTGCTTCTATTCGTTTCGTTAGCAGCATCAATCATAGTATCTAAAACAGTTTTATTTCCGTCTAAATACTCTGCCTGATTCTGAGCGAAATAACCAATCTGTACGTTATGTCCTAAGTTTAAATTTCCTTCGTGCTTAATCTCACCAACAATAATTTTAGCGAGAGTTGATTTACCTTGTCCATTCTGACCAACAAAAGCCGTTTTGATATTTCTTGGCACTGCTAAGTTTACATTATGCAAAACCTGTAATTCTCCATAAGATTTTGAAACATTTTCAAGCTCTACAACAACTTTACCAGGTGTTATAGATACAGGAAAGTTTAATGACATAACGCTATTATCGTCTTCATCAACTTCAATTCTATCAATTCGATCTAACTTTTTAATCAGCGATTGTGCCATCGTTGCCTTAGAAGCTTTGGCTCTAAACTTTTCTATCAATTTTTCAGTTTGCTGTATCTGTTTTTCTTGATTCTTTTGTGCAGCCAATTGCTGAATTTTCATTTCTTTTCTTAATGCAAGAAACTTAGTATAAGGCTTATTGTAATCGTAAATGCGACCTAATGAGATTTCGATAGTTCTATTGGTTACATTATCTAAGAACATTTTATCGTGAGATACGATAACCACTGCTCCAGGATAGTTTTTCAAGAAGTTCTCTAACCAAATAATAGATTCTATATCTAAGTGATTAGTAGGCTCATCTAAAAGTAGTAAGTCGTTATTTTGCAGTAAGAGTTTTGCTAATTCTATTCGCATTCTCCAACCACCAGAAAATGTATCGGTTAGCTTATTAAAGTCTTCTCGTTTAAAACCAAGGCCTTGAAGGATTTTTTCTGTTTCACCTTGGTAATTATAACCACCTAAAATTTCGTATTGATGTTGAATCTCATTCAAATCAATCATCAACTGATTATAAGATTCACTTTCGTAATCTGTACGCTCAGCAAGTTGCGTATTAATCTCCTCTAGTTTTGCTTCACAGGATTTAATTTCTCTAAAAGCCTCATAAGATTCTTCTAAAACGGTTTTTCCAAAATCAAAGTCAATGTCTTGCTTTAAGAACCCAATCTTTAAGTCTTTATCCGAAGCTATTTGACCTGTATCTGCTTCTTGCTCTTTAGATAGAATTCTGAGCATTGTAGATTTACCAGCACCATTTTTACCAATTAAACCAATACGATCTCCAAGACCTAGTTTAAAGGTGATTTCTTCAAAAAGGTATTCTCCTTGAAATGATATAGATAGATTATGAATATTTAGCATAACTTTTTTGAATATTACAATCGTAATAAACGTTACAATTGTTACAATAGCAGAACTATAATATTTTAACTTTGCCCTGTTTTAAAAAACGCAAAAGTAAGCAATAATTATGATTAGAAAAGGAATGAAATTGTATAGTATTCTTTTTGGAGCTTGTCCAAAATGTCATCAAGAATCGATGTATGTTGAGAAAAATCCCTACATCCTTACTAATACATTAAAAATTAATGATACGTGCTCACATTGCAACACAAAATATAGAATGGAACCTTCATTTTTCTATGGGTCTATGTATGTGAGTTATGGAGTTGGCATTGCTTTTTCGCTTATTGCTTTTGCGGTAAGTTACCTGATTTTTGAATCTTCACTTGTAACCGCCTTTATTGCCATTGTGGTTACTTTAGTTGGGTTAATGCCTTTGATAATGCGCTGGTCTCGAAATATTTGGATTAACCTCTTTATGAGCTACGACAAATCTTTAATTAAGAAATAAATCGTTGAATATCTATTTCAGCATCTAGCGCTCCATTTTTTTCAATAAAATTAAATAGCTTATCGGCAACATAAGGTGCAATCATTACACCTCTTGTCCCTAAACCGTTTAAAACATAGAGATTTTTATGTTCTGAATGTCTACCAACCAAAGGTCTTCTATCCTTTACTGTTGGTCTAACACCTGCAACATGGTTGACAACTTCAAAATCACATTTTATAAAGGTTTTCACTTTTAAAATCAGTTCCGCCTTTGCATTTTCAGTTGGCTCATTAGATTTATCCTCATTATCATAAGTAGAACCAACATTATATAAATCATCACCAAGTGGAATAACAAATACTGAAGATTTTATCGCGTAATCGATTTTTAAACCTGGAGCTTTTATAGTTAGAATCTCGCCTTTTGAACCTGTTAGTGGAATGTCTTTAAAATAAGGATTTTGTTTTACTCCAAAACCTTCGGCAAATACAATATGTGATGTTTTCCAACTTTCATATTGAATTGAATCAACTCCAAATTGAATCTTGTCGTGTTCAAAAGCGATTTCTTGTAAGCGATTATTATGTCTTAAAAACTCTTTGTAGCTTATAATGAGAGTTTCTGTATCTACACGACCTGCATGTAAAACTTCGCCAAATCCAAAAGACGCATCAATTTCCAAATTCGTATTCTTAACGAGTTGAGTAGAAAGAAACATTTCTAAACTTGGTTTGTCTGATGCCGTATACCACTTATTTTGTTCTTGTATAGAAGTAAAACGCCTTAAGATTCTAAGCTTATAGTCAACCTTAATATTAAGGTCTTTTTCTATACTAGAGTATAAAGGTAAAGCGAGCTCTAATTGCTCCTTAGCTTTCCAGACTTCAGAAAAACGCTTTAAAATAACAGGATTATACAATCCTGCAGCTACTTTAGAAGATTTCTGTGAATTATCATCAAATACTACATACGTCTTATTATGTGCTCTTAATTGCTCGCAAAATGCTATGCTCGCCAATCCACAACCCACAATAATATAATTAACTTCTTTCATTATGGCAAAAGTAAATAATTGTTTGTCATTACTGCGAAGGCAGGAATCTATTTTTTATCTATGGATTCCGTATCTAGTGCAGAATGATAAAACAAAAAAACGCCCACTTAAAAAGTGAGCGTTTATATAATTTATTATGCAAGTTAATTTAGTAACTCCACATATCTTGTTCAAAATTTCTAATCTTATCTTTAATACGTTCTGACTCTAAAAGTTGCATTAATGCATTTTCAGCAACATACTCTTTTACCTCTCTATCACCATAAACATTCTCTTCTTTGTAGATTAATCCACCAAAACGACGACTGTTTAATAAATGATCGAAAGAAATTGGCACTGCGCTATTCTTATCATTAAATGCTTTCGCTTCATGAAGAATATCTCTTACCTCAGGGAAAAAGATCCAAAACATAGGAATTGGCTCATTGTTTGCGCTATCCTCAGAATCAATAAAGTTAACGTCTGGTGCTGCTGGTGCAATACCTAACAAACGATATTTTAATTCTCCTTGACGCTTATCAAAATACCAAAGACCTTTTACTAAAAACGAATTAATATCTGCTGGTCCAATTTCTCTTCTGATAATATACTCTTCAGGAATTTCATCTTCGCCAACGCCATTTTCGTTCATGTAATCAATACCTGCATCAGTTATCTTAGTCATTGTTAGAGACGCTTCTAAATCTTTTAGTGTGCGCTCTTCAGTAAAATAATCATCTGCATATACTTTAGATATCATGCCACTTTTCATATTCTCCAATAAAACTTGATATAACGATTTTCTATCGTCTCCTAAATTTTCTTCAATTGGAAAATATAATGGAAAATTAACACGTTCATCTAAGACTATTTTCTCCCATATCATTTTAGAAAACAAGATATCTCTATCTCCAACATAACCATATTCTAATGGTTCGTCGTTATCTAGAAGTAATTGTGCTTCTGTTTTCATACCAATTTCCTCTGGGATTTTGGCATTAAGGATATTAGCTTGTGCAAACATTGTGTTGGTTGCAAATACTGCTAATCCAATATATAAAAAGCTTTTAATTTTCATCTTATTTTTTATTAATAATTTGGGATTCTATTTTTAATAATAACGTTACTTTTCTATAAAAATTATAGATTAGTTAGTTACTTCTACAATCACAGGTGATACATTTTTAAGTCTGTAAGACGCATTACCTGATATTTTAGCTTTGATATCAAAAATAGTGATGTTATCGCCTTTACGAGCTCTTTTAATAGACGCTTTAGCTTGACTGTTCATTTTAGTACCAACAATATTCACAGTTGGTTGACCAGGAACTTTAATTTTGAACGATGTTACATTAATTGGTAAATCGAACACAAAATCATCTAGCTTCGCTCCAACAGTTCCTATCTCTACATTACGCTTTGGTAATTTTACTAAACCGGATTGCCCAGCCATAGTACCTGTAGGTGCAGGAATATCTTTAATTCTAAATGTTTTTCTATCACTAGCTTTTGAACCATCATCTAAAGTCGCGGTAACATTAATTGTCATTTCTTTACCAGAACCAGCATTGACAACATATTTACCTACACCAGAAGCCTTTGAAAGACCAGCACCAGAGGCAGTTACTTTATTATCTGGTACACCAGCAAAAGAAATGGTCATTGGGTTTGCAACACCACGATAAACAACGTTCATCTTATCTGCAGATATTGTAGCAGAGTTTGGTCTTGGCACAACAACGTAGTTTCCTACAATAGGAATTTCAAGAGGCTTTCCATCTTCTAAGAATGTAAAAGTCCCCTCTATTTGTTGCTCACCTACATTACCAACATTAAAGTCTAATTTCGCTGCTCCTACAGAATCAATAGCTTTAGAAAGATCAATCTCTTTTCCTTGTACTGTTAATTTTGTTGGAGTTACATTAGCATACTTACCTAACACTACTTTACCTTGAAATTTTTCTCCAGCAAAGAAGGCAGATTTATCAGCTAAGACGATAGCTTGATACTTTTTCAGTGATACTGCTTCTGTTAATGTGTTTCCTAAAAACAAGTTAAACATATTTGCTTCAGTCACCTTAACATCGTTCTGCATAGCAGTTAATTTTGTATATGAAGCAATTGCTGGAAAACCTTTGAAATGATAATCTAACCATCCCATTTTTTTCCCTTTAGAATCTTCAGTTTCAGAAGTATCAAAAAGTTTATCGAATGTTTCATTCGCTTTTTTATACTTTACATCAGTACCTAATACGTCTTTTATATCTTTCTTATATTTAGCTATTTCTGCCATTACTGCATCACCAGCTTTTGTTAAGCGATCTCCAGTAAACCATTTTTCATCAAGGATATCTGTTTTATCCATTGCTTCAAATGGTAATTTACCTGTTTCAGCGTCTAAGGTATACTTCCCATCTTTTAATAAATCAACCTTTAAAGTCTCAATATATTTAAAAAATTTATCGGAAATACCACTTACTTGTTTAGCTTTCTGAGCTGGCAAAGCAAACTCTTCAGGTTTTTCTTCTCCTTTAGTTTCTAAATCGGCTAATAATGCTTCGTTTCTATCAGTGGTTGCAACATTTGCATCAGCAAATTTCGCTTCCATCAATCCGAAAGCGGATAGTACTTCTTTAGACATATTCATCGCCATCATAGCAATAAATACCAAGTACATTAAGTTAATCATTTTCTGCCTTGCAGATAATTTTCCTCCTGCCATTGTAATTAGTTTTTAAATGTTAATTAATTAAATCTCGATTATAAAAACCAATTAGTTTTTGTTCATTGCAGATAACATCCCACCATATACACCATTTAATGATGAAAGGTTCGATGCCAATGATTGCATTTGCTCTTTTAGTTTAGTTGCATTCTCAACAGCTTCTTCGTTAATTGCTGCTTGACGATTTGCACTTTCCATCTGTACTTTATAAAGGCTATTTAAAGACTCCATTTGTGCAGCAGCTAAAGACATTTCTTCACTGTATTTCTTTTGTGCAGTCATTGAATCTACTGTTGGATTTAAGCTTTTAGCTGCACCTTCGAAATTTTTGATGCTATCTCCTAAGCTTGCCATAAGGTCACCATCTATCTTAGCGTCTTTTAATAAGTTGTCTAATTTTTTAGATAACATACCTTCAGCGTCTTTTGGCTCCTCTTTTTTCTTTTTCCCTCCTAATCCAAGACCACCAGCTAATTCTGGATATACTAAAGACCAGTCTAATTCACTTTGCTGCTTTTCGAAAGCAGAGTAAGTAAATACTAGTGCTTCAACAATCATACCTAGAGTTAAAATTTCTGAACCGTAAGGCCAGTGTTGTATTTTAAATAATGCTCCAACGATTACGATTGCTGCTCCTAATCCGTAGATCATGTTAGTGATTGTCATTTTACCTTTCTGTGCCATAATTTTTGTTTAGTTTAAGTTTAAGTTAATGGATGTTGTAACTTAAGTAGGTTAATTTAATTTGGGTTATTTTTTAGTTTATTATTAATTCGTTGCTGCGTTTTTAGTCACTTCAGTTCCCATATAGTCCTGAACTGTTCTAAATCCGATATAACTTCTAGCTGAATCCGCATATTCGTAATCTCTAGAACTTACTTGTAAGAAATATGCAACATCTTTCCAAGAACCACCTCTAACCACTTTACGTGCATTATCAGGATCATTTACATTTGGATTGATAGTTGAAGAATATTCATAAGATGCAGGATCATAAGAACCATTTACCCATTCTGAAACATTCCCAGCCATATTGTATAAGTTAAAATCATTTGGATCGTAAGCATCGGCTTCTACAGTATATAAAGCTTGATCTGCTGCATAGTCACCTCTTAATGGCTTAAAGTTTGCCATAAAACAACCTCTATCATTTTTAGTGTAAGGTCCTCCCCAAGGATACGAAGCTCCTTGTAAACCACCACGAGCAGCATACTCCCATTCTGCTTCAGAAGGTAATCTGTATGAGTTCACAGGCTGTCTTCCTTTACTTCTTTGGTAACCGTTATGATATATCGTTCTCCATTGGCAAAAAGCTTGTGCTTGTTTCCAAGACACACCAACTACTGGATATTCCCCATACGCATCGTGCCAGAAATAATCATTGTGCATTGGCTCATTATATGAGTATGCAAAATCTCTAATCCAAGCTGTTGTATCTGGATAAACTTCTACTTCTTCTTGCTCTATAACCTCAGAACGCTTTAAGCTTCTATCTTTAGCAGCTTTAGCGATATCCATATATGTATACTGGAATTTAAATTGCTTAACATCCCAAGTACGCTGACCATTATATGATTCCTCTAGTGGTAAATACATACCATCCATCACTTCTGCATATAATTCGTCTGGATAATCATCTGTATCGAAATGTAAATCCACTTCACGATTCACCTTTCTTTGCTCATTTCCGTAAGTATTCAACATATAACTTTCATATGCATTAAGATCATCAGGGTTTGCGTCTACATAGGCAAATTCACCAATGTCACCACTACCAGGAGTCTTACCTTCTAAGTCGGCCATTTCTGCTAACTTTAATCTTAAAGTAGAATCTCTTACCCATTCTACAAATTGACGATACTCGCTATTTGTAATCTCTGTTTCGTCCATATAAAATGCGCGTACAGTAGCCGTTTTTGTAGGAGCATCTTGTACACCAGCTAAATCATCATCAGATTTACCCATTATAAAAGCTCCACCAGGCACTAATGTCATACCATAGGGCTTTTCTGGATGCCATTTTTTACCTTTAACACCTACTAATTGCCCTCGGTCTCCAGAATTACAACTGGCAACCAAAACTAATACAGTGGTTAGTAAAATAAACTTCTTAATATTCATAGTAACTCGAGGTTAAATTAGTCGTCTTTAATTTTAAGGACGTAAACATATTTATATATTTTCTAAAATACAACTTTTTTTAAAGTTTTTTTACACTTTATCCTAAAAAAGTGCATTTCATCGATAAAAAAAATGTTAAATATCGATAAAGTGTATATTCTAAAAGCTATTCTTCCTATAAGCCTTATACCAACGCTCTGGTATTTCACCTTTAGTAGCTTTTATATAATCAGAATGCATGCAAGGTAATAACGTGTGCTTTTTTAATTTATTATTAACATTTGGCAAAAAAGGAATTTCAATCCACCATCTTCCGGTTTTTAAACTCTTATAAAAAATCAGCTCATCATCATCTACTAAAACATTATACTTTTGATAGTTGCTTTCATTTATGAAATCATCATCTTTTACTCTACAATTTACTCCTTCTACAAAATACCAAATCATTTGAGCTATTAGCATTGATGTAGCATTATCTTTTTGTGAAGGATGGTATTCATAAATACCAAAAGAAGACACTTTATTGCTTATGCCTGCATAGCGACTAATCGCACAGATTTCTTTTCCTGTAAAACCGTTAGGAGAATATTTTTGATTATCATTAACTTCTGCTGCTCTTACCGATTTTAAATCTAACGACACCACATGTGCATCTCGCATTAGCGGCTCTACTTTATTAATATCTCCTGAAATTTCACCTAAACGATACGCTTCAAAATAAAGCTTTTCCATAAGATCAATCTCTTCTTGAGAATTAAAATAAGTCTGATAACCTATTGAAGAGTAATTAAATAAATTATATGGCTCTTCTACTATTACCTTACCGACATAGCTATTATTTTTAATAGGAAGATTGGCATCACCTAAATCGAAATTAGTATCCACACTTACAATATTGACCATTGGCAATATCGTATCATAAGCACGATAATTAGCGTAAGTTAAATCTTGACTTCCTCCTAATATAATAGGAATGATGTTTTTCTCTACTAAGACTGTAATTGCAGTTCTGATGGCAAAATATGTGTCTTCAACCGTTTCTCCAGGTTCGATATCACCAAGGTCAGCAATTATAGTATGCCAATTGCCAGGAAATAAAGTGTACAATGTTTTTCTTATAGAATCAAAGCTGATATCTGCACCAATATAGTTGACATCATTTCTATTTTCTTGAACTCCAATAATGGCCATTTGTACACCATCTAAATCTGGAATCCCATTTTGACGTGAATGAATTTTAATTTTTTTCCCCAATGCTTGATGTGCTGTTAACTCATTATGAGCTAAAACCGCATCAGAAACAGGCGTTAGAAAATTAAAATTCATAGTGTATTACTTCTTTTTAGTTGTCGTCTTTTTCTTTGCTGTTTTCTTTCTTGTTTTTTTCTTAGGTGCATTTTTTTCGAGCAATGCTTGCGCCTTTTCTAGAGTCATCTTACTAACATCAACCGTTTTAGCTAATTCAACTTTTTGCTTCCCTTTTATGATATTGTGTCTTCCCCATCTTGCTTTTTCAACTCTTACTCCTTCGTCTTCCCAATTATGGATAACTTTATCTATCTCTTTCTGAATTTTTTCTTCGACCAAAGTTACAATGTCTTCTTCAGATAAATTATCCCAATCGTATTTTTTATTTACATTAATAAACATCCCGTTCCATTTAATAAATGGTCCAAAACGCCCTTTACCTTTAGTTACTTCTAAATCTTTATACATGTAAATAGGAGCATCTGCTAATTCTTTCTCCTTTATATAAACTAAAGCCTCATCTAATTCTACACTCAAAGGGTCAACTCCTTTAGGAAGTGAAACAAACTTCTTACCGAAACGGACATAAGGTCCAAAACGCCCATTATTTACTTCAACCTCATCATCTTTATAATGTCCCAATGCTTTAGGCAACTTAAATAAATCCATAGCCTCCTCAAAGGTTATAGAGTTTAGTTGTTGGTCTGGGGATAAACTTGCAAATTTTGGCTTCTCTTCATCATCCATTACACCAACTTGTACCATTGGCCCAAATTTACCCAAGCGTACACTTACTTGACGACCAGTTTTTGGATCTGTACCTAAAATACGTTCGCCAGATTCGCGTTCTGCATTTTCTTGTACGTCTTCAACCTGTGGATGAAATCCTTTATAAAAGTCTTTCATCATCTCTCTCCAATCTTCTTTACCTTCAGCTATGTCATCAAACTTATCTTCTACTTTAGCTGTAAAGTTATAATCTAAAATACTTTCAAAATGTTTAACTAAAAACTCCGTCACAATCATTCCTATGTCTGTAGGGACAAGTTTTCCTTTATTTGAACCTGTTTGTTCAGAAAGGGCATTATCTTTTATTTTTCCATCTTCAAAAACTAATTGCTTATACGCTCTTTCATCACCTTCATTCGTTCCTTTTTCAACATAATTCCTATTCTGAATTGTTGAAATAGTTGGAGCATAAGTAGACGGACGACCAATACCTAATTCCTCTAATTGCTTTACTAATGACGCCTCTGTAAATCTTGCAGGAGGTCTAGTAAAACGCTGAGTAGCTGTGATATACTTATTCTGAAGATTTTCACCAACTTTTAAATCTGGTAAAATACCTTCTTGTTCCGCATGTTCATCATCAGTTCCTTCTAAATAGACTTTTAAAAATCCTTCAAAAGTTATGATTTCACCATTTGCTGTAAACTGCTCATTAATAGTATTTTTAGCATTAATATGAATTTTAAGATTGGTACGCTCTAATTTGGCATCACTCATTTGCGATGCAATAGCACGTTTCCAGATTAAATCATATAACCTTGCTTGGTCGCGTTCTGCATTAACAGTATGATTTGCAAAATCTGTTGGTCTAATAGCTTCGTGAGCTTCTTGAGCACCTTTAGATTTACCTTTATAATTTTTTGGATTACTATATTCAGCTCCGTAAGCCGAAACAATTTCGCTCTCCGCACCTTTTTTAGCTTCTTCAGATAGATTTACACTATCTGTTCTCATATATGTAATAAGACCAGCTTCATACAAACGCTGTGCATTACTCATGGTTCTCCCCACTGAATACCCTAATTTACGTGAGGCTTCTTGTTGCAATGTCGATGTTGTAAATGGTGCAGCAGCAGATTTCTTTGCTGGCTTTTTCTGTAAGTCTGCAACCTGATACGAAGCATCAATATTATTTTTCAGGAATTTTAAAGCTTCATCTTCAGAATTAAAATTCTTTGGTAATTTTGCTTTAAATGAATTTCCATTATCTGTTTTAAATTCTGCATCAATTCTATAGGATGCAGTAGGCTCAAATCCTTGAACTGCTCTTTCGCGCTCTACAATTAAACGTACAGAAACCGATTGCACTCTTCCAGCAGACAAACCACCTTTCACTTTTCTCCATAATACAGGAGACAATTCGTAACCAACAATACGGTCTAAAACACGTCTAGCTTGTTGTGCGTCAACTAAATTATAATCAATGCTTCTCGGATTTTCAATCGCCTTTTGTATGGCGCTTTTTGTAATCTCATGAAAAACAATTCGTTTTGTCTTTTCTTTATCTAATTTTAAAGTTTCAGCTAAATGCCAAGCAATAGCTTCACCTTCTCGATCCTCATCACTAGCTAACCAAACTACATCTGCTTTCTTAGCTAAATCCTTTAATTTCTTAACAACATCTTTCTTGTCTTTTGAGACCTGGTATTTGGGCATAAAATCTCCTTCCACATCGACTCCTAATTCTTTAGAAGGAAGATCCGCAATGTGTCCGAAACTGGACTCTACTTTGTAATCTTTTCCTAAAAATTTCTCTATGGTTTTCGCCTTTGCAGGTGACTCAACTATGACTAGATTCTTCGACATTCTTCTTTTTTTTTTGAGGATACAAATGTATATGAAAATTAAGTTACAATCCTAATTTGGTCTGAAATACAATACATTTTATCGTGTTTATAACCTTGTAATAAACAGAAAGAAGCCTTACGTTCTGTATGGCTTCTAATCTTTGAAATATTTTAATTCTTATTTAATATACATAAGTTAATGGTTCTGAAAAATCTTCAATATGTAATACGACTTCAGTAATACCATCTATTCTGAGTGGTGTTAAATCAAATGATTGTTCTTTATTAAAGACCGCTAAACAAGCTTCATTATTCGCTAAAGCGAGTTTTAAATAGCGTTGAGGAGGCATGGACTCAGCTATATCTTCAGAATCCACTAAAGTTAATACCCAAGTACTTCCATCACAGCCACTAGATGAAATATTAGTATACAAGCAATCATCACTTATTTCTGCACTCATTAAAGTGTAAAAAGCAGATTCTATTGTTTGATAAGTTGAACTATCTACAACCACAGTTGCATCACATAAACTTGCTTGAATATCATCATCGTCGCATTGAAAATTCATCAACAATAAACACAACATAGAAAAGATTACAATTTTATTAAATTTCATAATACCGTTTTTTATAAGATGTAAAATATTCAAAATGGTTGCGTTAAAATCTTGAATTTTCTTCTAATCGTGGCATGTCATCTTCATCCTCAAAACCGATAACGTCTTTATATATAAAATATTGAGGCAAATAACTAAATGATGCCGTTACATAAATACCTACAAAGCACATCAGCATACCAACGATTCCTGCTAAAAAACCTGTAACAATTGTAAGGCCAAATGCAATTAGCCATTTTCTGTTTCCAAGATCAAATCCTAATTTAATAATATCTGAAACAGATAAATCTGGATTAAAAGCGTAAATAATTATCATAAATGACAATGGAACTATAACATATAAGATTGGTAAAAAACATAATAAAGCTGCCAACATACTAATACCCGAAAAGGCTAAGCCGAGCTTAATAGTTTTAGTAAGGTAAGGCTTCTTAAAGAAATAAAAATAATCTTCCTTACCCATTTGATCTAAATCCTTCATTTTACATATTCTATAAAATGCAGCTTTAAGTCCAAATCCGATTGTACTCATAGCAATTATCATAAATATATATATTACAACCATTAAAATTAGCACAATAGGACTAAATTCAGGCTGTACATAAGGATCATAAGGGTCGTAATTAGAACTATAAGCATCAAAGAATCCCATAAAAATCAACGGAATATACACAATCATTATAATTGGAATCGCCAATACCATGTTTAACAATATTGTTACCAAGCCTTGTACCCATACTTTTTTAAATAATTCAGTGGATTGATTGAATATAGTTCCAAAGTCTAAATCTTTAGCATTTTGAATACGCTGTTGAAATTCTCTTACGTTCATTTTCCGATATAATTGGTTAGTCTTTCAAAAGAAGTATATTTTTCGCAGATATTCAAATAAATATTACAACTGCCACTTTGTCACAATCTACAAAATAATCCTATCTTTGCATGCTTATTGAGATTTGAGTGGAATAGAATTATAGATTTCCCATGAGATGGAAAATAAAATATGGAAAAAACAATAGACGAAAACAAACAAGGTAACACCTTAGTGTTAGACCAAAAGGAAAGTAACAAAAGAAAGCTTTTTATTGAAAGCTATGGCTGCGCAATGAATTTTAGTGATAGTGAAATTGTAGCCTCTATCCTTTCTGAGCAAGGTTTTAACACTACACAAAATCTTGAAGATGCTGATCTTGTTTTAGTCAACACCTGTTCTATTAGAGATAAAGCAGAACAAACGGTTAGAAAACGATTACAGCAATACAATGCTGTAAAGCGAATTAACCCAAAAATGAAAGTTGGTGTTTTAGGTTGCATGGCAGAACGACTAAAAACTAAGTTTTTAGAAGAAGAAAAAATTGTAGATTTAGTTGTAGGACCTGATGCTTATAAAGATTTACCAAACCTATTGGCTGAAGTTGATGAAGGTAGAGATGCCATTAACGTAATATTATCTAAAGAAGAAACGTATGGAGATATTTCTCCTGTAAGATTGAATAGCAACGGAGTTACAGCATTTGTATCTATAACTCGTGGTTGCGATAATATGTGCACATTTTGTGTGGTACCATTTACACGAGGAAGAGAACGCAGCAGAGATCCACAAAGTATTATTGAAGAAATTAATGACTTATGGGCAAATGGCTATAAAGAAATTACACTTTTAGGTCAGAATGTAGATAGCTATTTATGGTATGGTGGCGGTTTAAAAAAGGATTTTAATAACGCTACAGAATTACAAAAAGCAACAGCTGTAAACTTCGCTAAGCTATTAGAATTATCTGCAAAAGCGCAACCAAAAATGCGTATTCGTTTTTCTACATCTAATCCTCAGGATTTTACATTAGATGTTATTGAAACCATGGCAAAACACAATAATATTTGTAAGCACATTCATTTACCAGTACAAAGTGGAAGTGATCGTATTTTAAAAGAAATGAATCGTTTGCACACACGAGAAGAATATTTTGAACTTGCAGATAATATTAAACGTATTATACCTGAGTGTTCAATAAGTGTCGACTTAATTGCTGGTTTCCCAACAGAAACTGAAGAAGATCACCAAGACACACTATCATTAATGGAATATGTAAAATACAATTTTGGTTATATGTTTACCTATTCTGAACGACCAGGAACAATGGCTGGTCGTAAAATGGAAGATAATGTACCAGAAGTGACTAAAAAACGTCGTCTAACTGAAATTGTACAATTAGAACGCAATCATAGTGAAATTAGAACACGTCAGCACCTTAATAAAACTGTTGAAATATTAATAGAAAAGACATCTAAAAAATCTGATCAACAATGGTCTGGAAGAACATCAGACAATACGGTTGCTGTTTTTCCAAAAGAACACTATAAAGTAGGTGATTTTGTAAATGTACATGTAACAGATTGTACAAGTGCTACACTTATTGGAAAAGCCGTTGACTATTCAAAAAATAATTAATCAAAACTTATAACATGAAGAAACTAGTATTAATCTTATTAACGTTATCATTATTTACAGCTTGCGAAAACGAACCATTAGACCCAGATTTTGTAGAACAAGGTGGAGGTGACGACGGAGGAGATGACGGAAGCGAAAGTGGTGACTTATCACTTTCTTTATATGAATTGGATACGGATTTAACATTTAGTTTTTTCGGGTTACCACTTCGCACCATAACCAATTCAGACATCAATGTGTCTAACGATAAAATTGTATCAAGCATAGTAAGTGTTTCTGTTGAAAACAGTCCTTTTGAGACTGAAAATCAAAGTTATACTCGTAATGGCTCTGGGCAAATCACAAATAATATTTCCGTTAATTCTGAAGGTGTAACAACTAATGAGTATATAATAAGTTATTCAGCTGGTGTGGTATCGCAAATCACTTATGATTATTTTGAAGATGACGTAGATGATTACACCTACAACTTTACTTACGATGGAAACACAATTACAAGAACAGAAGTAGGCTCTAGTATTTCAACGGTTTTTACATTAGATGGATTTGATCGTGTTATTAGAAAGGAATCTTTTGATGACACCTTTTCTATTCAAAATGAAGCAATTACGTACAATGGTGCAGGTAATATTAATAATAGTGTAGCCACTGGCGAAACTGAACATGACTTCACATACAATTTCGATGAAAACACAAATCCATTGCAAATGGTTTACAATGATAATTATCTTGTAAATTTCCTTTCAGATGATTATTCAGATGAAATAGGTCCATTAATCGCTCAATTTCACTCTACAAACAACTGGAATGGTGCTGTTTTTAATGGAGATTCTTTCACTTTCGATTTAACATACAATACCATTGATAGAATTATAAGTCGTGATATTATTTACGATTTCGGAGAAGCTCTGATGGTAGAAATAAACGAAAGATTCAATTACGTTAATTAAAACATGGAATCTATTCAAGCCATAAAACAACGCTTCGGCATTATAGGTAATGACCCTAAACTAAATCGTGCTATTGAAAAAGCGATTCAGGTAGCTCCTACTGACATTTCCGTTTTGGTCACTGGCGAAAGCGGTGTTGGTAAAGAGAGTATTCCAAAAATAATACATCAGCTTTCTCACAGAAAACACGGTAAATACATTGCTGTAAACTGTGGAGCCATACCAGAAGGTACCATTGACAGTGAATTGTTTGGTCACGAAAAAGGTGCTTTTACAGGTGCTACCTCTACACGTTCTGGTTATTTTGAAGTTGCTGACGGAGGGACTATATTTTTAGATGAAGTTGGCGAATTACCACTTACCACTCAAGTACGCTTATTACGTGTTTTAGAAAATGGTGAATTTATAAAAGTAGGTTCTAGTAAGGTTCAAAAAACCGATGTAAGAATTGTTGCTGCAACAAACGTAAATATGTTTGATGCTATTAAAAAAGAGAAATTTAGAGAAGACCTCTATTACCGTTTAAGTACTATAGACATTAATCTTCCAGCTCTTAGAGAACGTAAAGATGATATCCATTTACTATTCAGAAAATTTGCTAGTGACTTCGCTTTAAAGTATAAAATGCCAACCATAAAACTGACTGACGATGCCGTCAACTCACTTTTAAAATACCGTTGGAATGGTAATATTCGTCAATTGCGAAATGTGGCTGAGCAAGTTTCAGTTTTAGAACAGACTAGAACTATAAATGCTGTTGCGCTTCAAAATTATTTACCAAATACTGGCAGCAATTTACCTGCAGTTATAAACAATTCTAAAGCTGAAGGTGACTTTAGCAGCGAACGTGAGATTTTATATAAAGTTCTATTTGACATGAAGAGTGATCTTAATGATCTCAAAAAGCTCACAATGGAACTTATGAAACATGGAAGCGTTTCTGATGTTGAAAAAGACAATGAACATTTAATTCAGAAAATTTACGGAGACGATAAAACAGATGAATTTGAAGCAACGGTTGAAAATTTAGAAGTATTATCTATTCCTGAGCATACAGAAACTAGTGAACCTATGGTTTCTGATATGGAAGACAAATATCATTTTGCTGAAGAAATTGAAGAAGAAGAAACCTTATCTTTACATGATAAAGAATTAGAATTGATTAAAAAATCTCTAGAACGTCATAGTGGAAAACGGAAGTTAGCTGCTGCAGAACTTGGTATTAGTGAGCGTACTTTGTATAGAAAAATAAAGCAATTTGATCTTTAAGAAAAGTTTATGAAATCAACTACAAGAAAATATTCTTTTTTAAGTTTTTAGATTATGTTGATTCTATCAGACGAATAAAAACAATAGAAAACAACTGATGAAAGCAGTAGAAATATTTATGATTCGCAAATCGTTTACTAGAAATAGCTCTGAAACGATAAGACAAGAAGCCGAAGATTTAATTAACGAAAAGCATTATAAAGGCTATCGTCTAATAAATGTAGATTTCGATGTTGCAGATAACGCAGGTTATATCTACGCCTTTATAACAATGAAACGTGCTAACACATACTAAATGAGAATATTAAAATATCTTATCCTTTTTACTCTAAGTATTACTTTGACTAGTTGTGGCATATACTCATTTACTGGACTTACAGAAACTCCAGAAACTTTTCAAGTTAATTTCTTTCCAAATAATGCAGATTTAATTGAACCTGGTTTAGATATTCTATTTAGAAATGAACTACAAGATTTAATTCAAAATCAATCGAGTGCACAACTTGTTACTTCTGGTGGAGAAGTTATATACGATGGTGAGATTGTAGAGTATAGAATAGCTCCAATGACAGCAACTGCTCAAAACACTGCTGCTCAAAACAGGTTAACCATTAGCGTTAATGTAAGGTATATTAACACAAAAGATTCTGAAAAAGACAAAGAGCAACGCTACTCATTCTTTTTTGATTATCCAGCAAATGCGCAATTAATAGGTGGCACAAAAGACGAAGCATTCGAAGTGATTATCGATCGTCTGACCCAAGATATTATTAATGCAACATTGGCAGATTGGTAAACTATGCAGCTTCAAGAACTCACATATTTATTACAACACCCTGAAGCCGTTACAGCATCTCAAGTCGATGCGCTTTCAACTCAAATTAAAGACTATCCTTATTTTCAACCTTTAAGAGCATTGTATTTAAAAGGTTTGAAACAAAAGGAAAGCTATAAATATAATAATGCTTTAAAAATTACAGCTGCACATACAGCAGATCGAAGTGTTTTGTTTGACTATATTACTTCAGAAGTTTTCAATCAGAATGAAATATCGGAGCAAATTAAGCAAAACTCCCAATACATCAAATCTATTGAGGTCAACGAAATTGATGATATTTCTATTGATAAGAGTGTATTTATTGACGATGCTTTAAAAGAACACATTAAAGCTACTGAAGGTGTTTTAGATCCAGGTTTATTTAAAGCAAAGTACAATCCTCTACCAAGAACAGAAGTACAAAAAATTGAAGATTCTATCATCTCTGTTGATGTTAAAAACATAACACCAGAAAAGAAGCTTAAAATTGGAGAACCTTTAGAGTTTAATAAAACTGAAAATCATTCGTTTACAGAATGGCTTAAGATCACAAGCTTTAAACCTATAATAAGAGATGAAGTTGAAAATGATATTATAGAAAATATAACGTCTACTCCACTTGAAGGCAAACTCGCTATTATAGATAAGTTTATAAGCGAAAACCCTAAGATAAAACCTATTACTGGCAATTCGCCAAAACCAAAACTAGTCAATAATGATGAGGACGTTTCTGACAGCTTAATGACAGAAACTTTGGCTCGTATTTATCTAGAGCAAAAAAACTATGATAAAGCAATTCAATCTTACAAAATTTTAAGTTTGAAATATCCAGAAAAAAGTAGTTTCTTTGCAGACCAAATAAAATTGGTACAAGAATTAAAAGACAATAATACCTTATAAAATGAGCGCATTTACAATATTTTTAATACTAATCGTAATCGTAGCCTTTTTACTAATTGTAGTAATTATGGTTCAGAACCCAAAAGGCGGAGGTTTATCATCATCATTTGGTGGTGGCGGCACACAGCAATTAGGTGGTGTAAAGAAAACGGGAGACTTTTTAGACAAGAGTACTTGGTTCTTAGCAACAGTCTTAATTCTGTTAATCTTAGCGTCTAACCTAACGATTGACTCTGGTGCAGTAACAGAATCTAAGGCTTTGGATGCTGATGAAGCAACTGAAATCCCTGCAACAATTCCTCCTGCAGCAACTGACGATCCTGCTACAACAGACGGAACTAATTAAGCATTAGCTTATAACAATATTAAAAGCCAACTTTAAAAGTTGGCTTTTTTTATACCTACTCTTTAGTAATTAATCTGAAACTTTGTCAGTCATCAATGCTTGGCATAATTTTCGAACTACGCTAAAGCGTAAATTAAAAATTAACAATTAAAACACATACAACAAAATGGGCTTAAACATTAAACCTTTAGCAGACCGCGTTCTTGTAGAACCAAAGGAAGCTGAAACGACTACAGCTTCAGGCATTATTATTCCAGATAATGCAAAAGAAAAACCGCAAAAGGGAACTGTTGTTGCTATTGGCAACGGAAAAAAAGATGAACCTTTAACTGTAAAAGTTGGTGACACTGTACTTTATGGAAAGTATGGAGGTACTGAGCTTAAGCTAGAAGGGAAAGACTATTTAATGATGCGCGAGAGTGATATCTTGGCGATTATATAAGGTCGTATATAACTATTAGCCTTTAGCTCATAGCACTAATAAATTAAATTAAAACTCAGCCAAAAGCCAAAAGCTAATGGCTAAAAACTAAAGAATATGGCAAAAGATATAAAATTCGATATTGAAGCACGCGACGGACTTAAACGTGGTGTTGATGCTTTAGCAAATGCAGTAAAAGTAACGTTAGGACCAAAAGGTCGTAATGTAATTATAGGAAAATCATTTGGTGGACCACAAGTCACTAAAGATGGTGTATCTGTAGCAAAAGAGATTGAGTTAGAGAATGAATTAGAAAACATGGGAGCGCAAATGGTAAAAGAAGTCGCTTCTAAAACTAACGATTTAGCTGGTGATGGTACTACAACAGCTACAGTATTAGCACAAGCTATCGTAAAAGAAGGTCTAAAGAATGTTGCTGCTGGTGCAAACCCAATGGATTTAAAACGTGGTATTGACAAAGCTGTACAAGCTATTGTTACTGACTTAGATAAGCAATCTCAAAAAGTAGGTAACTCTTCTGAAAAAATAAAGCAAGTTGCTTCTATTTCTGCTAACAACGATGATACTATTGGTGATTTAATTGCTGTAGCTTTCGGAAAAGTTGGTAAAGAAGGTGTTATTACTGTTGAAGAAGCTAAAGGAACAGATACATACGTAGATGTTGTTGAAGGTATGCAATTTGATAGAGGTTATTTATCTCCTTACTTTGTAACAGATGCAGATAAAATGATTGCCGATTTAGAAAATCCATACATTTTATTATTCGACAAAAAGATTTCTAATTTACAGGAAATCCTTCCAATATTAGAACCAGTTGCACAATCTGGTCGTCCGTTATTAATCATCGCAGAAGATGTTGAGGGACAAGCTTTAGCTACATTAGTAGTTAACAAATTACGTGGTGGACTTAAGATTGCTGCTGTTAAAGCACCAGGTTTTGGTGACAGACGTAAAGCAATGTTAGAAGACATCTCAATCTTAACTGGTGGTGTTGTAATTTCTGAAGAAAGAGGTTTCTCTCTAGAGAATGCTGATTTAACGATGTTAGGTACTGCAGAATCTGTAATGATTGACAAAGACAACACAACAATAGTTAATGGTAACGGAAAATCTTCAGATATTAAAGCTAGAGTTAACCAAATAAAAGCACAAATTGAAACTACAACTTCTGACTACGATAGAGAAAAGCTACAAGAGCGTTTAGCAAAATTAGCTGGTGGAGTTGCTGTACTTTATGTTGGTGCTGCTTCTGAAGTTGAAATGAAAGAAAAGAAAGACCGTGTTGATGATGCTTTACATGCCACAAGAGCTGCAGTAGAAGAAGGTATCGTTGCTGGTGGTGGAGTTGCTTTAGTGAGAGCTAAGAAAACTTTAGAGAAAATCACAACAGATAACTTAGATGAAACTACAGGTGTACAGATCGTCAATAAAGCGATTGAGTCTCCTTTAAGAACCATTGTAGAAAATGCTGGTGGTGAAGGTTCTGTTGTTATCAATAAAGTATTAGAAGGTAAGAAAGACTTTGGTTACGATGCCAAATCTGAAACTTATGTAAATATGCTAAAAGCTGGTATCATTGATCCTAAAAAAGTAACACGTATTGCTTTAGAAAATGCAGCTTCTGTTGCTGGCATGATCTTAACAACCGAGTGTGCTTTAGTTGATATTAAAGAAGATGCTCCTGCTATGCCACCAATGGGTGGAGGCGGAATGCCAGGAATGATGTAGTAACGAGTCACTACGGACGATTTACTCACTCATGCGAAAAATAACGCATTAGTTAAAGTCGAATCGCCATAGATAAATTATTGACTTTAGTCAATAATTAAGATAGAAAGCCTTTGATGAAAATCAAGGGCTTTTGTTTTTGCTAGTTTTTGTTGAGAAAATAACCTTAGCTGATATTCCTCATTGAAATTAATCAGAATTGTATTCATATTTGTTGATAACCTTAAAATTTAATATCATGAAAACCATAGAAGAAACTCGATTCATTGATAATGTAGTCGAAACACTTAGAAAAGCTGCTATTGAAATAGAAGAACTTCAAGTACAAGCAGCATTAGGGAAAGCAGAAGCTCAAGAGAAATTTGAAGATGTTAAAAAGAGATTTAACCATGTTCTACATGAAACCAAAGCTAAAATAACAGCAGGAAAAGAAAAAGCTGAGGATATTGATACTAAATTTGATGAGCTACGCGTGCAATTAGAATTAGGAAAAGCAGATGGAATAGACAGCTTTAGAGAAGAAAAAAGAAAACTACTTTCTAAACTTCATGAAATTGAAGTAAAAATTAAAACGAATAAGCGTCTTAATCGTCTTTATGCTTTTGTTCTTCTAGAAATTGAAAAATTTAAACTCAACTTATCAATTTTAGAACAAAAATTTGAAAAAGGCAAAGAAGGTGCTAAAACGTCTTTTGAAAAAGGAAAGCAAGAATTCAATCAATTTATTGAGACAATTAAAGCTAAGTATGGAAAAAAAGAAGAGACAAAGTGGGAACATTTTCAAGGTGAAATTTCTGAAGGATTTTTACACTTCAAAAAGGCTTTTACACAACCATCATAGTCTATTATAATGGCTATATAGTTGTCTTATTAAATAAAAGAGCAGTGAAAATATAACTCACTGCTCTTTTATTTGATAAAACCTATGATTTACTTTATTGCAAGCCTTTAAAACACTGTTATTCATTTGAATACCACCATTCATCATGGTCTCCTTTTCTAATATCTTTTATCATACCAAATGCCAATATAATAGCTACAACAATAAATACAATTCCAATTACTGAAATATCTCCCCAAAGTGGTCTAATACCCGAAATAATAAATAATGATGCTCCAACAATTAAAGCAGCCATAATAAATGCTGTGATTATTTGTTTTGTAATTCTGTGTATGGTATGCACCATAGGATCAATACCTTTATGTGTCAAATCTACTTTTACCTCTCCACTATTAATTTTTCTGATGGCATTTTTTAAATCTCGAGGAAACTCTTCCATATAATTTGCTAATTCATATATCGAGTTAATAGCTTTTTCACCAAATCGTACAGGATTAAAACTCTTTGCTACAGCTCGTAATAGAAATGGCTTAGCAATAGCGTATTGATCTAGTTCAGGATCTAATTTATGGACTACACCTTCTATTGTTACTAAAGATCTGGCAAAAAGAAAGAAATGGGTTGGTACTTTTAATCCATGTGCTATAATAATGTCTTTTAGGTCTAATAGAATTGTACTCATTTCATTTTTATGCACCGATCTTACATAATACTTTTCAACAAATTCATTAATATCAGATGTATTCACTTCAATATCAAATACATCAATATCTGCAAATTTTTTAAATAGTACGCCTTTGCCTTCCATAACCGGTTTGCCAGCGAGAGCACCAACATTACCTAAGCCAAGAACAGCTGTGCCATCAGTGATAACAGCAACAAGGTTACCTTTGGCTGTGTAGGTATAAGCTGCTTCAGGGTCATGATGTATTTCCATAACAGGTTCAGCGACACCAGGAGTGTAAGCTAGTGCAAGATCATGCTGGGTTTCAGTGGGTTTGGTAATTTGCGTTGCGATTTTTCCAGGGCGTGGCTCTGCGTGGTATTTGAGAGCATCTTCTTTATAAGTGTATGACATTTTAATCCTGTGGTATGGGGTATAATAAGCCCGCTCAACCCTAAGAAAAGATATTATAAAAGTATTTATCATTATATT
>NZ_JADGDZ010000135.1 GCF_016744625.1 Winogradskyella sp.
TTGTATCACTCCATAATAGATTTGGTTCTGTTGCAATAGAGAAAATTGGAAGAGTTGAAATAGTGTTTATGATAAATGAAGCAGTTTTAGTTTTAGAGAAATTATTAAAAATGAAATATACTGCAAGACTCACAATGGTTGGTCCAGATGTAGATGGTTCATTGATTCAGGTTAAGAAACTAGCGAAAAATAAGAATTTAGATGTTAGTTTTACTGGAAAACTTTCTAAGCAAGAGTGGATAGCCTTATCTGAGGAGTGTAATGTATTTATTAATACAACAAATTACGATAATACACCAGTAAGCGTCATCGAAGCAATGGCACTAGGATTACCAGTCGTATCTACAGATGTTGGTGGTTTACCTTATTTAATTGACGACAAAGAAGATGGGCTTTTAGTGCCTCCACAAGATGTTGACTCAATGGTTAATGCGATTATTAAACTAAAATCAAATGAAGCACTTAGAGCTGGATTAATAAATAAGGCTCGCTCTAAAGTTGAAAAATTTGATTGGAATTGTGTAAAACATAAGTGGGAAGTCCTTTTGTCTTAATTTAGTGTTAAAAATCATTTCGTCTTATTATCTTTACAACATAGTCTAGCCTATCAATGAAGCATAAAAAAGGTATTCATTTCGAAGTCTCTGAACGTAAGATTCTATTGAGAATTATAGATTTGGTGATGGTATTTGTTGGCGTTTACTGTTTGAGCCTTTTCTTTGATTTTGAATATATTATAGTAAATAAAGATAACAGTATTGCATTAATCCTTTTGGGTGTTTATATTACTATTTTTGGAACCATCTTTGAACTTTATGATCTGCAAAAGGCGAGTAAGTTTGATACCACTTTTAGAAATATTGTTATTACAACTTCTACAGTAGTTTTATTTTATCTTTTAACACCTGTGTTGTCTCCGTATTTGCCAGAAGAACGTTTACAAATAGTCTACTTTTATTTTACTATAATTATTTCTATACTGCTATGGAGATTAATATATTTAAATTTATTTGAGTCTCCACGCTTTTATAAGCGAGTCCTTTTAGTTGGCGAAGTTTCTAATATTGATGGATTAGTTAGAGCATTAGATACATCTGATCCAAATTATAAAATAGTTGGCTTTATTAATAGTGAAGTTTCAACATCTGAGTCTGTTAAATTTAAAGGGCTTAAAGAGTTTGAAGCTAAATTTTTTTTAGAAGTTATTGAAAGAGAAAGAATATCTGAAGTTTTGGTGGCAAGTTTTAATACCGAAGCAATTATAGCAGAGGTCTATCATGATTTGATGATGCTACTAGAGCGTGGCTTTAAGATTAGAGAGTATACTCAAGTCTATGAAGAATTACTACATAGAGTGCCAATTCAATTTGTAGGTAAAGATTTTTATAAATATTTTCCTTTTAGTAGGAGTAATGAAAATCAACTTTACATCTTTTTTCATCGTGCTTTTGATGTTGTAGTTGCTTTTTTTGGTTTAATATTGGGATCATTGTTATTACCTTTAATTATAATAGTAAACCTTATTGGGAATAAAGGACCATTGTTTTATTCTCAAGAACGTGTCGGAAAAAATAGTAAGCCATTTAAGATTCTTAAGTTAAGAACGATGGTGATAAACGCAGAGAAAGATGGAGTTAAGTGGGCAAAAAAAGATGATAAGCGTATAACTAAATTTGGTAAATTTTTAAGACGCTCACGATTAGATGAAATCCCTCAATTTTACAATGTTTTAAAAGGCGAAATGAGCATAATAGGACCAAGACCAGAACGTCCTTTCTTTGTTAACGAATTATCTCGTATTATACCATTTTACGAAACACGTCATATTATAAAACCTGGACTTACAGGTTGGGCTCAGGTCAATACAAGGTATGGTTCTTCCATAGATGATAGTCTAACCAAGTTGCAATATGATTTATATTATATTAAGCATCGAAGTATCTTCTTAGATTTTAGTATTACAATAAAAACTTTGAGTACTATTTTGTATTACAGAGGACAGTAGTTTAAGCTTTGTTATAGAATTTAATTAAGAAGATATATCTCACCATTAAAGCAATGAGTAGAGGTATTAAACCTATAGCAAAGACTTGGATTCCAATTATCCAATGTAATGTCAGAAGACAGAGCATAATAATTAAGAACTTTAAATACCCCTTAAACCATGATTTTACTTGTGGTTTTAATAACTGAGCAATTACTATAATATTTAGTGGTACTGCCCATAAGACATTATAATTTTGAGCTGTAGCAGAGTGGTCAGTAGCAAACCATAATAATAAAAGAAGAATTCCAATCACTCCAGTGGTTCCAAAGAGTAAAATATCCAACCATTTACTCCTTGTATTATTTTTAAAGTCTTTATAAGTAATAAATAGAATTAGAACGGCCAGAAGTCCCATAATCATTAATGGGCTAAAAAGAAAGTTGGAGGGTATTTCCTTTTCTTTCTTTTGAAAAATCACAGATGATTTCTTTACTAGATTTTCTGAATCATTAATTTTTGCACTATCAAAAAAAGCATGAATATATTTTGGTAAAAACATGTACTCACTAGTAGTGGCTTCTTTGTCAATAACTGAACCCAAGGCAATATCAATACCAAAACTTCCCCAAGAATTTAGTGATACATGTTCATGGATAAGGCTTCTAAAAGTTTTTGGCTCAAACCTTTTAGGTACAGCGAAATTTATGTCATTATTTGTTACTGTATTTGCAACATCTCTAATTCGAGTAGCACAGTTGTCATAGAAGAAATCATAAAGATACCTTCTGTTTTCTGGCTTATAGTTAGTTTCTAAATAATCGAATAATCTTTGTTTCTCTTCAATTGTAAGATTAAGTACTTGTTCATTAATAGTACGATTGTAGCTTACATAATGATTATGAAAATCAGAATAGTTATGTCTACTTATTAGATAATTTAATTTACCACGTGCAAATTTTAAATAGAAATTTGGAGCGTCAAAATCGTATTCGCCATAGCCATAGACAGCATCAATTCCTCGACTTTTATCTTTTATTCTAAATGCGTTGTGTCCAAAAGCATCATTTAATGATTGACCAGGACCAATAGTAAGTATAGATATTTTTGTGTCTGGTGTTAATTGAAAATTCTGCGAAGACAAAGAAAATAAGACTAAAAAGATAAGAATAAAGGATAGTTTTAGTTTCATGTGTTTATATATGTTATTTTCAAAGGTCACATGTTCTCTATTAATCATTTCTGATGATATAATTTTTAATATGCTCGTTTCATAAGTATCACTATCTAAATACGCTAAAATCTATTTTTAGAGAAAATATATTAGAGTACAATGCAGAACTTTGGTCTCCAATATCTGTAAATGCATAATCTAGCTGAATACCTTTGTATTTAAAACCTACACCAAAATTAGGTTGAAATGTTAGCTTCTCGGAATCATCTAGCTGTCTTTCGTTTTGAAAATTACCAAAACCAGATCTTAAAAACACTAAGTCAGCATAACCAAAATCAAAACCTATAGCAGGATTTATGCTAGCAAAAGAGGTTGAAAACACATCATTGTTTTCTTCAAATCTTACATTTAAATTTGCTGCAGCAAGGAATGAATAGTCGTAATTAAAAATCCATTTTTTTGACATTCCGAACTGTAATTTCGGAATCGTTATTTCTGTAGTTTCAGGTAATTCTTGATTTTCACCTTCAATAGCACCACTAATTTGTTCAAATTTCTTGTCGTCTATAGACCATGCATTATAAGTCGTTGTAATGTCTCTTGCCATTAAACCAAATTTCCAACCATTTTTGCCTTCAAACTGAATACCAGCATCTAAACCAAAACCCCAAGAAGAAGCGAAATCTCCGATGATTCTTCTAATAATTTTTGCATTGACTCCAAAATTTAAACCATCTAATGGTAATTTTCTAGCATAAGAAAATGTCAATCCATAATCTGCGGTAGAGAAAGTACTTATTCTATCGTAATTTATATTGCCTTGGTCATCTATTAACTGTGTGGTATCTAAAATGTCATCTACTCCAAATCTAATTAAAGACAAACCAACTGCACTTCTGTCATCTAAGGGCATTGCATAGGCGAGATAGTTGTAGTTAGCGATATTAGCAAAGTAACTCGAATGCATTAAGGCAAGCTGGTTGTCTTCTAGGTGCACTAAACCTGCTGGATTCCAATATCCAGAATTTACGTCAGCAGTTTGTGACACAACAGCATTACTCATACCTAATGCAGCAGCATCAACGCCAATATTCATAAATTCATTAGAATATTTTCTTGTTGTTTGAGCCGAAGCGAAAAGCGTAGCAAGTGTTAAGAGAATTACATAGTAATTTTTCAACAGCAAAATTTTTTACAAAGATGCACAATTTTTCTATCTATTTAACTGCAAAAATCCCTTCTTATTGTCTAATTATTGGGCAATTTGAAAAAAATAATAAGATAAGCTCAAATACTTTTTTATTTTTACATAAATTAAATTCATGAGTTTAAAACGACATATTCCTAATGCGGTTACACTTCTAAATCTGTTTTCAGGATGTATCGCATTGATATTTGCGGTTTATGGTAATTTTGTTGCTGCTGCGGTATTTGTTTTTCTAGGAATCTTTTTCGACTTTTTTGACGGCCTTTTAGCACGAAAGCTAAATGTACAGAGTCCACTTGGTATTCAATTAGACTCGTTAGCAGATTTAGTGACAAGTGGAGTAGTGCCTGGCGTAATAATGTTTAAACTTATTTCATTAACAGTTGATGCGCCAGATTATTCAACCTATAGTGATAGTTGGAATTCTATTTTTCACTGGCAAGGTTTTAAATTGTCGGTATTACCATTAATAGGATTACTTATCCCATTAGCATCTGCTTATCGCTTAGCAAAATTTAATTTAGATGAAGATCAACAGTCTTATTTTAAAGGATTACCAGTGCCAGCCAACACATTATTGATTTTGTCTTTACCGTTAATTTTAGAATATCAGAATAGCGATATAATGAATTCTATAATTATAAATAAGTGGTTTTTAATTGGTCTAACGCTTTTAAGCTGTTATTTATTAAACTCTAAAATAAAATTGTTTGCTTTAAAATTTAAGGACTGGAGTTTTAAAAGTAATGCGACACGTTATATCTTTTTAGTTTTAAGCCTTGTAGCTCTTATTGTACTTCGCTTTGCCGCAATTCCTTTAGTGATTGCTCTATACATTATACTATCATTGTTAGATAGAAAAAATATCAATTAATTAAATTAATACTTCATAAACCATGGCTGAAATCATTTTCACACTATTAATGCTTGTTATGTTACAAGCCGTTTTAGGATTTGATAATCTTCTTTACATTTCTTTAGAATCAAAGAAAGCACCACAAGCTGATCAAAAACGAGTGAGAAAAGTTGGTATTCTTATAGCTATAGTTCTTAGAATAGTATTGCTATTTGTTTTGGTCTCTATTATTGATTTCTTTCAAGAACCTTTTTCGTTTTTAACAGGTCATATTGAAGATGTTATTAATTTCGCCTTTAATGGTCACAGTATTATTGTTTTACTTGGAGGAGGCTTTATCATTTACACAGCTATTAAAGAAATTTGGCATATGATTTCTACCCAAGATTTAAGTCATGATATAGAAGGTGGAGGATCAAGAAATAAATCAGCAAGTGCAGTTATAGTTAGCATTGTTATAATGAACTTAGTTTTTTCATTTGATTCTATATTAGCAGCAATAGGACTTACAAGTGAAATAGAAAATTCAACAACTGCATTTATTGTTATGGCAATTGCTATTGTCGCTAGTGGTTTGCTAATGTTATTAATGGCGGATAGGATTTCAGTATTCTTGGCTAAAAATAGAATGTACGAAGTATTAGGATTATTTATTTTATTTATTGTAGGTATTATGTTAGTGACCGAAGGTGGTCATTTAGCACATTTAAAAATCTTTGGAAACGAGATTGTACCAATGAGTAAGACTACGTTCTATTTTGTTATTGTCGTTTTAGTGATCGTAGATATTGTGCAAGGACGTTATCAGAAGAAGTTGATAAAAGAA
>NZ_JADGDZ010000036.1 GCF_016744625.1 Winogradskyella sp.
ATTTAGGATTTTAATTATGGTTTTAAGAGCACCAGAAAGTGCACTTAAAAATGCCTTCGATAGTAAAGGGCTTTTTGGTTCGTTTTTGGCCCAACAAAAATGAACATACAAAAAAAAGAAACAAAAAAATCCCTCTCAGCATTACACCAAGAAGGATTCTTAATAAAGAAAAAAATAATCAACTGCTTTGCTGCTCTTCACGTAATAATGATAAATAGTAGTAAAAGAAAACCACTCTTTAGAATTACAAAACCCTATCGTACTTGCAATTCCGACATAGTCGGAAACTGCTATCGGCAGTATATATAATTAAAAACCGTAAAAAATAGCGGAAGCCTTGGACGCTATTTAGGATTTTAATTATGGTTTTAAGAGCACCAGAAAGTGCACTTAAAAATACCTTCGATAGTAAAGGGCTTTTTGGTTCGTTTTTGGCCCAACAAAAATGAACATACAAAAAAAAACAAAAAAATCCCTCTCAGCATTACACCAAGAAGGATTTTTAACAAAGAAAAAAGTAAACACCTATTTCCCAGCAGCAATTTTCATGCTATGGCCTTGGGCAAGCTCATACAACTCTCCATTAACCATCTGATAAAACACAATCGCTGTACCAGCAAATAAGGCTGTAGTAACAGGTACAGGAGCATAACTCGACAAATCAATATCAAGACTCGTTGCACTACTTACCATACCACCAAGGGCAATAGCAGCACTATACTCTACAACACCAACAGCATTAGGCTGTTCTTTTACAGGCTCATAAGATTTTAAAGCAGCATCCCACTCAAAGTTACTAACATAACCTACTGCTAAAGCCAGTTTAAAATGTGTAGCACCTTCTGGAGCACGTACATAGGTATCGGTATTAAAATCAGCGAGGTCCCAAGTTACTTTATCCTTAGCATCTGTAATCTCTGGTCCAATTGCAGGAGCATTAAATTGACTATCAAAAGGTTTAGAGACATCAAAATTAAAACCTAAAAGCGGTTCAATATTATCAACCAAATTAATTGTTCGCTGTCCTCTAAGTCCAGTACCATTTGGTAATATAGAACGCATCTTACCAGTCATTCGTGAAGCCAAATAAGTATCTCCGACTAAGCGCGAAATACCAGCAAAACTTTCTCTAAAAGCTTTACCACATTTAGCAGCTCCACCAAACTCCTGATTGTTTTCACGAGTACGCTTATAAGCTGGGTCATTCAGAATTCGGTTTCTACTTACACGGCTTTTGGTTTTTACAAAATTCTCACCGTTTTTTCTAAAAAAGGTTAACCCATCAAGAGTCCCTTCTAATCTAATAAATGAATTATTCTTCGCCATAATATTTCGATTTGGGATATACAGCACTAATGGCATAATAAAAATGCAGCATATCTAGTTAAACATAGCCTTGTTTTAAGGCCTCTTTTAAGGTAAGGAAGGGGATAAGGCAGTTGTCATAAAATCCGGTATTTTATAAATAACAAACGATCACTTTGTTAAACAACTGAAAATCAAACATATAAAATTATTTTTAATTCACAACACATTCATATTGAGTACTTTGTAATAAAAAGAAAGAATTAAAGAGAATTATTCAAATTTTGGTAGTTAAAATGAGATCTTATCGAAAGATTCTTAGTACCACATGAATACAAATTATAAATATCATAAAAATGCGGTATGGCACATTAAAGGGAACATTTATAAAGAGCTCCTCCATGTATGCGCCATGTATGCGCCATGTATACACCGTGTATAATTCAGGTAAGCCTTAAGTCATAATAAAATAAATATCTAGTTGGTTTTATTGCAGTATAATCTTAATTTTAGTCCTTTAAAACAGTGTAGAACAGATTCCCATTCTCACGGGAATACAATTATAAATTTTTATGAAATTACTAGGAATAAGCTCAAGAATCAACCACGCAGAATACGGAAAAGGTGTCATCACTAATGTGACCTCAAAACACTATTGGGTAACCTTTATAGACAACGGGTTAGAAACTATTGATTTAGATTCTGAGTTCGAAGTTATTGAAGCAGCCGATGACGATGTAGATACAGTAAGTTTTTACGATGTAGAACGTAGCTTAAAATCTATTTTAAAGAAATGGTCTGATATTTCTGAGGTGATTGCCATTGCCGATAAATGGAAAGGCGGTAAACTGATTATGGAGCCTGGAGATACAAATCTGCAAAGCAAAGAATTACCGATTGATACGTTTTTTCATAAAATCACTATGGTACGTGATCGCTTGCGAGTGATGGAACAAAAAATTAATTCGAGTAAGAATTTAGACGAGCAAGAGAAAATTGACTTGCAACAATATATTACACGAAGCTATGGTAGCTTAACTAGTTTTAATGTGTTGTTTAAATTAAAAAGCCAGCAATTTATTGGCCAATCTTCAAAGTAGCTATTAGAATAATTGTTTAATAATAAAAAACTCCGAAGTGATATACTTCGGAGTTTTTGTTTGTATAAGTATTTGATGCCTTATTCAATAATAAGTTTTCTAGTTATAGATTTATCTGCGTCGTTAACTTTTAGTAAATACATACCAGAACTTACATTTTTCAAAGAAATGTTTTCTTCAAATTGAGATGTTGGATTGTATAGTTTAGCATATATTAATTTACCAGACATGTCATAAACATTTACATCTATATCTTTCCCAGAGTTAGAATTAAACTTTAAAGTAAAATCACCTTTGTTTGGATTAGGGAAAAGCGTGAATTCATTTAATTCAAATTCATCTGTACCTAAAACGACTGTTGTCGATGTTGTACAAAGATCTATGGACCACTCATTCACAATACCTGTATCTCCCGTATAGAAATCTACAAATACCATGTTCCATACTCCTGAAGGGTTATTTCCGCTAAAACCAGTCATTGGATTTGCTGGTGCATAGGTTCCCATGGTTGGATTTGCACATGCAATTGCTGGCTCACCATCTTTTAATGTTACATCTATGTTGCCATATTGCGCATCGTTACATGTTCTTGCCCATATATTTGAGAAACCACCACCATTAGGTGCTTGTAATTGCATAATTAAATCTCCAATATAAGAATGTGTTACATCTACATTTATGCTAATATCAGTAATAGCAGTTGCTTCTGTAACAGTTACAGGAATAAATACTGGTGTACCTTGTCCAGGTGCTCCAGCACCATCAGGAATTGCAGTGGTAAGTGCTCCGGTTGTATAGTTGTTGCAAGTAGTAGTCGTAGTCACAGTAGCTCCAATAGAGAATGATTTAGAAATTGCAAAGAAAATATTCCCAGCAGCTTCAATTTTTATTCTACAATAAGGTTCTTGTACAGCCGGAAATGTTATTGACTGAGTACCATCATTAGGAGTGTTACTTGCTAAAGTTGTGCTAAAGGTTTGTCCTCCATCTATAGATAATAAAATATTTACATTAGCTGCGTTGATACCATTTCCTGTTGTTCCGGCAACATCCCAAGTAATTGTATTTGTGCTTCCTTGAGCATAACTGAAATTTGTTGTATTTGGTGCTGTTACAATAAAAGGTCCTGTATTGGCAACATTAACTCTCATGTCATCTCTATTAGTTTGTCCGCCATTTGGAGACCCATTATCTCTAACAGTTAAAGCAAAATCCATATTTCTTGCTACGTTAGGAATCACTTCCCAATCGGGTGTTAAATTATCGTTTAAAATGTCACTTAATTGTGGGAATGTACGATCACCTGTACTCATAGGTGAATATGATCTAAATTGAGGATCTGTAGTACTTGTTGTAGAAGGAAGATTTGTTGTCGTTCCTGGATCAACTTGCTCCCAACAATATGATAATGTAGTTCCATTAGCATCATTAGCTGTACCAGATAATGTGAATGCAGTGCCATAAGGAATTGTATAATTAGGTCCAGCATTTACTGTAGGTGCTGTATTTCCGTTTGGTGTATTAACAGAACACGTTGGCTCACCTGGAGGTGTAATTCTAGTCCACATTTCGTCAATACTAATAGCATGAAAATGATCGTCACTATTTCCTTGTACATCGTCAGAACCACAAATACCAGCATATCCCATAATCGTAGTTCCACTTCCTGGCTCTACAGCAGTAGGTCCATTTCTGTTTCCACCACCACAAGATCCTTGTTCTCCATTAAATGTATGGTTGGCACCGAATTGATGACCCATTTCGTGTGCTACAAAATCTACATCGTATGGATCTTGTACCGGATTTGGAGATCCGGTTACACCTTGTGCTTTTGCATTACTATAACAAATACCACCACGAGCAGCTACACCACCACCACCAGTAGTAAATACATGACCGATATCGTAATTTGCTGTTCCTATGTTTGCGTCAACAATTGCTTGGTTTTGAGTTAATAATGCACCAGCATTATTATCAGTATATCCATCATTTTCAGCCAAGAAAATAATACTCATGTTATTCACTAATGTCATTGTTAATGATAAGTCTCTTTCAAAAATACCATTAACTCTAGCCATTGTTACATTCATTGCAGCTAAAACTGTCGCTCTTTTAACAGCATCAGTAGCAGCAGCTTGTCCAGCAGCATTAATGTGATAGTTAGCATATTCTTGTGTACAAGCCAATGCTAAACGGAATGTTCTTAATAGTCCATCATTTGCATTTCTAAATGCTAAGTTTTCATTTGTTTCATTTGGTCTGTTTATCAACGCCGTATTTTCTGTTACTAAACAACCCATTCTATCTATATCTGAGGTTAAATCTTGTTTAGCATATAAGACATAAGAGGTAAGATCTTTAGTAAAAGGATCTATATAGGAAGTCTTACCGATAGCATGAATAATAGCATGAAACCCAAATACAGTAGTTGTAAAACGTATTATAGTACCTGAGTTGTCTTTACTAATACCAACATAAGATTGAATTTCTGGATGCTCAGCTGCAAAACTAGGTTCCATAATTGAAGCATTATAGATTTCATAGTTGTCCATTTCGCCTTTTTCATTTGGAAATTGAACAAAAGTACTTGAAGGCAGTCCCGATTCTCTAGTCGGAGCATTTTGTAATGTGTTTTTTAAATCCTCAACATCTAAGTTGTATATGGTATACTCAGATGGTGTAGAGCTTCTCTCCAATAATTGATCTGTCTGATATTTTACATCAGATGTCTTTTTCCAAAAGGAATCTCCTTGAGAAAAACCAAAGATTGGTAGTATTAAAATTAAAATAAAGTAGAAGTTTTTCATATTTTTTTGTTTGTTAAAAATTGCTAGTCGTAAATTTAAGATATTTAAACTAGAATTAAAATGTAAATTAAAGTATTGTTGATTAACAGGTGTTTTAAAGTTTAATAGCTTTAATATTACTCAATTCTAATCCAAAAAACAGTAATTTATGAAATGTTGGAAACTGTGCACCACTTTCTGTAATTGTCCATTTCTCCCAAGTAGCTTCTAAACCATCTATAGGTATTATATCTACCCACATTTGATAACTTTTTGGTTTTCCAGAATCATCAAAATGCCATAAATAAGAATCTCCTGGTGTTGTTCCGCCAGATATATATGTCACTAACAGAGCATCAGTTTTATCTTCTGTTTTTACTAATCTTCGTTCTACATCCTCATCAAAAACCTTATATGGTGCAACTAACCAAAAGGAGTCGTTATTAAAGTAGGCCTCTGCTTTATGTATATAATCATGTTTTTCAACTCCATTATATTCTTGTTCCGCGACAAATACATTAGAGTTATCGTGATTTTCTAAATCTAAAATAACGATAAAATTATCCCAATAGACTTCGCAAGTATTTTCAGATTTATACCATTTGTAATGATGACGACCTTTAAAGGTCCATTCTAAATAGTCTGTATTTAAATATGCAGTCTCGTTTAATGCTTCTAACATTTGCGAGGCTAGTAAATCAGCTTCTGGTCCTTGTTTTCCTTCTGGTAAACCTTCATTGTATTTTAAGTACATAAAGCCAAAGAGTAGGAGTGAAGGTAAAGTGAAGAATATGATGATACCTCCAATGATTTTTAGTATGCGTTTTGTTTTTGATTTTTTTGCCAAAATGAAATCGTGTTTATTAAATAGTTCTCGATACATAATTGCTAAAAAAAGCAATTTCACTCGAACTGACGTCGTCATATATTAATTAATGCGTCACTTCGAGTGATTCTGAAGTAAGAAGAATTGTATTGAGAAGACTTCTAAATACAAGTTTAATTATCTGATTTGTAACCAGCAGGTCTTTTCCAGCGCACTGGTGCTTTAGGTTCTGGTTGTAATTCAAATTCATTACCTTTTAATAATCTCATAGCTTCTTGTATAGCACGCTCTAATTGAGGATCTAAACCTTTAGATGTTAATCTTGGTTCTTGAATCACTTCAATATCTGGTGCGATACCTTCACCTTCAACAGCCCATTCGCCATTAACATCATAAAAACCACCACGAGGTGCAACCATTCGTCCGCCATCAATAAAACGTGGAGTATCCCAAGTACCAACTAATCCTCCCCAAGTTTTAGTTCCGATTAATGGCCCCATATTTTTCATTTTAAACATATAGGGCAATAAGTCTCCACCAGAACCAGCACGTTCATTGATAAGCATTACTTTTGGTCCCCAAATTCCTGCGATAGGAGTTGTCCATGGTCTGTTATCACCTGCTTTACTATTAAAATAGCCAAACAATTCACGAGACATAATATCTATCATATAATCTGCTGCGGAACCACCACCATTATTACGTTCGTCTATGACCGCTCCTTTTTTGTCTTGTTGCGAGAAATAGTAGCGGTTAAACGAAGTGAAACCTCCACCACCTGTGTTTGGGACATAAACATAGGCTAGTTTTCCATTAGATAGTTCATCTACTTTTCTACGATTACCTTCTACCCAATCAATAGTTCTTAAACCACGTTCGCTGCCAACAGGTTTTACTAAAACGGTTCTCGCACCAGTCATTGATGGCTTTGAATTTATCGTAATGTTAATTTCGCGTCCGGAGGTTTGTTCTAATAAACTATAAGGGTTTACATCTGCTGAAAGTTTCTTTCCGTTAATGGCTAATATATAATCGCCTTCATTAACCTTAATTCCTGGTTGTGCCAATGGTGCTTTTAAATTAGGATTCCATCGTTCTCCATTAAAGATTTTAGAAATTCTGAAGTTTCCATTAACTAATTCAATATCACATCCTAATAGTCCAACAGGAACTCTGTCAACATTTGGAAAATCACCACCAGAAACATAAGAATGTCCAACAGCAACTTCGCCGCTCATAATATCCACTACATAATTTAAATCTGTTCTATGTCTCACATGGTCAATCCAAGGCGCATACCATTTGTATACATCATCCCAAGGTGCACCATGCACATTATCTACATATAAGAAGTCGCGCATATATCTCCAGCCTTCTTTAAAAATTTGATGTGCTTCTGCTTTTGGATCGAGTTTTATTTTGAGATTCGTTTTTAAATTATCTTTTCCAGGTTTTGGAGCTGCAGCAGCACTGGTTAATACCCATTTTCTATTTTGAAAGAGTAAGATTGATTTTCTGTCTTTAGAAGCTACCATTTGGTTGACACCATCTGCAAAATCTGTTGCTTTTTCTTTTTCAACATCATACGAATGCACTTTTAATCCATTAGCATTAGGAATGGCTTCAGCAATGAAGACTTTGTTTTTTGGTCCTTTTAACAAGGCTACATAATTTCTTGCAGGTAAATCTAAGGCAACAGCACGATCGAAAATACCGTTCTCATCTATCGTTACTGTAACTCCATCTGATGATTTTTTATCATCTTTCTTGTCATCTTCCTTTTTGTCAGTTTTATCTTCAACTTCTTTTTTCTTTACTTCTTCCATATCATTCTTTGGAAGATTTGGTGCTTCATCAGTTGAATTTAAGACAACAACATATAGACTCCGTGTTAAATTTGCAGCAGGATCATAATTACTCATGTCTAACCAACCAGATTGTAAGCCATAATTTGTACTGGCCAAAGTGTATAAATACTTACCTGAAACATCCCAGACAGGTGTAATAGCATCTGCTATAGGATCTGTAAGTTGAATCGTTTTCTTTGAATCAACGTTATACGCAAAGATGGATTTAAAATGACTGTCTTGTTGTTTTGGAAAAGCAATCCATTTACTGTCTGGTGACCAAACCGGATTCATAGTACGATTTGGATGTGCGTAACGGTCGGTTGCTACCTTTCTCGTTTTTTTAGTTTCTAAATTAAGAATCCAGACATTATAATGTGTGTCTGAATATGCAATATGTTTTCCATCTGGAGACCAATCTGGCTGAAAGTAGAAGGTAGGATTAGGTAATTTAATAGCTTCTGCGTTTTGACCATCTTGATCAGCCAGCATTAACTGATATTCACCACCTTTATCAGAAAACCAAGCAATTTTATCACCTTTAGGTGACCAAATAGGATTACGATCTGCAACATCTGGTGAGTTGGTAATATTCATCCAAGTTCCATTTTCTTTAGGTACTGTAAAGATTTCACCGCGATGCTCAAAAATAGCACGTTTGCCTTTTGGTGATACATTCGGATTAGATAAGTTAACAGCAGATACATTATCCCATTTTGCTCTGTAGAAATTTAAATCTGCTTTAACGTCAATGTTTAATTGTTTGGTATCACTAGAACTTGGATTATACACATGAAGATAACTTCCTTGTTCATACACAATTTTGTCTTTACTAGCATCTAAACTTTTGACATCAAACTTTTTATGAAACGTGATTTGTTTTTCTTCTTTTGTATTAGGATTGAATGACCAAATGTTCATTGTATAGTCGCGCTCTGACATAAAGTAAACACTGCCATTTAACCACACAGGATCTAGATGACGTTCGTTAGTTGGTTGTGATGTTCTTACTAATTTTTTTGTTTTCATATCAACAACCCAAATAGGCATGGCTTGTCCACCTCTATAATTTCTCCATTCTGCATCCCAACCTGTGATTGGAGTATATGCGATATGCTTTCCGTCTGAAGAGATTTCACCATAAGCAGCTCTTGAAAGATCTAATGCTTCTGGAAGCCCACCTTTAGTAGAAATCGTAAAAAATTTATTAGTCATCGTTGGTTGTGATTCTCTACCAGAACGAAATAAAACGTTACCATCAGGAGTCCAGCCTTGTACAAAATCACCACTAGGATGATAAGTTAGTCGTTTTGGTTCTCCACCTTCAGAAGGCATAACGAATACATCTACATTACCATCGTATTGTGCTGTAAAAGCAATCATCGAACCATCATTAGAAAAATGAGGACTAGATTCATAACCATCATCGCTAGTTAGTCTTATAGCAGTTCCTCCATTAATTGACGCTTTCCATAAATCATTGGCATAAACAAATACTACATCATTGCCATGTAATGTTGGTTGTCTTAATAGTTGTGTGCCTTGAGAAAAGCTGACTAATGAATAGCAGAAAGCTATTGCAACAATAAATTGTTTCATTTTTTAGTTGGTTTTAAGAAGTAAATAAGTATAATAGATTTGGTGACTATAAATATACAATTTAGAGCATGTGTAAATTGTAAAACAATGTTAAAAACTCATTGAATTGTTATTGCGAAGCACGAAGTAATTTATTTGTTATAAGTATTATTTCTAAAAATCGTTGCTTCCGACTCTGTAGGAATTTCAAGTACATGGCTAGTTTTAGGATTTCATCAAATCAGTTGTTCAAAAAGTATACTTAAAATCCAACTGCAGTATCGTCTCCACGTTTGTCTGCTCCACCTTCAAGAGTACCATCCTCTAACATTAAAATACCATCTACAATTCCGATTATAGGAGAACGCGATTCATTAATGGTGTAGCCTAAAGCTTCAAGTTGGTTTTTAAGGTTTTTGTCAAAAGAATTTGGTTCCATTCTTATTTCATCTGGTAACCATTGATTATGAAAACGTGGTGCATTAACGGCTTCTTGCATAGTTAATTCGAACTCGTGAACATTTAATATGGTTTGTAAAACAGAAGTGATTATTGTAGAACCACCTGGTGTACCAACAGACATATAAAATTTCCCATTCTTTTCTACAATAGTTGGTGTCATTGAGCTTAGCATACGTTTTTCAGGCGCAATACTATTTGCTTCAGCGCCAATTAAACCGTAATAATTTGGTTCACCTGGTTTACTACTAAAGTCATCCATTTCATTGTTTAAAAAGAAGCCTAGTTCTTCAACATAAAGCTTTGAGCCATAACCTCCATTTAGAGTTGTGGTCACAGCAATGGCATTACCAAATGGATCTACAATAGAGTAGTGGGTAGTTTCATCGCTTTCGTAACTAACAATTTTACCATGAGAAATGTCTTCAACAGAAGTTGCATTTTGGTATGTAAAACCTTGCATTCTTTCTGTTAAATATATATCACTGATTAATGTTTCTACAGGAATAACCACAAAATCTGGATCACCTAAATAAAAGCTTCGATCTGCATAAGCTCGTTTTTCCGCTTCGACTACAACTTGAATTGTTTTTAATGAATTATGTCCAAATCCTTTTAAGTCGAATGGCTCTATCATTGTCATAATTTGATTGAGACATATTCCGCCCGAAGAAGGTGGAGACATTGATGTTATGGTTAAATCATCATATTGAAATGAGATTGGATCTCTCCACTTAGCTTCGTATTTTGCTAAATCTTCAAGCGTAATAATACTTCCTCTAGATTGCAGATATGTTACTAATTTTTTAGCGGTTTCACCTTTGTAAAATTCATCTCGTCCATTATTAGAAATACGCTTAAGCGTTTCAGCTAAGGATGTATTTATAATAGTGTTTCCGGCTTTTAAGTTCTTGTTATAAAGTATTTCTTTTCCGTTAACAGCTTTAAATATGCTATCATATTCAGCAATTCTCACTTCTTGTTTTTTTGTGATATTGTATCCTTTTTCTGCTAACTCAATTACTGGTTTTAAGATAGCGGCAATATCGAGTTTCCCAAATCGTTTTTGAGCTTTAAAGACACCTGCAATAGTTCCTGGAATACCAACTGCCATGGGTCCAACTGTACTTTTATCTTTTATAATATTGCCATTTTTATCTAAATACATATCCTTCGAGGACGCTAAAGGTGCTTTTTCTCTATAATCTAATGCTCCTTTACTACCATCTGCTAATCTATAGACTAAAAAACCACCTCCACCAAGGTTACCAGCATAAGGGTAAGCTACAGCCAAAGCCATTTCGGTTGCCATCATTGCATCAAAAGCATTTCCTCCTTGTTTAAGGATTTCTACACCAATGTTTGAGGCTTCTACTCTTGCGCTTACAACCATTGCTTTTTCAGTAATAACTCCTCTATTTATAGATACTGAGGTAGATGTTGTAGTCTCGTTTTTGCAACTTGTAAAACTTATTAGTATTGCAATAAAAAGGGTGAGAAAGCGATTCATAAATTAAATTGTTTTTCTATTTTTATTCTCTTTTTTGAACTGAATTCTATAAGTTCATCAAAAAATTCGGTAAAATCTTTTTCAAAGGCTTTGTAATGTTCTTTAAGTTCTTTTGTAGCTTCATTCATTTTAGATAGACCTTTAGTTCTCCTATTCATGCCATTCATAACCAATTGAATACCATCAATGGTTTCATAGCTTAAGAGCCAATTGCCTTCAATCATAATTGGAGTCATCTTTTTAAAATGAGGAGGGAGAATATCTATATGATTGATTAAATTTTCATAAAAATCATCGATATAATCTGCAAGTGTTATATCTGAATATTGCTTCCAATTCTTTGCTAAAAAATGATCATAAAAAATATCTACAATAACTCCGCTATAGTGCCCATAATTTTTGTGAAGTCGTTTTGTGCTTCGTCTAAATATGGAATGTGCATCTGTGTAAGTGTCTATTTCCCTGTGTAATATAATGCCAGCTTGAATTTCTTCTGGATAATTTTTATAACGATTTCCGCGTATTCCATCAGCAATAAAATTGCCAATCGTCAGGTGTTTCTTACCTCCTGACAAATAAATGTGGGCTAAATAGTTCATTTGTTAAAAATATCTAATTTTGGTGCGCTATAGCAATTTTAATTATGAAAATTTTACCGAATCTAGATGTACTACGTTTTGTTCTGGCCTCATTGGTTTTAATACAACACGTCGCTCTTTTATCTAAAGCTTTAGGACTTCCATCTTATTCAGGTTTGCCAGTTTTTCATAAAGGTACTGAGGCTGTGTATATGTTTTTTACTTTGAGTGGTTTTCTAATTATTAGATTGATTTATTTAGAAAAGGAAAAAGGGCATTTTTCTATTAAGAAATTTTATATGAGGCGGATCTTAAGAATATTTCCGCTGTATTATCTTATTGTTATTTTTGGTTTTGTATTTAACCATTTAATACTGCCTCAAACTGGTTTTGCTACGGATTACAACTATGAATTAGATAATGCTATTTTGCTGACTACTTTTTTTCTTCCTAATGTATATGCTAAATTATATGAGATTGGTGCCATACATCAGGTGATATGGTCAATAGGGATTGAGGAACAATTTTATATTATGATTGCTCCTTTTTCGTATTTTATTAAAAAACATTGGTTACTTAATGCTTTGATAGCTTTTACTGTTGTTTATATGATTTTATTTCATTTTAGTGGAATAGAACTTTTTGAGAAATTTAGAATGTTGTATTTCTTCTTGTTCTTTGGTGGTGTAATTTCTGTATTAGATGAAAAGAAAAAGCTAGAGTTTTTAAAGACAAGTAAATTTATCCCATTAGTAATTATGTCTCTTACAGTCTTATATTATACAACTGGTATTTTTAATTTCGATAATTTATTTTTAACAAACTTATCGGCAATGTTGATATTAGGTCTTTTTATTCATAGTATAAGTTGTAATAATTTTGGAATTACCATAAGAAATAAGGCCGTGAATTATTTAGGAAAAGTTTCATACGGAATTTATATGTATCATATTTCTGTCATTTATGTTGTTTTATTTATATTTCTGAAAGTTGATTTCTTAAGAGAATTAAATGACGTGGTTGTTATTCTTTTAATAAATTTATTTGTGATGCTATTAACTGTGTTTGTTTCACATTTATCGTATAAATATTTCGAAATGAAATTTCTTTCACTTAAGAACAAGTTTCGAGATTGATTTAACATAACCTTTTATAATAAATGAGTGAAATTGGTGATTTTTATACTGATTTCACTCGTTCATATTAACATAAATAATATTAACTATTTATATTTGCTGAAAATCAAAAATATATGACATTAATAAAATCTATTTCAGGAATTCGAGGCACTATTGGAGGATCAGTTGAAGAAAACTTAACACCAATAGATGCTGTGAAATTTGCTGCAGCGTATGGTACTTGGTTAAAGCAACAACGTAACAAAGAAAACTATAGAGTTGTAGTTGGTAGAGATGCTCGTATTTCTGGTGAAATGATTCAGAATTTGGTAATGAATACTTTAGTAGGTTTAGGTATTAACGTTATTGATGTTGGTTTATCTACAACACCAACGGTAGAGATTGCAGTGCCTTTAGAGCATGCTGATGGTGGTATTATACTAACAGCAAGTCATAACCCAAAACAATGGAATGCTTTAAAACTACTAAATGCTAAAGGTGAATTTTTGAATGGAGCAGAGGGTCAGAAGATTTTAGAAATTGCAGAATCTAATAGTATGAATTTTGCTGAGGTAGATGATTTAGGTAAGATTACAAAAAACGAAGCATATATAGATATACATATTGATGAAGTCTTAGAGTTGCCATTAGTAAATAAGAAAGCTATTGAAGCTGCTAATTTTAAGGTTGTTGTTGATGGAGTTAATTCTACAGGTGGAATCGCTATTCCTCTTTTATTAGAACGTTTAGGTGTACATCCTGTAAAATTATATTGTGATCCTACAGGTCATTTTCCGCATAATCCAGAGCCACTTAAAGAACATTTAGGTGATTTAGCTGAAGCTGTTGTAAAAGAGCGTGCAGATTTTGGTATAGTTGTAGATCCAGATGTGGATCGTTTAGCATTTATGGATGAAACAGGTGAAATGTTTGGGGAAGAGTATACACTTGTTGCTTGTGCTGATTATGTATTGAGCAAGAATCCAGGTAACACAGTAAGTAATATGAGTTCTACTAGAGCTTTAAGAGATGTTACTGAAAAGCATGGAGGAACCTATGAAGCAAGTGCTGTTGGCGAAGTGAATGTTGTAGAGCTGATGAAGAAGAATAATGTTGTTATTGGTGGTGAAGGAAATGGAGGGATTATTTATCCAGATTCTCATTATGGTCGTGATGCTTTAGTTGGTGTAGCTCTGTTTTTAAGTTTGTTGGCAGAAAAGAAAATGAAGGTAAGTGAGCTTAGAGCTTCTTATCCTAATTACTATATGAGTAAGAAGAAAATTCAGTTAACGCCAGAATTAGATGTTGATGGTATCTTAAGTACAATGGAATCTAATTATAGTCACGAAAAATTGACAACTATAGATGGTGTTAAGATTGATTTTTCTGATAGTTGGGTGCATTTACGAAAAAGTAATACTGAGCCAATCATTAGAATTTATACAGAAGCACCATCACAAAATGCCGCAGATACTTTAGCTGATCGTTTTATTGCAGAAATAAAAGCTATTGCTAATATTTAGTATCTTTGAATAAGCTATAAGCATAGAGAACTGTCACATTGAGCGCAGTAATAATGTAATAAAATTAATGGTCCTTTTCGTTTCTCGACTACGCTCGAAATGACAGATTAGGTTGTTTATGGATAGTATAATTAATATTTTGAATTATTATAACTATGATTTCTGATACGATAAAAGCTGAAATTACTGATTTAGAATCCTATTTTAATCAGTTCAGAAAGCATATTATAGGTCAAAACCAAACCTTTATATCTCCTTATGGCGAGCAAAAAATCATTTATACAGATTGGACAGCTTCTGGTCGTTTATACAGACCAATAGAAGAAAAAATATGTAATGATTTTGGTCCTTTTGTAGCCAATACACACACAGAAACAACAGTGTCTGGTACAGCGATGACAAAAGCATATCACAAAGCGAAACAGATTATTAAAGATCATGTGAATTGCAATGAAGATGATGTTTTAATCGTTTCTGGTAATGGAATGACAGGAGTGGTTAATAAATTTCAACGTATACTGGGTTTAAAGATTCCTGAAAACTTAAAAGATTACACGACTATTCCCGAAGAAATGCGTCCTGTTGTTTTTGTATCACATATGGAGCATCACTCTAATCAAACATCTTGGTTAGAAACTATGGCTAAGGTAGAGATTGTTCCACCAGATGAAGATGGATTATTTAGTTTAGATAATTTAGAAGAGTTACTTATTCAATATAAAGATTGTACTATTAAGATTGCTTCCATTAGTGGAGGCTCTAATGTTACAGGAATTCAAACACCTCATCATAATATTGCTAAAATGATGCACAAGCATGGAGGAGTTTGTTTTGTAGATTTTGCATGTTCTGCTCCTTATGTAGCTATTGATATGCATCCTGAAGATAAAGATGCCCAACTTGATGCTGTTTTCTTTTCACCACATAAATTCTTAGGAGGCCCAGGGACTTCTGGTGTTTTAGTTTTTAATAAGAAACTTTATAAAAATATGATACCTGATTGTCCAGGTGGTGGAACTGTGAGTTGGACTAATCCTTGGGGAGAACATAAGTACATTGATAATATTGAAGATAGAGAGGATGGAGGTACACCAGGATTTCTTCAAACTATAAAGACAGCGCTTTCTGTTAAGTTGAAAGAACAAATGGGAATTGATAATATGCTTAAGCGCGAGCATGAATTGGTCGATATTATTTTTAAGACATTAGATCCAATTTCTAATATTAATATTCTTGCAGGTCAGCATAAAGATCGTTTAGGAGTGATTTCATTTTATATAGATGATTTGCATTTTAATTTAGGAGTTAAATTATTGAATGATAGATTCGGAATACAAACACGAGGTGGTTGCAGTTGTGCAGGTACTTATGGTCATTTTTTGCTCCATGTAGATCAGAAAATGTCACATGAATTGACAAACGAAATTTCAATCGGAGATTTGATTCGTAAACCAGGTTGGATTAGAATGTCTATACATCCTACCACTACAAATGCCGAAATAGAATTTGTTTGTAATAGTATCATAGATTTAGCTAAGCACCATGAAACTTGGGCTAATGATTATGAATACTCAAAATGTAATAATGAGTTTATTCATAAGTCGTTGGTTGACAAACCTTGTAATGCAACAAATGTTGATGCTTGGTTTGATTTTTAATTAAACTTAAGATTTATTGAAATTCTGCAGGAACCTTATCTCTATGTTTCCAGCGTTTATGTGTCCATAGATAATATTGTGGAGCTTCTATAATTTGCTCTTCCACAAGCTTGAAGAATAAATCTGTGATTTCATAATCCTTGTAATCTTTTGGGTTTTCAGTAATAGTTTTAAAAGAGCACTCGTAATAACCCCGTTTTAAACGTTTTACGCTAAAAAAGACTACTGCCATATCAAGTCTTTTTGCCAACATTTCGGCACCTGTATACATTGGTACTTTAATGCCCATAAACTCACTCCAATGAAATGCTTTATTTGCTTTAGGTGATTGGTCGGATGCAAATCCATTGATAGTTAACTCACCTTTCTTTTTAGATTTATTGAGTATTTTAAGTGTTTCTTTTGTAGTAATAAGATGAGAATTATATTTAGCTCTTATACCTTTTACTAATTTATCAAAATGTTTATTTGATAAACGTTTATAAACGGCATAGCCTTTAAGCTTTATATATTTTTGTAGAATAAAAATCCATTCCCAGCTTCCGTAATGAGCACACATTAAAATGATACTTCTTTGTTTATCAGCCAGATTATTGATGAGTTCTACATTGGTAAATGTAAAGCGTTTCTTCATTTCTGCTTCAGAGATTGTAAGTGATTTAATGGCTTCAACAATCATGTCACATAGATGATGGTAAAATTGACGGGTTATTATGGATATCTCTTTTTCTGATTTATCAGGAAAAACCAACCTTAAATTCTCCTTTACAGTAGCTTTTCTATAACCAAATATTTTATATGTAAAAAAACAAAGAGCATCAGAAAGTCCATAGAGCAATCTAAATGGCAAAATAGAAACAAACCAAAGTATGGGATAGATTATGATGTAAGCAATAAGTTGCATTAAAGTATGTTAGCAATTAAGTACAAATATATATTATATTTGATTTATAAGATTAGAGTTTATGTACAATTTAGGTTTAGTTACCATAGCTATTATTGCTGCTAACGTTATCATGTCTTTTAAAGGGTTTGAAGATCGTATATTTTTTGAAAAATATAAATTCAATGTAGGTGGTGTAAGACGTGGTGAACAGATTAGAATGTTTAGTTCTGGCTTTTTGCATGTAGATACACAGCATTTATTATTCAATATGCTGACACTTTATTTTTTCGCAGATGCAGTAATTATTGAGTTGGGTCAGTTTAATTTTATAATCATTTATGTAGCGAGTTTAATTTTTGGAAATTTACTATCACTCTATTTTCACAAAGAAGAATATTGGTATAGTGCTGTAGGTGCTAGTGGTGCTGTAACTGGAATTCTCTATGCTGCTATTCTCTTAAGACCAGATATGAGTTTATATATGTTTTTTATTCCTATACCAATACCAGGTTATGTGTTTGGTATTGGGTATTTATTATATTCTATATATGGCATGAAAAACAGAATAGGCAACATTGGTCACGATGCACATTTTGGAGGAGCTATTGGAGGTTATGCAGTGACACTTATTCTTATGCCAAGTTTATTTAAAACAGATTTAGGTCATATTGGTTTATTAGCTATACCAATTATCATCCTATTTGTATTATATAAAACTGGAAAATTGAAATAAAAATCCAATTCCTTTAGAGGATGGTTTAATAAAAAATGACATTTTAAATATGAAGTAATTCTCATAACTAGTTAAATAAAAGTCAAAAAGCCATGATATTTATCAGGTTATTGAAAAATAGGTAAAGTGATATTTGTGGCTTATTTAGTTTTCAATAAAATTAAGAGATGGCTTTACAAAAATCACTTCACACATTTCATATTCCAGTAATGGGATTAGCCTATACTATAGATAGCCCAATTCGGGTGGCTCAATATGGAATTTCGTCTGTTATATCTATTATAGATGATGAGCTTTTAGAAAAAATGAATGCATTTTATAGTGAAAAATTTAATTTACCATATAAAGAAATAACAAAAAAAGCACAAGATTACCGTGCTGAGCGTATTACTTCCTATTTAAATTTGGTAGATACAATTGTTAAAGATAAATTTTCGAAATTTAAAGTTGAGTTATCCGAAAGTAAACTCGCATTAGAAAATTTCATATCCACGTTACCAAACAAGTCTAGCATTAAAGATGGGCTTTCTAATTTGTTAGATGAAGGTTTTACACTTAAAGAGAGTATTAAAAGTTATTTAGAAACACATTTAAAAGCTGGAGATATCGATGTAAATATCATGACCAAAGTTGATAAAGATAACTTTGTTAAAGGTGAACAATTGCCTGTTGAATTTAATGATGCACATGCTTCTCTTCGTGGATTTGCAAATAGTAACTTATGTTCTTCAGTGGTGCTTTCGGCTGGTATGAACCCAAGATTATATAGTTATTTTGAAAAATTCAATGATTTCTTTCCAAATAATCAAGGTCTATTAAAAAAGAAAATTATTCTTAAAGTTAGTGATTATCGTTCTGCGACCATTCAAGGAAAATATTTAGCAAAGAAGGGACTATGGGTTTCTGAATATAGAATTGAATCGGGTTTAAATTGTGGAGGACATGCTTTTGCAACTGATGGTTTTTTACTAGGCCCAATTTTAGAAGAGTTTAAAAATAAAAAAGAAGAATTAATAAAAGACACTCATACTGTTTTTGTGAAAGGATTAAATCAAAAAGGGCTAGTTATCCCAGAAAAGCCATTAGATTTAAAATTTACAGTTCAAGGTGGAGTTGGTACAGCAAATGAACACGAGTTTTTACTTGATAATTATCAAGTTGATTCTGTAGGTTGGGGAACTCCATTTTTATTGGTGCCAGAAGCTACATCTGTAGATATCCAAACAAGGGGTTTATTAGCAAATGCCAAAGAGAAAGATTTATATTTAAGTGGTATTTCACCTTTAGGAGTACCTTTTAACACTATAAAAGGAACCACAAATGAGTTCTATAAACAAAAGCGCATTGACAATGATAAAGCAGGCAGCTCTTGCCCTAAAAAATATTTGGCTTTAAATAAAGAATTTGGTCCCGAAGGTATTTGTACAGCTTCAAAAAAGCTTCAAGATGTGAAATTGCAAGAGTTGGAAGCTAAAAAACATGAAGTGTCTTCACTCATATATGAAAATGCTAAAGCAAAAATAACGGAGAAGGCATGCCTTTGTGTCGGTTTGGCAAATGCTTCTTATTTAGAAAATGATATTAGAATAAAAGGCCAGGAGCAAGGTGTTGTAATTTGCCCAGGACCAAATATGGCTTATTTCGATAAGGAAGTATCACTTTCAAAAATGATGCAGCATATTAATGGAAACACATCTGTACTTTCTCATATTAATCGTCCAAATATGTTTATTAAAGAATTGAAAATGTATGTGGATTATTTAAAAAATGAAATAGCTACTATTTCAGAAGAAGTAACAGCCAAGCAAATAAAAAAATGGGAAGCTTTTAAAAGTAATCTTTTTGATGGTGTTTCCTATTATCAAGATTTATTTTTAACGTCTATATCTTCTGAAAATATTAGTATTCAAAAAGAGCTTCATCTATATAAAGAAGAACTTATAGCTGTTACTATCCCAAAATTAGAAATGGCCTAATTATAAGTTTTATTTTTAATAAAAGATTTAAATTAAAAAGCCTTTACAATTCTGTAAAGGCTTTAGTTTTGTATAAGCAAGGAAGTTGAGTTTATATAAATGACTATTAACTCGATATTTTTTTGTTATTTACTTAAAAGCTCTTTCACTTTTAATTCTAAAGCTTTTCCTCTTAAATTAGTAGCTACAATTTTGCCTTCACTATCTAAAATGTAAGTTGCTGGTATCGCTGTGATATTGTAAAGCTTTGCTATTGGGTCATTAAAGTATTTTAAATTAGAAACATGGTTCCAAGTTAGTTTATCTTTTTCTATAGCATCTAACCATGCTTTTTTTGGATTTTGTTGTCTGCTTTGACCATCTAAAGACACGCCAATAATTTCTAAACCTTTATCGTGATACTTTTCATAAACTCTAACAACATTTGGGTTTTCTCTACGACAAGGACCACACCAGGCCGCCCAGAAATCTATAATTGTTACTTTACCTTTTAGTTCGTTTAGGCTTACTATTTTGCCATTTGGTGTAGGCGCTTTGAAATCAGGCGCTAAATTACCAACTTCTAGATGTGCCGTTCTTAAATAGATTTGGTTAAGATCATTAATTTTTAAACCGAGCTTATTACCCATTGGATAGTTTTTTAATTTTTTATCTAAATTTTCAAAAGTCTCCTTGCATATTTTAATATTGTTAGTGCCTTTGTCTACTTCTTGTTCAAGGATTATTAAGCTTAAATAATCAGTGTTATTTCTTTTAATATAATTAATAGGGAACAGAGTAAGTTCTTCTTTACTCTTTTGAAGCACATCAGTTAGTGAATCCTTATACTGCTTATTGGTGGAATTTTGTGATTTCCTGTATTCTGGAATAATAGCTTTAACTTCTTTTTGAAATTCGAAAAATTCTGCTTCATAATCTTGAAATGCTTTATGTATTGCAGAGCCAGTTATAGAAGAAGTTGAAATATTATCTTTATTTATATTAATATCTATATCATTATTTTCGATAAGTATTGACAATCTGCCAGCAACACTATTCACTGTTAAAAATCTAAGTTCTGGATACTCTAAAGCGCCTTGAAAAGAAAATTTCTCATTCATAACGATGGCTGTATCTATGATTCTTTCTCTTGCTGTTTTAAAATCTAAGGTTTTTAGATAAACCCTTACGCCATTATAAACACCTTCAGCTTTTCCATTTATCACATAGTCGGTTCTGTTGTCTTCTTTACAGCCAACTAATAATAATCCAATGATAGCGATGGTAAGTATTCTTTTCATGATTTTCAATTTTTATAACCATACAAATATAAAAACAATGCTGCAAAGAATAGAGTTGAACTTATAAATTAAATATTAAAATAGTCTGTATTGAGTTTAAAAGAATTATATATTTTACAATACTTTTGCATCAAAGCACGGAATTATGCATAACGATACTATTGTAGCTTTGGCAACACCATCTGGAAGTGGAGCAATTGCGGTTATAAGATTGTCTGGTAAGGATGCTATATCAATTGCAGATAATCATTTTAAATCTGTAAAAAAGCAAAAATCTCTTAACGACCAGAAAACGCATACCATTCATTTAGGTCATATTATAGAGGATGAAAGAACGATTGATGAAGTTTTAGTGTCTATATTTAAGAACCCTAATTCATACACTGGCGAAAATGTGGTAGAGATATCGTGTCATGGCTCATCTTATATTCAGCAAGAAATAATTCAATTGTTTTTGCGAAGTGGTTGCAGGATGGCAACTGCTGGTGAATTTACCTTGCGTGCATTTTTAAATAGTAAATTAGATTTAAGTCAGGCAGAAGCTGTTGCTGATTTAATTTCTAGTGATAATGAAGCATCTCATCAAATTGCTATGCAGCAAATGCGTGGCGGTTTTTCTTCTGAAATTGCCAAGCTTAGAGAGGAGCTATTAAATTTTGCTTCTTTGATTGAGTTAGAACTTGATTTCGCAGAAGAAGATGTAGAGTTTGCAGATAGAACACAGTTTAAACAATTGATAGAGCGCATCAATTTTGTACTGAAACGTTTAATAGATTCTTTTGCTGTTGGTAATGTGATTAAAAACGGAATTCCTGTTGCTATTGTTGGTGAACCTAATGTTGGAAAATCCACATTGCTAAATGCATTGTTAAATGAAGACAGAGCCATCGTTTCTGAAATTGCAGGAACCACAAGAGATACTATAGAAGATGAGATTTCTATTGGAGGTATTGGTTTTAGATTCATAGATACAGCAGGAATTAGAGAAACTGAGGATGTTGTTGAAAGTATTGGGATTAAAAAAAAAAAAAAAAAAATTGAGCAATCTCAAGTGGTTATTTATTTGTTTGATGCTCAAATGAATATTGATAATTTAGAAGACGTAAGAATTGAAATTGAAAAAATTAGAAACAAACATCCACAAAAGCCATTAATGGTTATTGCTAATAAAATAGATAGGCTAGACGATATTCAACTTTCTAAAATAAACACAACTATTGCTGATGTATTATTGTTGTCGGCTAAAACTGGTTTTGGTGTAGAAGAATTAACGAATTCACTTCTCAATTTAATAAATACAGGAGCACTAAGAAATAATGAAACTATTATAACGAACTCTCGTCATTACGATGCTTTATTGAAAGCCTTTGAAGAAATACAAAAAGTGCAGCATGGTTTAGAAACAGGTTTGTCTGGTGATTTACTAGCTATAGATATACGCCAAGCACTCTACCATTTTGGTGAAATTACTGGCGAGATTACTAATGATGATTTGCTAGGTAATATTTTCGCTAATTTCTGTATTGGAAAGTAAAACTAATCTATATTAGTATTAAATCATTAGATATTCTTTGTACAAGAATATATATTGGCCGCATCACAAAGGAATAAAGTCTTATTTTTGAAATATGCAAGAAATACCTTTACAACTAGATTTTGTTGCTCTAATAATGGCATTGGGATTATTTCTCGGCTTTTTTGTGTCCTACTTTCTGATTAAAAAGTCTTGGAATTCTAATTTACCAAACTTTTTTATGGGTTTGCTTATTTTGGGATTGTCTCTATCGATGTTGGAAGGTTGGTTAAACTATACTAACTTAATATTTAAAGTATTATGGGCAACTAATTTTTCTGAACCTCTAAATTTTATAATAGCACCACTAATTTATTTATTTGTTATATCTCAATTTAAAAATTTTAAAAAAGAAAGACAATGGCTGCATTTTGTGCCTTTTATTTTTTGGTTAGGCTATTGTGCATTCTTTTTTATGCAGCCAGACGCTGTAAAGTACAATTCGAATATAGGTGCGATGCAGATGGATATTCCTTATATTAGAGTAGACTATTTTATTTCACACGATCCAATGGGCATTAGATCTTATGTAAACCATATTACAGGTTTATCTTTCGTTATTTACAATGTACTAACTCTAAAAATACTTTTTGAAAAATCGCGTTCTATAGGCCAAAAATTATGGAACACAACTAATAAAACCTTAATAGCAATACGCAATGCACAGTATCATTTTTTAATAATGATTGCCATCTTTGTTGCAGTAAAGTTATTGTTTGGTAATAGCGATGCTGGTGACTATTTTTTATATTTATACTTATCGTTCATGTTATTGATGACACTTGTTCAGATAATGAATAGTTCAAGCTATTTTAATGAAGTGTCCAATTTTTTGGAAGGGCCAGTCTTAAAGTATAAAAAATCTTCACTATTAAATAAGGATAAATTACTCATATTAGATGCAATTAAAAATGAGATGCACAATGAAAAATTTTTCATTCAAAGCACCGCATCTTTAACACGATTGTCAAAAACTATTAACCATAGTTCTCACCATGTTTCGCAAGTTATAAATGAGAAACTAGGTCAATCTTTCTTTGAAATGTTAGCGTCCTACAGAGTGGAGGAAGCAAAAGAAATATTAAGGACCGATTTAGGTAAAAAACTTACTATTGAAGACATTGCTGAACGTGTTGGATACAACTCAAAATCGGCGTTTAATACTGCTTTTAAGAAATTTACAGATCAAACACCTTCCGCTTACAGAGATTCGTAACTTGCTAATAATCAGTAAATTTTTGTACTTGCTTATAAACTCGGACACCTAGCTTATAGGCTAATTCTATAAAATATTCTCTCTGTTTCTACTTTTGAATCAAATCAAAAAACGAACAGTTATGAACTCACAAGTCGAAACAAAAAAACAACGACAATATTTTGTAGATTGGTTAAGAATAGGACTTATAATAAGTGTTTTCTTTTTTCACGTTGGGATGATTTTTAAATCAGAACAATGGCATGTAAATAGTAAAGAATCTTTTGAGTTTTTAGATCCAATTATGTGGTGGTTACACCTTTGGAGAATGCCACTTTTATTTTTGGTTTCTGGAGTTGGTACGTATTATGCCATTGGTCATAGAACGAGCTTGCAGTATCTAAAAGAACGCTTTACAAGGTTATATATACCTTTTACCGTTGGGTTTTTCACGTTAGTACCATTGATGGTATATGTTGAACGTATTGATAATTATAATTCATTTTTGGATTTTATACCTCATATGTTTGATGGTGGACCATATCCTGTAGGTAACATTTCGTGGCATCACCTTTGGTTTATTTTATATCTGTTTATCATTTCATTATTGATAACACCATTTTTAAATTACACAAAAAGTGGGCATTATAATATGGTAAGAGGTAGATTAATTGTTCTTATGACTAAATGTATGAGTCTAAATTGGTTATTGCCAGTAATTATTGGATCGCAACTAATTTTAAGACAATATTTCCCTAAAAGCACACATGCACTTTATAATGATTGGGCTTATTTCATGTATTATCTAATTTTCTTTATAAGTGGATTCATGTTGTTTACGAGTCCAAAAATAATTCAGGCACTTACCAGAGATAGACGATTGTATTTACTTCAAACGGTTATACTTACTTTTATTTTATTTTCATTGCCAACTATCTTTGGTCAATCTGCTATCGTACAAGATTATGCTCGAGGTATCACAGAAATGATTATTTCATTATCCTGTGGATTAACAGCAATAGGCTATTTTAAGAGATATTTTACTAAAGATCATAAGTATCGTAAAGTAATGAATGAAGCTATTTACCCTTTCTATTTGTTACATCAACCAGCTCTTATTTTTGTTGGATATTTTGTACTGCAATGGAATGTTTCTTATGGGCTTCAAGCTTTGCTAATTATTATACTTTCTTTAGTATCAATCTTAATTACATATTGGTGCATTATTAGAAAATCTAACATTCTCAGAATTTCTTTTGGGATGAAAAAGAAATCAAAAAAGCAGGCAATTGAGTCTATTGCATTGAAAAATAAATTAGCTTTAGATAAATAGGATCATAACCTAAACATCATTAATCATGAAATTATTTAAAAGCCTTAGACAAATCTTTATTAAAGAAGGAGATATAAAGCGTTACTTTCTATATGCTATTGGTGAAATTTTCCTTGTTATGATAGGGATTAGTCTCGCTTTTCAATTAAATAATTGGAATGATAATCGTTTAAAAGAAAGTATAGAGATTAGTTATTATAAAAACATACGTGATCAAATTTCTGATGATAAGATGTTGGTAGAGAGTCAATTAAAGTTTAATAACCGTTTTCTTATTCAGTTCAAATTTTTGAACGAACAAATAGAGTTAAACAATAGAGAGCATCTTGATTCTTTAGGCTTAATTGTTCGAGACCTTACACAGTATTCAGATTTTGATAAAAAAGGAAATATCTATGAAACTATGGTAAATAGCGGTGAAATTAAATTACTTCGAAATCATAGAATCGTTAATGGTATAAGAGAATTAGAAGAAAAATATAATTACATGAATAGAATGGAAAATATTCATTACGAAGCTATAATGAATCACGCCATTAGTTCTACAAAAACCATGGTTAAGTTTTCTGATGGTACAGTTCAGAAACCTGAACAACTATTTTCGTACGAGTTTCAAAACCTTGTTTTATCACTTATTCAAATTATGACTGAGAAGGATAAGGTTTATAATGAGGTGCTAAATGAAATTGTGAAAACAACACTTCTTATAGATAATGAATTGAATCACTAAAAACCTATATTGTATAAACAACATCATAGAATTAGATAGGCTCTTTTTTCTCAAATAAAGCATACGTTTTCTCTATTAGAAAAGAATTAAATTAATTATTCATTTTAGGGCTATCTTTGATATGTGACACATCAACTTTCAATAGCAGCACTACCTTTTAAGAATATGAGTTCTGATAACGAGAACGACTATTTTTGTGACGGACTAACCGAAGAAATTATAAATGCTTTAGCTAAGATAAATGGATTAAAAGTCACATCACGTACGTCTTCTTTTTTCTTTAAAAACAAAGATGTTTCAGTTACAAAAATTGGAAAGGAATTAAATGTTTCAACCATACTTGAAGGAAGTGTTCGCTTATCTCAAGACAAAATTAGAATTACTGCACAGTTAATTGAAGTTCAAAGTGATTTTCATTTTTGGTCAGAAACTTGGGATAGGAAACTCGAAGATATTTTTGCTGTTCAGGATGAAATAAGTTTGTTGATAGCTGATAAAATAAGAGAGAATTTTGGGCATTTCGAAGTTCAAGACCATTTAGTGCCTAACCAAACTGATTACATCGAAGCCTATCGATACTATTTAAAAGGAAATTATCATTCTCAAAAAATGAATCCTGAAGACATAGAGTTATCTAAAGCGTATTATTTAAAAGCCTTGGAAATAGATCCAGAGCATGCCCAATCTAACTCTGGTTTATCACAATATTACTATACAATGGCAATCCTAGGGTTTTTGCCTAAGGCAGAAGCTTTTGAAAAAGCAGCCAGTTTAGCTAATAGAGCTTTAAAATTAAATTCTCAACTTGCAGAGGCTCATGTTGGTATTGCAATTATAAGCTATTGGTACCTCTGGGACTTAAAAAAATCAATTACGCATTTAAACAAAGCTCTAGAAGTAAATTCTAGTTTTGTGAACATTTATATTCAACTTGCCTTTAATTATTGCTCATTAAAGATGTTTAAAAAGGCTTTGAAACATGTAGAAATAGCCATTGGTTTAGATCCATTATCCTCTGAAGTTTACTTTTTAAAAGGTTATGTTCAATATATTATGGAAGAATATGAAGCTTCGATAAAAGCACTAGATATTTGTTTAGAACGTAACCCAACCAATTTGCTGGCAATAACCATTAAGGCTAGTTGTTGGTTAATGCAAAAAAAAGAATACCTAGTAATAGATTTCTTCACATCAGATCTGCCAGCGACCATTGATTTATCATCTAAATATGGTATGTTAGGAATAGCCCATGCTAGGTTAAAGGATTCCGATAAAACAGAGTATTATAAAGAATTATTGATCACTGAAATCAAGAATTCCAAAGGTGAGAGGGCGGAGTTTTTTATGTTATTAATTTGGATTCATTCTGGCGAGAAAACAAAAGCTCTTAATAGGCTAAAAGAGACAATTAAGGCAAAGTCAACTCTAGCTTTAATTCTTTTCTGTGATCCTCTATTAAATCCTATAAAACAAGAACTCCTCTATAAAGAAATTGATAACAAATTGTTTTCCTCTACATTCTTATTAGCAGAAAATAAAGTCAAGAGAAAAGAATTATTAACTCAGCAACAAATAAATAAATATACTGAAAAGCTAATTTCTTACATTAGCGAAGAATCCCCATACCTAAATCCAGATTTAAATCTAAAAAATCTTGCTGTTCGGCTAGATATTCATCCAAATCAATTGTCTTGGTTGATTAATCATGAGTTTAATAAAAACTTCAACGGATTTATTAATCATTACAGAGTTGAAGCTTTTAAACGAATTTCAAAAGATCCTAAAAATTCTCACATTACTTTAATAGGCTTGGCTTATGATAGCGGATTTAATTCAAAAACCGTTTTTAATACCTTCTTCAAAAAAGAAACTGGGATGACACCTATGCAATATTTGAAGCTTTAGTACATAACCTTTTTACACAATTAACTTTAATATTTAGTATTCAACCTCCTAAAGAGTTCGGATTTACAAATTGGAACTCTGGAACAATCTGTTGCATTTACTTTTGCCTTATAATATAAAAATGGAATAAATTAAAAGGACAATGAGCATATTTGGATTCGTAACCTACAAATAATCAATTGTAAATAGTGCTTCCTTATAAACTCGAACATCGGACTTATAGGCTAATTCATCCAAACACTCATTGTGTTTATAGATTTGTTTCATAATCAAAAACAATTAAAAATGAAAACAATTAAAAGTACAATTAACACACTAATGTTAGCAATAGTAGCACTGTTGTTAATTACATCATGTAGTAATGATGATGACAATACGCCAACACCAACACCTTCAAATATGGTTAATGTTGGTGATTACAATTTGTATACGGAAAGCTTTGGTGAAGGAAACCACACCTTAGTTTTCGAATCTGGTCTTGGCGATAATTACGAATCATGGTATCAGCTTTTAGACCTTTCTGAAACGAACCAAGTCATCGCTTATAATAGGGCAGGATATGAACCTTCTGAGGTAGCTATTAATGATAGAAATGTTATTCAGTTAGCAGAAGAGCTTCATCAGGTTATACTAAGCAAATCACAAAATGATCGCGTAATTCTAGTTGGTCATTCTTGGGGAGGAAAAGTGATTCGGTATTATGCTGTACAACATCCAGAAATGGTAGAGGCTTTATTATTTGTAGACCCTAGTCATGAGGGTTATGGCGTAGTAACTCAACAGTATGAGGATAATCTCGTTGAAAACCTTAACAACAATGGCCTTTTTCACGTAGCAAAAGAAGCTGAACAAATGCTTGAAGATTTCCAAATTTTGAATGAATTACCAAACTTACCAGATGTACCAACTATAGTACTTACAAGTACAAGAGATCGTATAGGTGAAGACAAAACGAACTGGTCAAATGCACATGCGACACTTGGAGATGGTGTAACTAACTTTACTCATGTTATTACAGAGAATAGTGGTCACTATATTCAAATTGAAGAACCACAATTAGTCCTTGAGGCCATAAATGAGTTATTAAATTAAAAATTATAAACTAATAATAAGATAAGATGAAAAATATTATAAATAAGATAGTCATTGCAATGCTACTAATTACAGTATTCGGTTGTTCAACTGATGATTTACCAGATGCGTATCCTAGTGATTATTTAAACTATGAAACACAAACAGAGTTAGAACTTCCATTTAATGAAGAATGGTGGGTATTTTGGGGTGGACGAACCGTTAGTCAAAATTACCATGCAGCATATAAAGTACAAAGATTTGCTTTAGATATAGTGCAACGAGTTAATGGGAGCACACATTCAGGAAGCGGATCTCAAAATGAAAATTATTATTGTTTTGGAAAACAATTAAACGCACCAGGGAGTGGTAGAATTGTAAATATTGTGAATAATATAGAAGATAATATTCCAGGTCAATTTAATCGAGACTTTCCAGAAGGAAATTATGTTATAATCGATCATGAAAACGGTGAATTTTCTATGTTAGCTCATTTTAAAGAAGGGTCGATTGTTGTTTCTATTGGAGATGTTGTGGTAAAAGGACAAGAATTAGGAAAAGCAGGTAATAGTGGTAATTCAAGCGAGCCACATCTTCATTATCAATTGCAAACAACTGCCAATCCAGAAGACGGAGAAGGTTTGCCAGCTCAATTTCTAAACTATTATGCCGATGATGTTTTTATGGATAGAGGAGAGCCAGTAAAGAGCCAATTTATTATAAATGATAATTAGTAATTCTATTAATTTACTTATCGTGAATAATTTAAATATAATAGAACAAGAAATTAATAAGAATACAATCCATCTCAAATATTTAAAGTTTGAGATGGATAATGATGTCTATTCTGCAACGCTTAATGATTTATCTGGACATGATATAGTTAGAGGTTATGGGAAATCTATTATTGAAGCTATTAATGATATGCATCGTGGCTTAATTTAAAATCAATCAAAAGATAAACACTTTATGCAAAAATATATTTTAATACTAGTTTTAGCTTTGGTATTTAATTCATGCAAGGATGAAGGAAATACAGAAATAAAAGTTAATGATGGAACGCTAATAAATAATATCACCATTATTTCTGCCAACGATGAAAAAGTGGACAGTTTCTTAGGTTTTGTAGTAATTGATGGCAAAAAGATTGTTTATGCAAATAAGAAAAAACCATTTTTATCTGGAAATTTCAAAGAAATTAATGGAGAAGGTTGGTTTATTATTCCAAGACTAATGGATTCACATGTTCACCTCGCTAGCACAGCTGGATTTAATGGGACTCTAAAAAACAAATACCCGAAATTATTAGAGGACTATTTTGAGCAACTACCAAAAAGTTATCTCTATCATGGCTTTACGACTCTTGTAGATGTGAATAATTATAATCCTGAATTGGTTGCCAAAATTAAAAAAAGTCCACTCCATCCAGATATATTTACCTGTAGAAATCAGGTGCAAGTAATGAATGATTTTGAAATGGAGATGGAGGAATCATCTCTTGAGACTCGTTATCAATCACCATTTTTACATGATAAATACAATACAAAATATCTTTTCCTGACAGTTTAGATCTTTAAAAGCATGCACCAGAAATGATAATTTCGAGAAATATTAATCAGCAGGCTATTGGAGTAAAAATAGTTTATGAAGATGAAGCATCGGGTTTAATAGTAAGTTGGGCCTAACCAACTAAGAATATTATATAAGATTTAGTCTTTGAAGCAAAAAAACAAAACTTACCTATGCTAATGCACGCACCTTCACTTGAAGGTCACCAAATGGGACTTAATGCTGGAATTCAAATTTTTGCTCATGGATTATGGAATTGGACTGATAATTTTGAAGAAGAATTTAGTAATCTAGTATTAACTGAAGCGCATAAAGAAGTCCTAGAAGAAATTGCAAAAAAGCAATTTGGGTACCAAATTACATTTAGAACAATTACTGGAGAAGAGGATTTAATTTCGAAGAAAATGAATTCAGACGTCCATTTGAAACATATTTATCCCAAGAAATATTTAGAGATTCTCAAATCTGAAGAAGGAGATTGGGGTCGTAAAAAAATACTAGGACGCTCAGCTTTTCTTAAAAGAACTAACCCGTCGGCTTATAATGTAATGAAGGGTAATTATGTTAATGACGAAGACATGTGGCCAGCGCTTTATAAATTATATAAAATAAGGTTGAATATCGTTTCTAAATTTTTAGCGGATCGTATTGTTTTAGAAATTGATTTGAACACGAATTTTTAAGAGAAAGAATAGGTGGTAGATAGTAAGACTTGGTCGTTTATTTTATAATTACATAAAAAAGCGAGCTACTTCAAATTGAAGTAAGCTCGCTCTGCTATTAACTAACTATAGGGAAAATTTACAACACCTATTTACTTTAATTAATGAGCACTTTTTGGGTGTAATTATGTGTGTCATCAGAAACTTGCAAAATATAAACACCACTTTGAAAAGATCTTGTATCTAAAATATTGTAGTTGGTTGAGGAATCTAACATCACACTCAATACTTCTCTTCCGTTTATGTCATTAAGCTGTGCTTTTGTTTTTCCGAATAACTGACCTTTAATAATCAATTCTTTAGTTGCTTTTGAGGTAAATACTTTC
>NZ_JADGDZ010000136.1 GCF_016744625.1 Winogradskyella sp.
GGCGAATACAAAGATTACGAAAAAGAAGGAATATGGTATGTCTATTTAAAGAAAGAAGAAAAAAAATATAAAGTTTTTTATGACAATGGAGAAATGATGGTATCAAAATCTGAAGAAATAAATTCTATTAATGACTCTATAGAAGATCAATATTATAAATTAATATTTAAAAATAATTGCAGAAAACCAATTCAAATAGCTATAAGTGCTCTAAATTTAGATGGTGAATGGGAAACTGAAGGTTTTTATAACTTTCAACCTTATGAAGAACTATTCCTAGCAAATACTGAAAATAGAACTTTCTATTTCTTTGCCGAATCTTTTGATAATGAATTGACATGGGAAGGTGAAAAATATTTAACCATCCAAGGCGAACGATATAAATTCTTAAAAAGAACAATCTCAGAAGATGAAGGTTATGGAAATTTTCTTACTACTTTAACATGTGAAGATTAATACCTAAAAAATGAAAACAGCAAATCAGCTCTCTAAACATTTACACCAAATCTATTTTGGTGGCAATTGGACATCTTCAAACTTTAAAGAAACTTTAGAAGGAGTCACTTTAGAAATGGCTACTAAAAAAATAAATGATTTAAACACCATTTTAGTACTCACCTACCATATTCATTATTATTTGAAAGGTACTATGGATGCATTTAAAAATGGGGAATTAACGATTAGAGATAAATATAGTTTTGATCATCCTACACTTAAAAATGAAACTGAATGGCAAGAGTTTAGGGATAAAATATGGATAGAAGCCAAAGAATTTATTTCATTAATTGAAGCGCTTGAAGATAATATACTCTACACAAATTTTATAGAAGAAAAATACGGAAGTTACTATAGAAACTTAGCAGGTATTATAGAGCACACACATTATCATTTAGGGCAAATCGCCATTATAAAAAAGATAATACTACATGCTTAAATTACATGAAGAAATATCATAAAGAAATGACAAATAGCTCCACCTAGCACAAACAAATGCCATATAACATGAAAATAAGGAACCTTTTGTATGGCATAAAAGATAATACCAACTGTATAAGATAAACCACCTGCAAACAACCACAATGTTCCATTTGGTCCAATAGCTTCTGATACATTCGAAAAATCAAAAATAATAAGCCAACCCATTATCAAATACAAAAGGGTTGAAAACACTTCGAACTTTCCTGTAAAAAATAGTTTTATAATCACTCCAAAGGTTGCAATTCCCCAAACTATCCAGAATAATTGCCATCCAAAACTATCTCTCAGTAATATCAATAATACAGGTGTGTAAGTTCCTGCAATAAGTAAATAGATACTAATATGATCTACTATTCTAAAATAATATTTCCGCTTCTCCCCTTTAACTGCATGATAAAATGTAGAGGCTAAGAACAAAACAATTATAGAAATACCATAAACAATAACACTGAATAAACTCCAAGGTTTAGTGTTATCTGAATAAACAATAAGTAAGACTAAAGCTACAATACCAAGTGCAGCACCAATTCCATGTGTCCATGCATTAAGCTGCTCTTCTAATTTGGTTTGAACACGCATTTAACTTTTAGACTTTGATTTTGTCTTAGGATTTGATTTCCCCCATTTATTAACACAGGCATAAAAATCAATATCAAAAGCAGGTCTTTGACGATCTAATTGCTCATTCTGAAAGGCACGTTGAAGAACATCTTCAATCAAATAGTCTTCTTCTTCATCTATCGGACTGAATTTCCTTTTCAATGAAATATTAAACAAATTTGCTGTACTATTAAACCAAAAGGCTCTCCAACCACTCCGCAGTTCTTTAATGAGTTCAAAAGTAGTTCTTCCTGTTTGCCTATGTATAAGCTTAACTAAAATTTGTCCTTCTGTTTTTGTTAGTTTCTTTAACTCAGCAGAAAATTCATCTTCAATATATTTCTGGATAACCTTAGAATATTTCTTTCTATCACGCTTCTTCTCTAGAGTTTCTAAACGTTTTTGCAATGCTTCCAAACGCTCAGCTGCAAGCTTTGCATAAGGATACACTTTTAAGGTTTTTCGTCTTAAAATGATATAACGAATTCGTGCATCGCGATCTACAAACTTTAAATTTGGTAATACTAAAACCTCATTTAATTCTACAGATGTAATTGGTATAGAATCTCCTTCTATAATCATATAGTGCACCTGTGTAGAATCTTGTTCTACAGGATCTTCTTGCGCAAAAATCGCAGAAGAAAAAAACAACGCTATATAAATTATATACTTCATCAATAAAGCTTAAGCTAAAATCATTCCAATATTGTGATTCTAACTGTTTTCAAAATTAAGAATTAATATATCCTTTAACCTTAAATTCGTATTAATATTATTATTTTTAAAGAAAATTTTACACAAATGGCTAAAAAGCAATTACTAACTAAAAAGTCGATGGATTTTTTAGAAAAATACTTAAATAATGCATCACCAACTGGATATGAATGGGAAGGACAAAAGATTTGGATGGACTATCTAAAGCCTTATGTAGATGAGTTTATAACCGACACCTATGGTTCTGCTGTTGCTGTGATTAATCCTAAGGCAAAATATAAAGTTGTGATTGAAGGACATGCTGATGAAATTTCGTGGTACGTTAATTATATATCTGATAAAGGATTATTATATGTCGTAAGAAATGGTGGAAGTGATCACCAAATAGCACCAAGTAAAATTGTAAATATCCATACAAAAAAAGGCATTGTAAAAGGTGTTTTTGGTTGGCCTGCAATCCATACAAGAAATAGAGCTAAAGAAGAAGCACCAAAACCAGATAATATTTGCATAGATATTGGAGCTAAGGATAAAGCTGAAGTAGAAAAAATGGGAGTTCATGTTGGTTGTGTGATTACATATCCAGATGAATTTCATATTCTAAATGGAGATAAGTTTGTTTGTCGCGCTCTAGATAACAGAATGGGAGGCTTTATGATTGCGGAGGTTGCACGCTTACTTCACGAGAATAAAAAGAAATTACCTTTTGGACTTTATGTGACCAATTCAGTACAAGAAGAAATTGGACTACGAGGAGCCGAAATGATTACGGAAACTATTAAACCTAACGTAGCTATCGTCACTGATGTAACTCACGATACAACGACTCCAATGATAGATCCTAAAAAAGAAGGATTAGCAGAAATAGGAAAAGGACCAGTTGTAGCTTATGCACCAGCAGTACAGCAAAAATTACGTGATTTAATTACAGATACTGCAGAAGAGAAAAAAATACCTTTTCAACGTGCTGCACTTTCTAGAGCGACAGGTACAGATACTGATGCCTTTGCATATAGCAATGGTGGTGTTGCTTCTGCCCTAATCTCTTTACCATTACGATACATGCACACCACTGTAGAAATGGTGCATAAAAGTGATGTAGAAAACGTGATTAAGTTAATTTACGAATCACTTTTAAAAATAGAAGACGGAGAAACGTTTTCATATTTTAAGTAATCATAAGCCTCTTTTTAGAGGCTTTTTTATACAGCAACGCATTCATTAATTTATTAAATAAGCAACTATGACTTTAAAAAATCAAAAGCATCAATTTGATATTCCAGAAGATGTTACTTATCTAAACACAGCATCACAATCTCCTGGATTTAAAGCGACATACGAAGCAGGTATAGACGGCTTGAAGCAAAAAAATCAACCATATACAATAACAATTTCAGATTATTTTGAACCAGTAACAGAACTCAAAAAATTATTTACAAAACTTGTAGATGCAGATGATTACAATCGTATTGCTACAATATCATCTGTATCATATGGCATAGCAACTGTTGCTAATAATATTGTTTTAAATGAAGGTGATGAGATTTTAGTTGTCGATGAACAATTTCCTAGTAATATATATTCATGGCAAAAGCTTGCAGAAAAATATGATGCAAAAATAGTTTCAATTAAATCTCCAGGAACTTCAGAACAATGGAATCTTCATATTCTAAACGCTATTAATACTAAAACTGCTTTAGTTGCCATTGGTAATATTCATTGGTCTAACGGAAGTTTATTTAACTTAAAAGCAATTAGTAAAAAAGCAAAATCACAGAACTCTTTGCTTATTATAGATGGGAGCCAGTCTATTGGAGCATTGCCTTTTTCTGTGAAAGACATTCAACCAGATGCCTTAATTTGTGCTGGTTACAAATGGTTATTTGGACCATATGGTTGTGCTTACGCATATTTTGGATCTTATTTTGATAATGGAAATCCAATTGAAGAAAATTGGTCTAATCGTTTAAATAGTGAAGATTTTTCTGGCTTAACAAATTACCAATCAGAGTATAAACCTATGGCAAATAAGTATTGTGTTGGTGAAAGTGGAAACTTCATTTATGTAAAAATGCAAATTGCAGCACTTAAGCAAATCCTAGAATGGACACCAAAAGCAATTCAAGATTATTGTAAGCATATTTCCGCAGAAGCAGTGAAAGCGTTAAAAGCATTAGGCTGTGAAATTGAAGATGAGAATTTTAGAACTCATCATTTATTTGGTATTAAACTACCTGAAAACTTAGATTTAGATGCGCTAAAAAAAGATTTATTTAGTAAACATATTTTTGTTTCATTTAGAGGTAATTACATTAGAATATCCTGTCATTTATTTAATACATCAGACGACTTTAAACCCTTAATTAATTGTTTAGCTTCACATATATAAAGTAGAAAATTTGGATGAATACATTGATATAGTTACTAAAAAAGGGCAACCAACAGGTAAAAGTGCTTTAAAATCTGAAGCTCATAAAAACGGTTGGTATCACAACACAATTCACTTGTGGTTATTCACCAAAAAAGGTGAAATTTTATTACAGCAACGTTCTCACAAAAAAGCTATATTTCCATTACTTTGGGATGTCTCTGTTGCAGGTCATATAGATGCAGGAGAGTCATTTATTGAAGCCGCATTAAGAGAGACTAAAGAAGAAATAGGATTACATTTAAAACCTAAAAATCTTAAAAAAATTGGTGTTTTTCTTCATGAGACGTGTTATAATGATGGATCCATTCAAGATAATGAATTTCATAATGTTTACATTTCAGAATTAAATGTAAAACTAAATCAACTCACTCCTCAAGAAGCGGAAGTTGAAGCCTTAAAATTAGTATCTTTTAATCAGTTTAAACAACTATTAAAACATAGTAAAACAAATAACCATTTTGTAACTACCAATACATCGTATTATACATTTGTACATAATACTATACAAAACCAACTAAATCAATGAGTTTATTATTATTCGCAGTAGCACCAGTAATGGCCATTATCCTATATATCTATTTTCAAGATAAATATGAGAAAGAGCCACCTAAACTTTTATTATTAAGTTTCTTTTTTGGTGCGATTTTAAGCATCCTTATTGTAACCATCTTATACCTATTTACTGGCCGATTAATTCCTATTACAGATGAATTTAGCGTATGGCAACAATTCATACAAGCTTTTATTGTTGTTGCACTGGCAGAAGAATTTAGCAAATATGTTATTGTAAGATATTTTGCTCAACCAAAAAAAGCCTTTAACGAACCTTACGATGGTATTATATATGCTGTTATGGTATCCATGGGTTTTGCTTGCACCGAAAACATAATGTATGTATTACAAGGTGGTTTTGAAACAGCAATTCTAAGAGCATTTACAGCTGTTCCTGCTCATGCGACTTTTGGAGTTTTGATGGGTTATTATATGGGGAAATCCAAATTCTCAAATAACAGATTCAAATTAAATATGGCTGGACTATTTTTAGCTGTACTATTCCATGGAGCTTATGATTTTTTCTTATTTATTAGGTTTATTCCAGGTATTTCTATTGGTGCATTTGTATCTCTTATTATTGGTATTGTCTTATCTAGAAAAGCAATTAAAAAACATCAACAAGATTCAAACTTT
>NZ_JADGDZ010000037.1 GCF_016744625.1 Winogradskyella sp.
CATTTGCTATTGTTAAAAGTGGACGACCTTATGATGAAAACTTTGTTTCAAGATTAGCTTAAAATTGCTTGTTTTTTAACTCAGTTCTTTGTTGTACACAGTTATTTACATATTTCATTAAAGTGGTAATCTAAGAATGATTTGTCAGGTGGATTAATTTTCGGTTTTTTAAATTTTAAATTAACCAAAAGTCTTTCTATTTGTTCGTCAGACTTTTTTCCAAAAATTATATTGTATTCTGAGTCTAGTGAGAAATATCCTTTGTCGAACATTTTGTCGTGTAAAACACATAGACAAATCGCATTTTTCGGATTTAGTCTTTCTTCTTTATCTACAGTCCAAGGTTTAATATGACTACATATAAGCAAGTCCATTTTGTTTATTTCACAAATTGCACAAGTAGAATTATAATTGTCTAATACAATTTCTCTAAGTTTATTCTGATAAGCTCGTACTTTGATTTGGCTTGTTGATTCTGTCGGATTATTATTTTTATTTATTTCTTGATTTCGTACAAAATATTCTTCTGCCTCCTCTTTTACAATATTCAGTTCGTCAATAATATCCAACGCTTTTATAAAATCTGCGTCATTATTTTTTCGTAGTTCTGAAATTGAATGTTTGTTTAAAATACCTTTCCTATCTCCACGAATATTAAAATGATGTAATAATTCCATTACTACAAATCCACCACCTCGAGCAGGTGCTGGCAAATCAAGTATTTCTCTTTGGATATTTCGATGACTTTTTCCGTCAATTAAGTAGGCTTTTATTACTTCGGCAACTATGTAATTGTCAAATTTTTCGATGATTGCCATAGTTTGAGTTTAATTGTGTACAACGTCCACTGTGTATGGCGTAGTGAGGCGCGCCTCACGGATAGCCATAATTGCGCCTCATTCGCTATACATTTTGTTGTGTGTAGTTTCGTTCGGAGTTCTCGTAGACTAGACTAAATATACATAAAATAGGCGAGGTGCGATTAACAGTGGACGTTGGTATGTAATTAGTAGAAAGGAAGCGTTTGCAAAACGCGATTCTACGTGCCGCAGGCAATTGCATACCAACACGCGTATATACGCAAGTTTATTAATTATCTAAAAATACAACAAAAGTCAATAAACAGGTATCTATATACGATTACAAACGACTACAATTATTTACAAACGAATTTAAATAGGTAACAACCGAATAAAATTTGTCAGTCGTTTCATCTTTGCAGTGTTGAATCCATGAAGGTTCAATAGTATTAACTGTTTAACACATAAAATTTAGAACACATGAACACATTAAGAAACAAAGTACAGTTGATTGGTAACTTAGGAAACGATCCAGAAATCATCAATTTAGAGTCAGGTAAAACCTTGGCTAAATTTGCAATCGCAACTAACGAAAGTTATAAGAATGCGCAAGGTGAAAAAGTAACAGATACACAATGGCATAATATTGTAGCTTGGGGAAAAACGGCTCAGATTGTAGAGAAGTATATTACCAAAGGAAAAGAAGTAGCAATTGAAGGAAAGCTTACCACACGCTCTTGGGAAGACAAAGATGGTATGAAGCGTTACATTACAGAAGTGGTTTGTAATGAGCTTTTAATGTTAGGGAAATAAGCGAATTATATTATTCCATAATAAGAAGAGCAGCCTTATAAGGTTGCTCTTTTGTCTTTTATATAACAATTAAAAGTTGTTAATTCTTAATAATCTTTTTAGTTATACTTGCTCCATTACGTTGGTTTGTAATCTTTACAAAGTAAAGCGCATCGTCTAAATTATCTAAATTAGAAATGGTCATTGTGCTTTTTGAAACAGCTTTTACTTCACTTAAAACAATACGACCATTGATATCGTAAAGATTAATGTCATAATCGTCATTAAAGCGATTTGAAAGTTTAATTTCTATTAAAGATGTAAAAGGGTTTGGGCTTACTTCAACACTGTCTAAAGTGAAATCTTCTACAGTAAGTGAACCTCCACAAATAGACCAACCCATATCTTCCATAAAACCGAGAGTTACTAATCCAGGATCGTGAATCGCTTCTCCAGGAGCAATAAATGGTGTCATTAAAGAATTTGCATTGCCAGCAGGATATGTAGCTTCGTCCCAATGACTATAACTAGAACCTTGACTATATATTGCAGGTGCATAAGTAGAAGGTTTTATACCACCATTTTGAGCTGTGGTTATAGGACCATTACTAAATAAGTTGTTGCCTGTAATTTCGCCAAGTAAAGCCACTGAAGGATCTGGAAAACTTCTAATACCTGCAAGTGTACCATTCTCAATAAAATTGTCCCAAACATTTACAAAAACGCCACTTCTTAAAATACCCATTGTAGGATTATCAGGATCATCAGTTCTAGCAAATCCTAAAATACCTAATCCATGACCAAGTTCGTGTAAGACTACAGACACAAAATCTACTTGACTACCAGGAGGATTGGCGTCTAAACCAAAGTAAAAGTTTGCAGTACTACTAAATGTAGCACTAATATCTACAGATGTTGGTGATGGACCTTCTGGGAACTCAGCTCCTGTTAGTTTTTCTGCCAAAGCAATCGGATATGCTGTATTAGAAGGAGCGCCTGGTATTAATACAGATTTAAAATCTGTAGGTCCAGCACCACCTAATACACCAGGATCAAGAGGTCCAAATTGTGCAGAAATTCGAATAGGAATAGGAGACTCAATTGAATTAGCCCAAATATCTACTGCAAATTGAAATGCTGTTTGTGCAACTGGTGTAAAACCAGAATAGCTAACAATAAAAGTAGAGCATGCTGTACCTCGACTCTCCATTTTTTGTTTAATATAGTCAGGTACTGGGATTGAAGATATACGTGTTTCAGATTCAGGATAATACTTGCAAATATCCCAATCTACATTAATGCTCGTGTTATCTGTGTCTTCAACTTGTGCAAATAAAGAGAGTGAAAACAAAAGAGATAATCCAAAGAACTGTAAGCTTTTACTTCTAAAATGTATAAGAGCGTAACTTTTTTTCATACAGATAATTTTAGGTTAAAATTAGTAAAGTTAACCTACTTAGTCTAAAATTTATAAAAAACTTACAGTTATACGATTAAATGTATCAGCTAATAGTTTAGGGATTAAAAACAATTGATTTTTTTGATAAATAGCATAAAGCACGACTCCTTTTAGAAGCCATGCTTTTCTTTTTTATATAAAAACCTTTTACTCTACGACTAAAGTATATTGAGGTGTAGGGTTCATTGGGCAGAAATACACATATTCTCCTTTAGCTAATGTTGTTACTTTAGAGGTTTCTTTAGTATTGTTATCTACTACTTTAGTAACATAAGCAGTTTTAATATGGTTTTCTGGTTTAGAAGCGTCTTTTCCTTTAGGAACCAATACAAAACCAACTTGATGACCTACGTTATTGTTTGAGATTTCAAAAATATAATTGCCTTCATTTAAGGTTAGAGTTTTTTGAGTAAACTCACCTTTAGTCTGTTCTAATGAAACAACAGTTGTTTTGCTTTTCATTTTGTCTTGCGCATTACCAGTTAATGTAAAGGTTAATGCAATTACTAATATTGAAATGGTTTTTTTCATATTTTTTTTTAAAATTTGTTAATATTAATTGTTAAACTGTTTCTAATTCTAAAGGTTGTGCTACAGGAAAGTCAATAGGGACTTCCGTTGTATTATTCACATAATTAGAAATGGTTTTGTCTCCGACTAAAGAAATGGTGTCTATTAGATTTCCTTTGGTATAACCAGCATTAAAATAATTTTCTAATATACTTTCATCTGTTTTACCTCTGTTTTCCGTAATATTTTTAGCCAATTTTGCTAAAGCATCTAATTTGTTATTTACTGAAGAGAAACCAGCTCTTAATTCTAAAATTTGTTCGTCTGTAAAACCGTTCATTTTTCCTATTGCTGTATGTGCAGAAAGACAATAAACACAGTCGTTTACTTGGCTAACTGCAAGATTTACAACTTCTTTCTCTTTGGCAGATAATGATGTTTTTGCATTAGCAAACGTTAAATAGTTTTCTAAAGCAGTATCACTATGTGCATAGGTTGCATATAAGTTAGGCACAAAACCTAATCCTTTGTTGAGGTTGTCGAAAATTGCTTGATGATTAGTACTTACTTCTTCTCTTGTTGGTACATTAAATGTGTTCATAATTTTAAATTTTATACTGAATACTATTCAGCGTATTGTTTGTATTTATTTTGAATTTTTTATTGGTACAAAGTTGCGACCGATTAGACCTTTATAGAATGATGGTTATTCCCTAAGGCTTGTCATTTTTCCCCTTTGTTAGTTTTTATCCTATATATGGTTTTTCAGCATCACAGTAGTAATCGTGAATATGCTTATGCTCACAATGTGTTTTTGGTATAATAGTGGTCGCTATTTTTTTAGGACTACTTCTAAATATTTCAATAAGATTGAATATAGATTTGTTTTTAAATTTCATCTTGTTATTGTTTTAATATTACAATGCAAAGATGGAGTAGATGTAGATGTTAAAGAATGAAGAATTTGCCCTAAGGCTTGTCAATTTTTCCTAACCTAAGGTTCTTAGGCCTTTTTTATAGTCAGAAGGAGATTGAGTAGTATATTTTTTAAATAAGCGACTTAAATGAGAGGCATCATCGAAACCAACTTCATAAGCAATTTCCTTTGCGGTTTTATCTGTGTATGTTAACAAACGTTTAGCTTCTAAAATCACTCTTTGATGTATAATTTGAAGCGGACTCCTGTTGAGTTTAGCAAAGTTATTAGATAATGTCTTTGGCGATCTAAAGAGTTTATCTGCATAAAAAGAAACACTATGTTCTTTTTTAAAATGCTGTTCTACTAAAAAATTGAATTCACGTAATAAATCTACTTTAGAACTTTTAGGTGTTTCAATAATGCCTTCTTTAGCTTTTAATAATCGGGTACTCTTTATAATGAATCTTGCCATTAACATTCTAAGCATTTCAGCTTGGATATTGTCTTCGGTTTCTAATTCATCAATAAAGACTTCGTGAAGGGTTTTAAATTTTTGCTGTTCTTTCTTATCTAAATGAATAACAGGAATATTAGTGTTGCCAAAAAATAAGATACCAACACAACTCACTTCCTGGTCATGATCTTTAATACAATAGAATTCTCTGTTAAATTGATAAACGATAGCGTCATTACCACTAGTATATTGTAAATACTGAATTGGAGTTAAGGCTAAAATACTATGTGGTTGTATCGTAAGTGGGACACTATCTATAATAAGTTCTATAGCTTCAGTGTTTGCCCAAACAAAAGTATATAATTCGGTTTGCTTGGCTTTGCTAAATGATTTTAAATCAGTTTCATTACCAATATTGAAAATAGCGTTAGTAGAAAATTCTTTAAAGTTGTGAATCATAACCACTAAGTCTATTTAGTAGATTAAACATTACAAATAAAAATAGAAAAGTAATTAGGCAACCTTTTTAAGAAGATCAAAACAAGGACATTTTTTACAACGTTTGTATTCTGCTTTTCTATATTTCTTACAACACTTAGACTTTACTTTACCTAAAGCGTCAAAGTCAGAAGTTTTAAGAATTTTGATGCGTTCCTTTTTTAACTTCTTATTTTTCTTTTTTTTGCCCATCTGTAGTTTCCTTCTAAAAGAAAATCTTTAAAATTCTAGACAAAAATAGTTATTTTTATTTATTCTAAATAAGCTTAAATCAAAATTTGTATGTTAAATTCCAGTTCCAGACGTTTGAGTAGCAGAATTAGCTGTAAGCTGTTGAATGTCTCTATCAAAGAGATATAAGCCACCTTTATCGTTACCAATCATATTTACTTTATCAAGAATTGTTCTTGCAGAAGCTTCTTCTTCAATTTGTTCGGCAACATACCATTGTAGGAAATTATGAGTTGCATAGTCTCGCTCTTGAAGCGAAATATGAACCAATTCATTAATACTTTCTGAAACAAATATTTCGTGGGCTAATAGCTTTTCAAACATTTCTTTAAAAGAATTAAAAGTAACGTTTGGTGCATTTAATTCAGAAACATGAGCATGTCCACCACGTTCGTTTACAAACTTTACAAGTTTTAGCATGTGCTCGCGCTCTTCATCAGATTGATCGTACATAAAACAAGCAATACCTTCTAGTCCTTTTACTTCTGCCCAAACAGCCATCGCTAGATAGACTTGAGAAGATTCAGCTTCAATTCGTATTTGTTTATTTAATGCAGATTCTATTGTTTTTGATAACATAACTTATGAGTTTATGTAAAGATAAGCAGTTAGAAACATTAAAAAAATAATAGAAATTTTAGTTGTTATTATTTTTTAACGAGCTCAAAATTAAAAGCGACCGAAACTTCATCAGATAGCTTATTCGCAACAATTTTAGGAATATCAATAGCAAAGTCTGAGACTAAAACCTTAAAACTTCCAGATAGAATAATTTTACCATCAACCACTTTAAGTGTTAATGAAATCTCTTTAATCTCTTTTGTAACTCCATGAAATGTCAGCGAACCATCAATGGTCAGTGAGCGATCTATTTCACTTAAAGCATCGAAATTAAAGTTTTCTATTTTACCTTTAAAAGTGGTTTTAGGATGACTATCGGATTCTGCATAGTTTTCATTAAAATGCTCTTCCATCAGCGCATTTTTAAAGCGGAAAGCTTTAACTAATGCTAGTGCTGCAAATTCACCATTTTCAGTATTTAATATAGCAGTTACTGAGTTGTTTTTGGCGGCAACTTCTTCAAAAGAAGGGACAGAAGCTTCAAAAGCAAGTAAACCAGTTTTGGTTAAATATTTGTTTTGACCTATTGCGCTAATACTAATTAGTACTAGGATTAAAAATGTGATTTTTTTCATAATATTTTAATTTTCAGTTAGACCTTCTGTTTCCCATTGAATAACAAGGTCAATTAAATTTTGTGGTAATCTTGGCCCTCCAAAAGGCATTCCGAATCCGACATCAGTTGAAGATATACGGCTAATTAAGCCTCTATTCTCAATGGCATCTTTCACATTGTCATAAGTAATTAAAGGCATCGGAGCACCATTAACAGGAGGATTGTTATGACAAAAAATACAATTGTTATCTATAATAGATTTGATGTTATCTTGGTAATTAACGATATCATCAATAATAATATCTTCAGTTAAATCGTCTTCATTAACATAAGAACAGTTGTAAAATACACTTATAAGAAGGATGTATATTAGGTGTGGACGTTTCATAGATATAATTTTAAAAAACACGACTTAAGTTAAAACCGAAATAAATATTACCATCAGACCAATCTCCAGTTGCTTGACCTAAAAAACCATTGGTATTCATGGCCTGTGCATTTGAGAAATGCATCTGAAATACATGACCACCAGTTTCTAAATCGAAACCAATAGATAAAGGGTTTTTAAAAGGAGAGTTATTGGCTCTATTTAAATGCCAACCATAATCAACATTTATAGACCAACGCTTGCCTAGCTTTTGTCTTCCACCAAAACCAATAGCGTATTGAGAGTTGTGTTGCTCGTCATAAGTCACAAAATTGTCATGAAAAAACGTAGGAGCTAATTCTAATGACAATTTTGAACTTACTTTTTTAGAGATTAACAGTTGTACTGTATATCCTAGACGATCTTTAAATTCTAACTTCGGTAAATTTTCTTTTTCAAATGATGTGTTTACAAGTATCGAATTAAAGCCAACTATAGTAAATGGAAATCCATTTTCTTTTTGTCTAACTAATCTATATTTTATTGAAGCTTCATATATTTTTTGAAATGAACTACGCGATACTCCAATATTAATCGCATTAGTAATGCCATATACAAAGTTGAGCCGAGTCACTGCGTCATCTAAGCCAAAAAAACTATCAAATCCATTTTCGATGCTTCCAAATCTGTGAGAAACAATAAATGTCATTTCTTTTTTTGCAACGAGTTTAGTGGATTCAAAATTTACAATTTTTAGACCTTTAAAAGCGGCTGTCGCAAAGTTATCGACTACAGAATCTGTATCAATCTCACTTAATAAGTCGTCCTGAGCATTTGCAAACAAACAGCTAATTAATGCTAATAATAGAATTTGATTTTTCATTTTTACTTTATAATAGTGCATTGATCTAATTTTACTTGTTCTAATAAATCATCATAACCAATAACTCTACCTTTAATTTTTATTTTAGAACTTTCTTTAATAGTGTTTTGAATAACATTAGAAAATTGGCAAAACACCTTGTCGTTTATTGTAATTTCGTTGGTGTTTATTTCTGAAACCAATCCAGAAACTTCAATAGTTTTATTCAAAAATTTCTGTTCAGCTGTAGTAGCGTTCTCTGAAAACAAGCTTGCTATTTCTGAAGATGAAACAACAAATTCTGCACGCTCATTTTCAATGCTCCTATGGTCTTGATAGATATAGTTATATCCAACAATTGCAACAATAACTATTATTACAGCAAGAATTATTATCTTTTTTTGCATTAGCTTATTATAGTTTGTGTTAGTAAAAATTTATATTTAATTACAATTATTTTCATACTGTAATCTATCATCATTACCAACAATTAGATTTATTTCAGTATCAGTACTACAGTTTTTCACCTCTTGTAGTCTCCAATTATTATTACATAATGGTAGACTTGGGACATCAATTAAAACTTCTAAATTATTTCCTGAGCCATTTGCAGTCCATGTACCCATAACAGTTGTTGTGTTCCAGAAGACAGACATTGTACCATCAGTGAAGAAATTAAAAGCATAACCATCATACGTACTATCATAATCCGTGTTATCACGCTTTAATCGGTTGACTTCCCAATCTGAGCAGCTAGTTAATAAAGTTTCGATTTGAGTAGGAGTGCAATCATCACAATCATCATCACTATAATCGTAATCATCATCTTCATCACAGGTGTTTATTGCGTTTTCTATTGTAGTTTCAAGTACATTAAGATTGTTAATGCTTATTTCAGAATTATCAGAGAGTGTTACTGTAATTGGGAAACTTATTGTTATGATATCATTTAAGTCGATAGCACCAATAAATTCATAAAGTTGATTGTCGCTTTCAAGATTTACAGTGTTCAATAATTCGTTATTAGAATTAAATATTGATGCCTCAATTGGGTATTGGAAGTCGATACATTCAATATCATCATCATCAATATTTTCTCCATTGCAGCCAGAATTATAGGTATTCAACTCTGAAATATTAGTTATAGTAATTTCAGAAAAATCGGCTAATACGATGTTTACAGGAAATGCAATATCCAAGGTGTCAATATCAGAATCAGATTGGTCAAAAACGCATTCAATTACTGCGAGGTCATTAATAGAATTAAGTGTTATTTGTTGACCATTAGCATTTACGGTATAAGGAAATGCAATATCAAAACAATTGGCTCTATCTACTATATTATCATTTGAGCCATCATTAGAGACTGTGCGCTGCATTAATAATGCAATATTAGAATCTGCGACTAGCGTTTCATCTTCTGGCGCTTGGATGAGTTCTGTTTCTTCGGTTCTACACGATGTAAAAACGAGACCAGTTAAAAGAAGTAGTAAAAATATAGCTCTTAATTTCATGATGGCTGTAATTTGTTTATTGCCATTTAATATATAACAACTGACTTTTAAAAACTACTGAACTTTTTAAAAAAATATTTCAATATCTTTAACCAAACGATATAATATTGCCTAAAGATCTAACCGAAAATATTTGCGAAGCAGCGACTTTTGAGCGTGTGTATAATAAGCATGCTGATGATGTCCATAACTTTTTATACTACAAATATGGAGCGCAATATAATCCAAGGGATAAAACGCAAGATGCATTTATTAAGTTATGGAATAATTGCAAGAATGTAACTTTTGCTAAAGCCAAGTCATTCTTATTTACAGTTGCAAACAATATGATGCTTAATGAAATTAAACATCAAAAAGTAGTTTTAAAACATCAAAAAATTAAACCCAAACATTACACAAACGAAACTCCAGAGTTTGTTTTAGAGCAAGACCAGTATTTAGAAAAGTACAATAAAGTGCTCTCTAGTTTAAAAGAAGAACAGCGCGTAGCGTTTTTATTAAACAAAGTTGAAGGAAAAAAACATAGCGAAATTGCTGAGTTTTTAGGAGTAACTCAAAAGGTGGTAGAATATAGAATATATAGTGCTTTTAATATCCTTAAAAAAGAACTCGAAGGTTTTAAGATAAAATAATTGTACTTAAACTGGCAGAATAATTAAATAATCAGGAGAATTAAAACCGAGGTTGTTATATAATTGAGTAGATAGAATATGATCGAAGACGATTTATTAAAAAAATGGTTAAATGATGAGCTTACAGGTGCTGAAAAAACGGCGTTTAGTGAGCGTTCTGACTATACAATAAATCAAAACATTATAGATAAAGCTCAACATTTTAAAGCATCTCAATTTTCTAAAGTTGATAATTTTGAAACATTTAAAAATGCATATCAAAATAAATCTTCTATAAAGCGTTCAACTTGGATAAAGCCATTATTGAGAATTGCGAGTATATTGTTGATTTCTTTTGGTGTTTACTTTACATTTTTTAATAAAAATCTTGTTGAAGAGAGCACCTTAGTAAGTGAAAAAGCAACAATAAGTTTACCAGATTTGTCTGAAGTGACTTTGAACGTTAATTCCGAAATAACTTATGATGCGAATGCTTGGGATTCTAAAAGAAGTTTAAACCTAGAAGGTGAGGCCTATTTTAAAGTTGCTAAAGGAAAAATATTCGATGTTATTACTGAAGGTGGAATAGTAACGGTTGTTGGTACAGAATTTAATGTAAAAGCACGTCAAGATTATTTTGAGGTTATATGTTATGAAGGTATTGTAAGAGTAACCTCAGATACAATTACAAGACAGTTAACCGCAGGTAATACTTATCGTATTTTAAATAAAGCGTTCAGTGAGGATAAAACACAAGACACAGAACCTTACTGGACTAATAATAGAAGCCGTTTTAAGTCTATTCCATTTACAAAAGTTGTTGAAGAATTAGAGCGTCAGTATAATGTAAAAGTTGTTTTTAAAAACACAGATTCAACACGATTATTTTCAGGAGGATTTGTACACAACAATCTCGAAAACGCTCTTATATCTATTACGCAACCGATGAATTTAAATTTTGAAATTAGTTCACCCAACCAAGTACTAATTCATGGCAAAACAAACTAAGCGGTATATTTTAATACTATTTTTAAGTTTTATTTTTTCTCTTGAAACGAGTGCGCAAGAGACCAGCACTAAATTGCCTTTGTCAGAAATCTTAAACTCTTTAGAAAAGCAGTTCAATATTCAATTTAACTATGCTGAAGATGCTATTTTTGAAACCGAAATTGTAGCACCTTCAAAAAGTCTTTCACTTGATGAAACACTAAAATATTTAGAGTCTCAAACAGGATTTAAATTTACACTAACTAATGATAATATGGTTTTGATAATTTCAAATGAAGTTAATTCTAAGCTTCAAGAATTATCAGAAGTTATGGTTGCAGGCTATATTGTAAAAGGAATCAATAAGTTAAACAATGGCTCTTTTGAGATAGATATTTCAGATTTTGATATACTTCCAGGTTTAATAGATACAGACGTATTACAGGCTGTGCAAGCATTTCCAGGAATTCAGAGTATTAACGAAACCGTTTCTAATATTAATATAAGAAGTGGGACACACGACCAAAATCTAATTTTGTGGGATGATATTAAAATGTATCAATCTGGTCATTTTTTTGGTCTTATTTCTATGTTTAATCCTCAGATAACACAACGTGTATCCTTAACAAAAAATGGTTCTAATACAGAGTATACAGATGGAGTTTCTGGTATTATCTCTATGGAAACTGATAGAAAAGTGAGTAAACAATTTAAGGGGAGTTTGGGTCTTAATTTTATTGATGCGAATGGTTTTGCTGATATTCCGATTAGTAAAAAATCATCATTACAAGTTGCTGCTCGAAAGTCTATCAGTGATTTTACAGAAACGCCAACTTACAATAATTTTTTTGAGCGTATTTCTCAAGATACAGAGGTCGAAAATAACGCGATGAGTATTATCAATTCAGACAAAGAATTCGATTTTTATGATGTTTCGTTGCGTTGGATATATAAGATAAATGATGCGGAAGAACTTAGAGTTAACTTTATCAATGTTGCCAACCAATTGGTGTTTAATGAAAACACGATGGTTAATGCTAGTGAAGATTCTAGAGAGAGTAGTCTAACGCAAAACAGTATTGCTGGCGCAATATATTATTCGAAAATTTGGAATAGCAAATGGCAGACAAATTTTGAAGTTTATGAAACAGATTATAAATTAAAATCTGTAAACGCTAATATTTTAGATTCTCAACGATTTCTTCAAGAGAATATAGTATCCGAAACGAGTGTAAAATTAAAAGCAAATTATACAATTAATGAAAGCGTAAAATTACAGAATGGGTATCATTTTGTGGAAACAGAGATTACAAATTTAGATGATGTAGATAATCCCCTTTTTAGATCTTTAGTTTCAGAAGTGGTGAGAACACATGGCGTGTTTTCGCAATTATTTTATAAGTCAAAAGATAGAAAGACACATTTAAACTCTGGGTTGAGATATAATTACATAGGTAAATTCAAAAAGCATATTATTGAACCTCGATTAAGTTTCTCACATAAGTTTCTTAATCATTTTTCTTTTGAAGTTTTGGGAGAATTCAAACATCAAAACGCATCTCAAGTAATTAATTTTCAGAATGATTTTTTAGGCATTGAAAAACGAAGGTGGCAGTTGTCTAATGATAGTGACATTCCTGTGATAAGAAGTAGACAAGGATCTATTGGTTTATCATATAATAAAAGCGGATGGCTAATTAGTGCTGATGGTTATTATAAAAAAGTAAAAGGTATTACAACACAAAGTCAAGGGTTTCAAAACCAATATGAGTTTATTAAAACTGCTGGTTTGTATGAAGTTAGAGGTGTTGATTTTATTTTGAGAAAGCAATTGAATGATTTCAATTCATGGTTAAGTTATTCTTTTATGAATAGTGACTATAGCTTTAAGTCTTTACCAGAGGACAGCTTTCCGAGTAATTTTGATATTAGTCACGCAATAACTTTAGGAACAAATTATACTTCAGATAGATTAAAGGTTTCAGCAGGCTTAAATTGGAATTCTGGAAGATCGAAAACAAGTCCAGTTATTGGAAACGAAATATCTAATAATGAAATTAATTATGATGCAACCAATTCTAATCAATTACAAGACTATTTAAGAATTGACGTGTCAGCTTTATATGATTTTAAATTAAGCTCCTCTACAATGGCTAATATAGGATTATCTGTATGGAATCTTTTAGATAAAAAGAATGTCATTAATAATTTTTATAGGCTTAATGATAGTGTTATAGATAAAGTTAAACAGCATTCGTTAGGTATTACACCTAACGTAGTATTTAGAGTTAATTTTTAAATTATTACACTAATAACAGCTATTTATGAAGCTTAAGCTGTATCCGTTTTCTAGCCACATCAACTTCCAAAACCTTCACGATAATTTGTTGGTGTAAGTGTACATGCTCATTTACATCCTTTACAAAACTATCACTTAGATTAGAAACGTGAATAAGACCACTTTCTTTAATCCCAACATCTACAAAACAACCAAAATTAGTAATGTTATTTACAATACCTGGTAGTAATTGCCCAGAATGTAAGTCTATAATCGTTTTTATATTCTGATTAAAAGTGAACACCTTGGCTTGCTCTCTAATATCTAATCCAGGTTTTTCTAATTCTTTAATAATATCTTGAAGCGTAGGTAAGCCAACTGTTTCTGTATAATATTTTTTTAAATCTATGTTTTGAAGTATAGCTTTATTACCAATTAATTCTTGAAGTGACACACCTTCATCTTTAGCCATTTTTTCGACTATTTTATAAGCCTCTGGATGGACAGAAGAATTATCTAAAGGATTTTTAGCATCTCTAATTCTTAAAAAACCAGCAGCTTGTTCGTACGCTTTTCCTCCTAATCGAGGTACATTTTTAATGTCTTTTCTCGATTTAAAAGCTCCATTTTCGTTTCTGTAATTAAAAATGTTTTCGGCTAGTTTTGGTCCAATACCAGATACAGAACTCAGTAGAGGAGTACTTGCGGTATTGATATTAACACCAACAGCATTTACACAATTTTCTACCACAACATCGAGTTGCTTTTGAAGCTTTGTTTGGTCTACATCGTGTTGATATTGTCCAACTCCAATAGATTTGGCATCGATTTTAACCAATTCCGCTAAAGGATCTTGTAAACGTCGTCCTATAGAAACAGAACCTCTAACCGTAATATCGTAATTTGGAAATTCTTCTCGCGCAATTTTTGATGCTGAATAAATACTTGCTCCTGCTTCACTCACTACAAAAACCTGAATATCGTTTTTAAATTGAATTTTACGAATTATAGCTTCAGTTTCTCTAGAGGCAGTTCCATTACCTATCGCAATAGCTTCTATTTTATAAGCTTCAGCTAAAGACGAAATCTTTTTTATAGCTCCAATACTATCGTTTTTTGGAGCATGTGGATAAATAGTTTCATTGTGTTTTAAAGTACCTTGCGCATCTAAACAAACCACTTTACAACCAGTTCTAAATCCTGGATCTATAGCCAAAACACGTTTTTCGCCAATTGGAGAGCCTAATAATAATTGTTTTAAATTTTTAGCAAAAACTGTAATTGCAGATTCGTCTGCTTTTTCTTTTGCATTGTTTAATGCTTCGTTGCTTAATGATGGAAATAATAAGCGTTTGTAAGCATCAGAAATTGCTAATTCTATCTGGTCAGCACAAGCATTGTTACTGCGTATAATTCTATTGTGAATATACTCTAAAGCACGAATATCATCAATTTCAATTTTCACACGAATATAATTTTCTCCTTCAGCTCTTAGAATAGCTAATAATCTGTGAGAAGGAATTCTACTCAAACTCTCAGACCAATCAAAATAGTCTCTAAATTTTTGAGCTTTTTCGTCTTCGTCTTTAGATTTTACAACTTTGGTGGTTATTTGAGCATGGCGTTCTAACTGATTTCGCAGATTTGTTCTAATATCTGATCGCTCATTAATCCACTCAGCAATAATATGTCTTGCACCTTCTAGTGCATCGTTAGCGTTAGTAACATCTCCTTTTAAATACTTGTATGCAATGGATTCTACATCATTTGCTTTTTGGCTCATTATGATTTTAGCCAAAGGCTCTAATCCATTTTTACGAGCGGTTTCGGCTTTTGTTTTTCGCTTCTTCTTGTATGGTAAATAGATATCCTCAAGTGTTATTAAATCTTGAGTTTTTTCAATCTTTTGTTTTAATTCTTCGGTTATTACATCTTGTTCTTCGAGCGCTTTTAGAATTGCTTTTTTTCGTTTTTCTAAAGCTTCAAATTGCTCTTTGTATTTTACAATATCACCAACTTGTACTTCATCTAAGTTTCCTGTGGCTTCCTTTCTGTAACGCGAAATGAAAGGAATAGTACAGTCTTCGTTAAGTAAAGTTATTGTGTTTTTAACAGAAGATTCTGGTAATTGGGTATTTGAAATTATAAATTTTAATAATTGCGTCATTAGATGTTAACTAATCTGTAATCCATTAGAAACTTCATCCTTATCAGGATTCACAAACACCAAATTGCCACCTACATCTTCAGTCATTAAAATCATACCTTGACTTTCAACTCCACGTAATGCTCTTGGTGCTAAGTTTACCAATACAGTAACACGTTTTCCTATAATATCTTCTGGCTTAAAGCTTTCAGCAATACCAGAAACGATAGTCCTAGTATCAATACCTGTATTTACTTTTAAAACTAAAAGCTTTTTAGTTTTTGGCATTTTTTCTGCTTCTAAAATAGTGCCAACTCTAATATCTAGTTTTGTAAAATCATCGAAAGTAATTTCTTCTTTTTGAGGTTCTGTAACTTTTTTAGCTGCTTCATTAGCTTTTTTGCTCGCTACTAGTTTCGCTAGTTGAGCTTCAATTTGAGAATCTTCAATTTTGGAAAATAAAAGTTCTCCTTTTCCTATTTTATGTTCTGCAGGAAGTAATACTTCTGTTGAGACGATATCCTCCCATTTAGATTCTGAGTCAAGTTCTGAATGGCAAAGGATGTCTTTAAGTTTAGTTGAAGTAAACGGTAAAAAAGGCTCACTTAAAGTGGCCAAAGCAGATGCAATTTGTAGTGCAACAAACATTACGGTTTGTGTACGTGCTTCATCTGTTTTAATTGTTTTCCAAGGCTCTTCGTCTGCAAGATATTTGTTTCCAAGTCGTGCTAAGTTCATAAGCTCTTGGCTCGCTTCTCTAAAACGATAGCGCTCAATAGAACTAGAAATAACCGCAGGATAAGCTTTTAACGTGGCTAAAGTCGTTTCGTCAATTTCTTTATAATCTGATGGCTGTGGCACAATGCCATCGTAATATTTGTTTGTTAAGACTACAACTCTGTTTATAAAGTTTCCGAAAATAGCAACCAATTCATTATTATTTCTGGCTTGAAAATCTTTCCAAGTAAAATCGTTATCCTTTGTTTCTGGTGCATTAGCCGTTAAAGCATAACGCAACACATCTTGTTGATTTGGAAAATCTATTAAATAATCTGGTAACCAAACAGCCCAATTTTTTGAAGTAGAAAGTTTGTTGCCTTCGAGATTTAAAAACTCATTAGCTGGTACGTTTTCTGGCAAAATATAAGAGCCTTCTGCCTTTAACATTGAAGGGAATATAATACAGTGAAACACAATATTATCCTTACCTATAAAGTGAATGAGTTTAGTGTTTTCATCTTTCCAATAGTCTTCCCAATTTTTACCTTCTCGTGCTGCCCATTCTTTAGTTGCAGAGATGTAACCAATAGGAGCATCAAACCAAACATAAAGCACTTTACCTTCTCCACCATCTACAGGAACCGGAATTCCCCAATCTAAATCCCTTGTTACTGCTCTTGGTCGTAATCCATCATCAATCCAAGATTTTACTTGTCCGTACACATTAGGTTTCCAGTCTTTTTTGTGGCCTTTTAAAATCCACTCTCGTAAAAAATCCTCATGCTTATTTAAGGGTAAAAACCAGTGTTTGGTTTCTTTTAAGCTTGGCACATTGCCTGTGATAGCTGATTTTGGGTTTATTAAATCTGTAGCATTATGGCTAGTACCGCAGTTTTCACATTGGTCTCCATAACTTTCTTCATTTCCACATTTTGGGCAAGTTCCTATTACAAAACGATCTGCTAAAAACTGATTTACTTCTGCATCGTATAATTGTTCTGAAACTTCTTCTACAAATTCGTTTTTATTGTATAAAGTTTTAAAAAATTCTGACGCTGTATCGTGATGAATTTTATCTGAAGTACGTGAGTAATTATCAAATGAAATGCCGAACTCTTCAAAAGATTTTTTTATAATAGCATGGTATTTATCTACTATATCTTGTGGAGTAACTCCTTCTTTTTTAGCCTTAATCGTAATTGGCACACCATGTTCATCACTTCCACAAATAAAAGCAACATCATTACCTGTTAATCTTAAGTATCTTGAATAAATATCGGCAGGTACATAAACACCAGCTAAATGACCAATATGTATTGGACCATTTGTATATGGTAATGCTGCTGTTATGGTATATCTTTTTGGTAAACTCATTTGAAAATTACTGTCTGGTCGAGCGTAGTCGAGCCCTTAATTATTATAAAAAACCTCTCGACTACGCTCGAGGGGATAGGTTGACTATCTTAATGTTTTTACAACTAAATTAATGGACAAAAGTACGCAATATAAAGGCTACTTAGAAACGTGCATTTGCATATTTTAAACGTGAAAAAAAATGTACATTTACAAAAAGCAGTTTTTATGATTTTGAGACCACATATTATATTTCTATATTTTGCTATTGGCTTAGTCGTAAATGTAAATGCTCAAAATGAAACTGATAATTCTATTGAAATGACATCAGAATTAATTCAACCACCATATTTAAAAGTAGGCGATACTGTTGCTATTGTTGCGCCATCTGGTATATTAAAAAATCGTGAACGCGAAGTGCAACAAGCTGTTGATTTATTAAATAGTTGGGGTTTACATACCATTGTAGGGAAACATGTATTTAGTAAATCGGATCATTTTGCAGGTACAGATGACGAGCGTTGTGAGGATTTACAAAATGCGATGGATGATCCTAAAATTAGTGCGATTTGGTGTGCAAGAGGTGGTTATGGAACAGTTAGAATTTTAGAAAAATTAGATTACACGAAATTTAAAGACAATCCAAAATGGGTCATTGGTTACAGTGATATTACAGCTTTACACAACCAAGTGCATAATGAAGGCTTTCAGTCATTACACGCTTTAATGTGTGTAAGTTTAACTAAGGATTTAAGTGAGATTGAATATTCAATAGAAACTTTTAAATCAGCTCTATTTGGAAACCCAACAGATTACACCTTAGAAAGTTCTAATTATAATAGAACAGGCGAAGCTTCTGGTCCATTGGTCGGTGGAAATTTAACCATGCTCCATACAATGTTAGGCTCTAAAGAGAGTATAGATACCTCAGGAAAAATCTTGTTTATTGAAGAAATAGGGGAGTACAAATATCATATAGATCGTATGCTTCAAAGTATGAAACGTGCTGGTTATTTTGATAACTGTAATGGACTCATTGTTGGTGGTATGTCCAAAATGCGAAAGAACACCACGCTTTGGGGAACTTCTGTAGAACAACTGATATTGGATGCTTTGGCTGATTATGATTTCCCTATTGCATTTGGTATGCCTGCTGGTCATGAGAAAAAGAATTTAGCAATGACCTTTGGCAAAAAGGTAGAGTTGAAGGTTTCTGAGGATAAGACGTTGTTTAGTTTTAAAAACTAAGTAAAATGAATTTTTATGACCTTAATAAAGAAGAACGTAATCAACTTGTTAAAAAAATTAATCAAGATATTGAAGTTGATTTAAAACAGAACAATACTGAAAATATTCTAAACTACTTTTCAGACGAAGACACTTACATTCGTAAAGCTGGTTATTTAGCTATTGGTAAAATTTTCTACGGACTGCCACAATTACAAGCTGGAATCTTTTCGACCTTAAGATTACTTTTTCAATCAGAAGACGAACTCATTAGACAAACTGTTATTAATGCAGCTGGTGAAATAGGGAAATTTCATTTTGAAAAGATTCAAGATTTTATGGATGCTGGTTTGTTTGATAATCATCATCGTGTAAGAAATGCAGTCATTGGTTCTATTAAGAAAATGGGAGAGCGTAATCCTGTACTAGTTTTAGATTGGGCAAAAGGATACCTTAAACATTCAGACAAAGAGATAAGACGAGAGATTTGTCATGGTATTGAATTGAGAGGAAGAACACATCCTCAAGATGTTCTACCACTATTAAAGGAGCTCGAGTTTGATGAAACCAAACGTGTTTCTGATACATTAATTCATGTGCTTGGTCAAATAGCATACAAACGAGGTTGCTTACAAACAGTGGTGTCACATCTTAATACATGGCAGAATAAAACTTTAGTACAAAAAGCATTGGATGAAATTGTGGATGTCCATAACCGCTATAAAAAATTCTCTGTGTTAACCCAACAAGAAGCAATTGATTATATTGATACTAACTATAGAATATAATTAAAAAGAATAAATGTGCAGGATGAGACTCCTGCTTTCGCAAGAACTAGATGGCACAACACAATGAACTTGGTAAAAAAGGAGAGCAACTTGCTGTAAATTTTCTTATTAAAGAAGGTTATAAGATTATAGAACGCAATTATCGTTTTGATAAAGCTGAAGTAGATATCATAGCATCTAAAAATGATATATTGGCTATTGTCGAAGTAAAGACGCGTTCTACTACAGATTTTGGGAACCCACAAGATTTTGTAAAACCAAAACAAATAAAAAACTTAGTAAAAGCGGTAGATGAATATGTTGTTGAAAATGACTTAGACTTGGAAGTTCGTTTTGATATTATTGCTATAGTTAGAGAGAAAAAGGGATATAAAATTGAGCATTTAGAAAATGCTTTTTATCACTTTTAGATGTATAAGTGAATAACAGTAATAAAGAGACTATAAAAGAGTATGTTAACAACCATATCTTTTGTCTTTAAATTTTTAAAACGGATGAGTTCCTTTTTTATAATATCGCTACATATCACAGAACCAATGAGAATCACTCCTAGGAATATAAACCAATATAATGATTGTGGATAAGGCAAGGTCATGTTTGTAATTAAAAACAAAACTACTAACCCACCAGCTATTAAAAGTCGCTTTTCATCCTTAACATTTAAATTATTTCTCAAGGATACATCTCTCAATTTAAAAAAAATTAAGCTAGAGATAATCACTATAAACACAATGGTAAATGTCATTCTTGTTCTTTGTATAAAACTAACAATTATATAGCAGTTTGAAAAACCAAATTAAGGTTTTATTTGTAAAAATTCATTTCATCTATATAATGCCACACATTATCGGACAACATTGGCTGAACATTTTTTCCAACCTTGATTTCTTGCCTTATAAACGTAGAAGATAGCTCCATTATTGGTGCAGAAACGTTAATAATTTTTGGGTGTTTGTTAAATTGTGTATCAATTTTTCCTTTAGAAAGTCTTGGGTAAACGTATATATTATAATTCTCTAAAATGAGCTCGTAATTTTTCCATTTATGAAAACTTTTTAGATTGTCTTCTCCCATGATTAATGCAAACTCATGCTCAGGAAATTTCTCAAAAAGATAAGTGAGAGTATCTATAGTGTAATTGGGCTGTTTTAAACCAAACTCAATATCACAAGGTCTAAGTTTTGCATAATCTTTTGTAGCGCGATATACCATCTCTAGTCGTTGATGGTTATCTAATAGGCTACTTTTCTTCTTAAAAGGGCTTAAAGGAGTTACAACAAACCAAACTTGGTCCAAATCACTATGTTCTGCTAGATGGTTAGCAATGGTTAAGTGACCTACGTGAATAGGATTAAAGGTGCCAAAATATAAACCAATCTTCATATTATTTTGCTATAAAGCCTGAAACTAAAGTATAAGCATTTTCTAGAGCCTTATCTAAATCAGCGTTAACAACAATAACATCAAAGAGTGGAGCTGTTGCTAATTCTGCTGGTGCTTTTGCAACACGCATACTTATTTTTTCTTCACTTTCTTCACCTCTGTCTTTAAGTCGTCTTACCAATTCGTTTAAATCTGGCGGTTTTACAAAAACAGCTAGTGTCTGGTCTGGGAATTTTCGTTTTATTCTTAAGCCGCCAGAAACATCAATATCAAAAATAACATGTTTTCCTTTTGCCCAAATACGCTCAACCTCTGTTTTTAGAGTACCATAAAAGTTATCTCTATAGACTTCTTCCCATTCTAAAAAGGCATCAGCTTTTATTTTGTTCTTAAACTCTTTTAATGATAGGTAGTAATAATCTTTACCATGTTCTTCATTGCCACGTGCTTCTCTCGATGTGGCAGAAATAGAAAACTCTAAATTGAGTTCTTGTTGTTTTAGTAAATGACGAACTATGGTTGTTTTTCCAGATCCTGATGGTGCTGAAAATACAATGAGCTTTCCTTGTTTTATATTATTTTCTTCTGACACGTATGATAAAATTTACTAATTACTATTAAAGTACATTCAATAATTGTTCCTTAATTTTCTCAAGTTCATCTTTCATCTGAACAACTAATTTTTGCATTGGAGCATAATTAGATTTCGAACCAATCGTATTAATCTCCCTTCCAATTTCTTGAGATATAAAACCGAGTTTTTTACCATTAGAATCATCAGAATTTAAGGATTTAGTAAAATAATCTAAGTGATTATCTAATCTCACTTTTTCTTCAGTGATGTCAAACTTTTCAATGTAATAAACCAACTCTTGTTCAAAACGGTTTTCATCTACCTTTTCTTTAATATCAGAAACACCCTTTTCTAAACGTGCTCTTACTCCATCGATACGATCAGGATCCATAGTAATAACTTCTTTTAATAGACGTCTAAGTGTTGTAATTCTATCAGTAAAGTCTTGTTTTAAAATAGCTCCTTCGTCTTTTCGGTAAATTATAATTTTAGAAATAGCTTCATTTATTTCAGTGTTAATTGTACTCCATTCTTCTTCATCTATTTCATCTCGCTCAGTAGTTATAGCATCTGGTAAGCGAATTGCCATTTTTAAGAGTTCAGTAGCATCTCCATCAACAACATCTTTGAGTTGTTTCATATATTCATTGACTACTGTTTTATTAATCTTAGAGCTGGTGTCTTCGCCTGTAATTTCGACGTATAGCGAAAAATCTACTTTTCCTCTAACAAGACTTTTAGCAATAAGTTTTCTAATAGACAACTCCTTTGCACGATACATGGATGGCATACGTGCATTAAGGTCTAAGCTTTTGCTATTCAGTGATTTTAATTCAATTGATATTTTTTTTGTTGGGAGCTGAAGTACAGATTTCCCATAACCTGTCATGGATTGTATCATTAAGACGATGCTATTAAAGTTGCGCAAAGGTACAAAATTGAACGGTTTTAAAGATGTATTAATCTTTTTAGAAACTCTTATGCGCGCATAAGATACTTTCTTAACTTTGCTTCCGCAATTTGAAAAAAAACATGACGTATAAAAAACAGTTTGAAATTAGATGGAGTGATGTAGATGCTAATGGTCATTTAGCCAATTCTGCTTATACCAATTTTATGAGTCATGCAAGAATGTCGTTCTTTAGTGGATATGGTTTTTCTATGCCAGAGATTAGAAGACATAATGTTGGACCAGTAGTATTTTATGAACATATGTATTATTTTAAAGAGTCTTTTCTCGGAGCACCAATTACAGTTACAATTGAGATTTCTGGATTAAGTGAGGATGGGATGTTGTTTATGTTTGAACATAATTTTTACAATCACAAAGGTGAAAATTTAGCCTATTGCGAAATGCAAGGTGGTTGGATAGACTTAAAAGCAAGAAAGCTAACAGGTTTGCCAGAACCTTTATTAGAATTAGCTCACAAATTCCCAAAATCTGAAGGTTATAAAACGCTTACAAAAGCAGATACGCGTAAGTATGGTGTGCGGCCAAAACCAATGTCGGTTTAAGTACTATTTAAAAACCGAATGTTGCTTAAATGTTTTAATATGAACATTCTTTATAAACGGTTTTAAAATCTGATTTGGGATATATCTTTTATGCTTACAATAACATGTTAAAGCTTTTAGTTCAGCTCCAAGTGTACTTTTAATTTCAGAAGCTGTACGACCTAAGTTAATTTGATCTGATTTGGTTTCAATCCCTAATCGTACATAATCGTTTAAAATCCTTGGGTAAATCGCAAATTCTTTATTGTTAGAATAATCAATACCTATAAAATGGGCATCGAGATGCATTTCATTTTTCATTGCCGAAAGAAATCCAACTAATTTTCCATTTAAAAAATAACCTTTAACAATGAATTTATCTTCAAAAGCTTTTTTAAGATGAATGTAGGTGTCAAGGTTTAGAATTTGGGCATTGAAATCGGCATTATTAATGGTATTTTGATATAACGCCTGAAGTTCATCTTTGTGCGTTTTAATGTCTTCAACCGAGAAGAATTTAGCCTCTAATGTTTCACTTTTAGAATCTGCCTTATTAGCTTTTACTCTGTATTTAGATTTTAGTGCATTTTTATAATCATCAAAAGAGTGCCATTCTGGTTTTAGATAAATAATCATATTAGGCTCTACATGCATTGCAGCATAGTCGTAAGACTTTAAATGATCCGTAATGTAAAGTGATTCGTTTTCAAAGTCTTTAACAAAAACAGCATTGAGTTTTTTTGCGATTTTAGATAATTGCTTTACACCTTCGGCAATAGCTTTAAACGTTTCAATTTTATCTTCACCTTCTTTTAAAAAAGTGCCATATTCGCCACTTAAAAACACATTGCCACAGAATAATACACGGATTTGATTGTTACAAAACATATTGTTTACTAGACGCCTTATCTTAGTAGACATTTTTATGTTTTTGGTGATGGTTTCAATTCCGATGGTTACAACTTGAGTATTGGCAAAAGCTACAGCTTCATCATCCTTTAAAATAAAAATGTAATTAAACTCAATATCTGTATTGGCAAGTTCAAAAGCCTTTAAAAACTCAGGAGAATAATAAATGTTGGTACAACAATCAATACTATCCCAATAAGTTTGTGGAATGGCATTTACCGTTTTAAATATTTTAGATTTTAAAGACAAATTAGTTGACTTTTTTGGGTTTAAGAGAGACTAAATATACACCAGAAAATATAAGAACCATAGTAATGACTTTTATGGCATCTATACTATCTGCTCCCATAGTAATAGCGAATAAACCTGCAATTACTGGTTGCAAGTATATAAATACACCAACGGTTGAAGCCTTGAGTTTATTTAATGCTAAAGGATTAAGTAGATAAGTTCCGAATGTTGCTCCAATAACTACGAAAAGTACAGCAAATGTAGCACTAGGTGTGAATGTTTCCCATTGTACCTCCTGCAATTCGTTATAACCAAAAGGTAATACTATAAAAAACCCGAATAAGAACAACCATTTTATAAACGTAAAAGGATGATATTTTGCAGTTAGTTGTTTAATCAAAATTATATATATACTAAAGAATATAGAATTTATAAAAATAAAAGTATTACCTAGCAAAATATTGTCACCAGCTCTATCAGAATCTCCAAAAAGTGTTAACGCTAAAGCACCAGAAAGTGCTAAGGTTAGACCAATAATTTTTAAAATGGTAATCCTTTCTTTTAAAACGAGTAAGGACAAGATTAAGATAAGTATCGGATTCGTAGTAATTATTGCAGATGCGTGAATAGGTGTTGTTAATTCTACGCCTTTAATAAAGAATAACATATTAACTGAAACGCCACAAACTGCAGCTATAAAAAATTTAAAATAGTCTTTTCGTTCTACTTTTTCTTTTGGCAGCCATAAACTAAATAACCAAAATAATATAGCTGCTCCTCCAACTCTTAAAACCGTTAGAGCAAAAGGTTTTACAAAATTTTCGTTCATTACCGTTTTTGCAAAAGTGTAATTGAGGCCATATAAAATTTGGACTATTAAAAGGGCGAAAATGGCGAAGCCCCTACTTTTCATGTATAGTTTGTTTTGCAGCTTCTACTATTTTTTTAGAATTACCTATAAAGACCTTATTGTTGAATAATATAACTGGACGTTTTAGAAATGTATAATGTTCTAAAATGTAGTTTTTATAGTCGTCTTCTGTAAGTGATTTGTCTTTTAATTCAAGCTCTTTATATAATCTTGCACGTTTACTAAATAGACTTTCGTAACTATCCGTTAGATCTCTCATGCCCTGAATTTGAACTTCAGTCATCGGTTCCGTTTTTATATCTTGAAGTATAAATCCTTCAGGCAAATTGAGCTCAGTAATAATTCTTGTACAAGTATTACAAGTACTTAAATAATATATTTTTTTCATATCCGAAATCTATATAATTTTGAAAGCACAAAGTAACCGTAATTAATACGAATTTTAATTACATTTAAGAAAAATATAATCTTATGGATTACGCATTTGATGTAGCTATAAAAAACAGAAAACTATTAGAAAGTTTTATTGAGAATCACACCTTAGAAGAATTAAATAAAGTGCCTCAAGGATTCAATAATAATATCATTTGGAATATTGTACATACAATTGTTACACAGCAGCTATTAATATACAATTTATCAGAACTTCCAATGCTTCTCTCAGAAGAAATGATAACAGCATACAGAAAAGGAACCAAGGCAGAGCGAGATTTATCTCAAGCAGAGGTTGATACTGTAAAAGGGTTATTGTTTTCTACGATTGAGAAAACTAAGGAGGATTATGACAATAAAATTTTTCAATCATATAATCAATACAGAGTCAGTACTAAAAGTACGTTAAGCAATGTTGAAGAAGCTATAGAATTCAATAATTTTCATGAAGGCATTCATTTAGGTTATATTCTAGCACTTAGAAAATCGTTATAGATAAATGGAATATTACTCAATCGCCACAATTTTAATAGTTCTATCAGCAATCTTTGGTTATATAAATGTCAAGTTTTTAAAACTTCCGATTACAATTGGCTTAATGTTAATAACCATCGTATTTACTGTAGTTTTGATTGGTATTGGTCAGTTCGATGACACTCTTCTTATAAGAGAAAAAGAATTTATTTCTAGCATTGATTTTGAAACTGTTTTGCTCGATATTATGTTGAGTTTTTTACTTTTTGCAGGAGCTTTGCACACCAACTTTAATCAGTTAAAGATTCAACGAGGACCCATTTTAGCTTTCGCAACATTAGGAGTTTTGATTTCTACATTTTTAGTAGGTATTGTAATGTTTTATGTATTGCAATGGATGGAATTAAATATAGAATTCATTTACTGTTTATTATTTGGTGCTTTAATATCTCCTACAGACCCAATAGCTGTATTAGGGATTTTAAAAAAAGCAGGAGCTCCAAAAAAATTAGAAACCAAAATTGTTGGCGAATCATTATTTAATGATGGAGTAGGAGTTGTAGTTTTCTTAACCATTTTTGCTATTGCTGCAAAGCCAAATGCTGCGATTGAGTTTTCTGAAATCGCAACCTTATTTGGTCAAGAAGTTATAGGTGGTGTAGCTTTAGGATTATTAATTGGTTGGATTACTTATAGATTAATGAAATCTATAGATAACTACGAAGTGGAAGTGATTTTAACTATTGCAACTGTAATGGGAGGAACAATGCTAGCGCATAAATTTCATTTATCTGCGCCTTTAGCTATGGTAACAGCAGGTCTTATTGTTGGTAATGATACGGTTAGAAACTCAGCGATGTCTGAAACAACAGAAGCTTATGTTGATAAATTTTGGGAGCTTATAGATGTCCTTTTAAATACTATTTTGTTTGTAATGATTGGTATGGAAATGTTGGTTTTAACTTTAGAAGGAAAATATATTTATGCCGGACTTTTAGCCATTCCGATAATTTTAATGTGTCGCTATATCTCTTTATGGTTACCTATTAAGTTCTTTGCAAAGCGATTAGACTTTGTGCCAAAAACAAATTTAATAATGACTTGGGGAGGATTACGAGGAGGTATTTCTATTGCTTTAGCGCTGAGTCTAACTCAAGAAATGCATAGAGAATTGTTCTTAGTAATTACTTATATAGTTGTTATTGTATCTATTGTAGGACAAGGTTTAACAGTAGAACCAATTATAAAACGATTAACAAGAAAAGCGGATTAATTAACTTTTAGATAAGATTCCACGTCTTCAAACGGAATAACAAATTCAGTATAACCTTGGTTGTAGGATGCAACTTCGTAAACGTTGTAAAGTAAAACGAAACCATCTTGGCTAAAGCCAATGTTTTCTGGTAGTTGAAATGGTTTTCCAAAAAAGAAGTCTTCCATTTTTAAATTGTCTTCTTCAACTTCTAAGGATTTTATAAAATGAGTTTTTGCTAAGGCTTTAAAATCATCTACACTCTCTATAATATCATTTTGATTTAGGATTTCTCCAGTTTTAGCATTCAGATTTAGGAACTCAATTTTATCGTTGCCATGTGCACCACCTTTAAATTCATAAGAGCTAATAGCTATGGTAATAACGTCTTTAGATTGATAGGTTAATTCGGTTTCAACACTCAATTCCCAAACAAGTTCTGAAGCCTCTGGAAAATCTTTTTTAAAGCTGATGTATTCTGAATTAAAATCTTTTAAGACTGTGTTTAAATCCGTCTTGTTTTCAGATGAATTTAAAGTGCTGATGATGGTGCTTTCAATATTACTGTTAATAGCTTCACTAAGCTCATTTCCCCCTTTTGCTTTATCATAAGAAACCATAATATCGGCTTCAAATGTATTGTCAATCGAGGTTGTTTTAAAAGTAGCAGGCTTAAATTCAGAAGTACACGAATTCAAAAGCATTAAAAAAACTAAAAAAGAGAATACTTGTTTCAATATTTAGATTAGATTTTGTTAAACATTCAATAAAGGTATTGCATAGATTTGAATAGAACGAATTATAGGTTTAATTTGTTGTGCTTAAAATGACCTTTGGTGTAAAGCTGATGACTTAGGATGTTCTATGTGATCGGTTAAAAATAATAAATAGCAACACATGAAATTCAACACAAAAACAATACATGGAGGTCAAGAGCACGATCCTGCATACGGATCTGTAATGCCGCCAATTTATCAAACTTCAACTTATGCACAAACGACTCCTGGTGGTCATAAAGGGTATGAATATTCTAGAACACACAATCCAACAAGAAATGCCTTAGAAAATGCTTTTGCGAGTATAGAAAATGGAAATCATGGATTAGCATTTGGTTCTGGTTTGGCTGCAATTGATGCAATTCTAAAACTATTGAAAGCTGGAGATGAGGTGGTTTCTACTAATGATTTATATGGAGGGACTTACCGTTTATTTACTAAAATATATGAAGACTTTGGGATAAAGTTTCATTTCATTGGTATGAAAAATGCAGAGCGTATTGAAGATTATATTAATGTTAACACTAAGTTGATTTGGGTAGAGACACCAACTAATCCAATGATGAATATCATTGACATTTTAACAACAGCTAAAATTGCAAAGAAACACAAGGTATTGCTAGCTGTAGACAATACTTTTGCTACTCCTTATTTACAACGACCTTTAGATTTAGGCGCTGATATAGTAATGCATTCTGCTACAAAGTATCTTGGAGGTCATAGTGATTTGGTAATGGGAGCTTTGATTGTAAAAGATAAGGATTTAGCAGATCGTTTATGTTTTATTCAAAATGCTAGTGGTGCAATTTGTGGTCCACAAGATTCATTTTTAGCTTTAAGAGGGATAAAAACTTTACATATACGTATGCAACGTCATTGTGAAAACGGAAAAGCTGTTGCAGAATATTTAGAGAATCACCCAAAAATTAAAAATGTGTATTGGCCAGGTCTTAAAGATCATCCAAATCACGAGATCGCAAAATCTCAGATGAATGATTTTGGAGGTATGGTATCATTTACAACGAGAAGAAATAATTATAAAGAAGCTATTAAAATTGTTGAAAACTTAAAAATATTCACACTAGCAGAATCTCTTGGAGGAGTTGAGTCATTAGCAGGTCATCCTGCAAGTATGACGCACGCAAGTATTCCTAAGGAAGAGCGAGAAAGAACAGGTGTTGTAGATTCTTTAATTAGATTAAGCGTTGGTATTGAAGATAAAGACGATTTAATTGCAGATTTAAAACAAGCAATAGGGTAACTAATATAAATCCTAAATAACAAAAAAGGCCAAATCTTGTGATTTGGTCTTTTTTGTATACTATTATTATTTTAAGGTTTTAGTCGAGGTAATAAATGTACCCAAAGTTTAACCACACGAGCCAATCATTAGATTTATTTGATGCTAACTGATGATCAAGTCCGTCAGTTGCATTGCTAAAGAAATATTGAAACCTTAGGTCAACCATTAAGTCAGAAAGGATAGTGAGCTTATACCTTGTCCCTATACTAGAAACCACTGACCATGTAGATCCACTTTGGTCACTTACAGAACCTGGTTCCCACCTTGAGTAAAAGTTGTTAGTATTTTCGATATTTGTGTCACCATAGGTAGTCGTTACACTTGGGTTATAAGATACATAATGTGTGCCTAAGCTTGCGAATGGAGCAAAAGAATAAGCTCCGGCAGAAAAAGCCCTAATACTTCTTGGGAAAAATTCTAATTGCATTCCAATATCCCAATTTTGAGCCTCGCCAGAATGTGCTCTTAATCGATCAGCGTCATCACTAGTTCTACTTGGATCTACCCACTTTCCGAAATGGTTAAGTGTTGTTTTATTCCAAGCTATTTCACTTCGTAATTTAAAATGGTCGTTAAAATAAGTGTCAGTTGTATAACAGTTACAATCGGCGCGATAAGCAAAGTTGATGTAATGAACAATCCCAATTCCAAAGCCTGTATTTCCAGAATTTGTTTCAAAATCATAACGGATACCAAAATCCGATTGATAGGCAATAGGGCCAGCAATAACGCCTATTTCGTGAGAAAACCCTAATTGAGCATAGCTCAATTGCATAAATAAAAGCAATGCAAATGGAAGGAATAGTTTTTTTATGTTTCTGATCATATAAATCTAAAATTGAGACTCTTGCCGAACAAATATATAAAAACTCGACGAACTACCAAGTAAAACGGATAAAATGCACTTTTTATTATATTTTTCAAATAATTTACGAAGCTCTTTATCTAACTCTTCCATTTTTTCATCAGATAAGTTTTTTTCCATTTCTAAACTATCTGTTGTAAATGAAGTAAAATATTTTTTTATTGCCAAATGTTTCAATATATACCCCTTATCAC